>CAIXHD010000001.1 GCA_903919065.1 uncultured Bacteroidota bacterium
ACCTATGATGCACTGATCGGTGGAGAAGTATACCGATCGGACGACGAAGGCGAATCGTGGAAGAAAATGTCAGATAAAAAAACCGATGTCAGCGGTAAAGCTGCCTATTCTTTTAACCAGATATATGCCGATCCGGTAAATCCAAATAACGTTTATATTCCAGGTGTATCAATGTTCTACTCATTCGACGGAGGAAAAACATGGCCGATGGGATGGCGCGGCAGAGACCGCTTCCAGAGCAATTTCGGAGATGTACGCTGTTTCTGGATCGACCCGACTGATCCCCGGCATATGATGCTGGGCAGCGATGGAGGCATATACTCTACCTGGGATGGCGGTCTGACAATGAACCATTTCGCCCATCTGCCTACCGGTGAAATCTACGATGTGGAAGTCGACAACTCCAAACCCTACAATATTTATATCGGTTTACAGGATCACGAAACATGGAAAGGGCCGAGCAACAGCTGGTCGGGAGCGGTAGGTTTTGAAGAATGGGTGGTAACCGGTGAAGCCGATGGAATGTACACGAAGGTAGACCCGGAAAATAACCGCTGGCTGTATTATACCGGTCAGTTTGGTTTGCACCACCGTGTTGATCAGCTAAACGGCACCCGCGTTGATATTTCTCCAAAGGCTGCCAGGGGTGAAGCTCCGTACCGCAATACCTGGGTGACTCCACTGGAACTTTCACCAAAGAATCCGGCTATCATTTATACCGGTGGGCAATATCTGTTGCGGTCGATCGATCGCGGTGATACCTGGGAGAAAATCAGTCCCGACCTGACCACCAACGATCCGGGCAAGATTAACGGCAAGGGCCACATGCAGTTCTGCACCATTTCAGCTATATCGGAATCGCCGGTAAAATCAGGTGTAATCTGGGTGGGCACCGATGATGGCAGGGTTCATCTTACCCGGAATTATGGATCCACCTGGGAAGAATTTACCGATGCCCTATTTACCGTCGGCGCCCCTAAAAATATGTATGTCAGCCGGATTGTCGCATCTGCCTTTGATGCAGGTACTGCTTACGTATCAAAAACCGGTTTCAGGGACGATGTTTTCAAGCCTTTCGTGTATAAAACCACTGATTTCGGAAAGACATGGGAAGCCATAACCAGCGGTCTGCCTGATGCCCCGGTATCGGCCATTTGCGAAGACCCGGACAACGCCGACCTCTTATATCTCGGCTGCGACAAGGGGGTTTTTATAAGCTTTAACAAGGGGAAATCATGGATTTCTTACCGATTGAACATGCCGCCTGTGCCCATTACAGATCTTGTTGTTCACCCAAAAGAAAAGGACCTGGTTGTTGGAAGCTATGGCAGAGGTTTATGGATCACAGACGTTTCGCATCTTGGGGAATGGAAAGACAGCATTCTGAATCAGCAGTTTTATCTGTTTAATATTGTCCCAAAACCTCAATTCAATTATTCGGAAAGATCCAATTGGGGAAATTATCATCTGACAGGGGATAATAATCTTTATGTTCAGAATGAGACCAATGGCCTGGAGGTATATTATTATCTGAAAAATGTTGAGGTTAAGGATCTTGTGTACCTGCGGATAACAGACCAGAATGATAAGAACACCGACATCAAGGTTTCGAAAGATCCCGGTCTGCACCATCAGTATTTAAGAACCGAGCGAATGGCTCCGGGCAATTATAAAGTCAGCCTGCTGGTAGGCAAAAACAAGGTTACCAAACCGGCTGTTGTGACGGAAAGTCCGGTTTGGCCGGTCGGCTTCATTTCGCCCGGGACGGCACGATAAAACAAAATCTCCACAGATCGCACAGATGTCACAGATAAGCTCAGAGCCATCTGTGTAATCTGTGTCATCTGTGGAGAATTTAACTATGTTGTTTTAATGAAACCATTGTTGCCATTATATTCTAAACTCCGGTTGCTAATCCTAATCAGCCTATGTATTTTGGGGTATGGATTTCAGCAACAAACGGATTTCAAACAAGCGTGGCCGAAGCGTTATTCCGCCTCCTACGGTTTTGAATTAATGGCGGATCATAACGGGGTGATTATTGTTGCCTCTGTTGATACCACTTACAATGCATACAAGCGTGGGGTAAGGCCGGGAATGGAATTGCTTGGGTGGAATACCCAGCCTCTCAAGAAAAAGCTTGAATTAATGAGAGTCACAAAATACCGGAAAAATTTCCCTGGCATGACTGACGAAAAAATAAAACTTACTTTGCTCACCCGCGGCAAGCAGGGCGAAACAGCTGAGGTATTTTTTTTGACATCAACAGGGAATAACCGAGGAATAAAGCTGACCGCAATAATTAAAGACTAAGAATCATCTGCATTGCCTGTTCCATCTGCCATGTAGGGGTAGAAGTTGCACCACAGATGCCGATGCTGTGGCCTTCCTGAAACCAGGCAGGATCGATTTCATTGACTCCGGAAATCTTGTAACTATGGGGATTTACCTCGCGGCAGGATTCGAAAAGCACTTTCCCATTACTGGATTCAACACCGGAAATAAATAAGATGGTATCATGCTTCATGCAGAATGCCTGCATTTCCTCTTTCCTTCCGGAGACCTGTCGGCATATAGTATCCTTGAGAAGAACCCTGATACCTGCATCTTCGAGCTTCTGACGGACCTCATATAGCTTATCGATACTCATGGTGGTCTGGCTGTAGAGGGTAACTTTATCCGGCAGCGCAGAGAGATCAAGCTCTTCAATGTCTTTGAATACCACACCCTGACCGTTCAGGTGTCCCATTAAACCAATCACTTCGGGATGATTAGCCTTTCCGTATATCAGAATAAAATCACCATCGAGCTCCGAATGCTTGATTCTGTCCTGAAGTTTCAAAACAATCGGGCAGGTGGCATCAAGAATTTCGTTTCCGTTCTTTCTCAGAAGCTCATAAGTTTCGGGGGGTTCACCATGCGCACGGATAAGAACTTTCTGTCCATGGATGTTCGCAATCTCATCATGTGTTAAAGTGATCATTCCCAAGTCCTGAAGGCGCTTCACCTCTTCATCGTTGTGCACGATCTGACCCAGGCAGTACAATTTACCGTCTGTTTTAAGAATCTCCAACGCTCTTTTGATGGCTTTTACAACTCCAAAACAAAATCCCGAGCGGGGATCAATTTCGACTTTCAGATTCATTGACATTATTCAAAGATAACTGATAACTGATAACTGACAACAAAATGCGGTGTCGGGTAGCAGGTATCGGGTATCGGGAATCGGGAATCGGTTTACCTTTTTGCGTTTTTGTTTTGGGGATTTTGAAAAAAATCTATCTTTGCACCGCAATTGTCCTGTGGTGTAATTGGCAACACGTCTGATTCTGGATCAGAAGAGTCTAGGTTCGAGCCCTAGCAGGACAACGCTTTTTAGAGTTGCCAACTTTTCCTTCAAGTTGGCAACTCTTTTTTATTCATACCTAATGAATCTAAGGTGCTTTGTGGATTAACCCTGAAGAGATTTGCATATTCATACAGGAACTTTTCGGCCGAATCGATATGAAAATCAATCGAGTCAAACATTCGGATCCTGAGCAAATAATCCGGAATCTTTTGATGCATAAATGATTTTTTCAGGTTTAATAAAAACCACCTGCGAAATATTATCGGTCAATTCAATTTGCAGGTCTAAATCCGGATAATACAATGAATCCGATCGATTTACATAATCATATACATTATCAAAGGTGATAAATGACTTATTTATACGGATATAGTGAACGGAATCCGTTGCATTCAAAACGCAATACACAAAAGCTGTTGGGTTGGCTTGATGAACTACCTCAAAGTCATTGCGGCAAGAAGTTGTAATCAGGACAAATCCTGTGATCAATACTGCCGCAACCTTTGCAAAAATGTTCATTACAAACGGATTAGAATTCGAATTACCGATGGGGGATGTCTAAAGATAATGAGAATAAGGTTGCTCATTTGCCCTTTTTAGTCAATTATGCAATACGATTGCATATTATCTTAAATCTAATTGCACATTATCTTAATTTCACCACCTCACAAACCCCAGCTGCTTGGTATACTGCCCCAGGCACAAGGAATCCAGGGCCCACCGGTCGAGCGTCATGTCGGGTTTCACGGCCATTCGGCGCATGGTGAACAATCCTATTCCATTGATGATATTTCCTTTGGGAGGATTATCCAGGTTCCCGGCATTAGTATATGTATCCACATAATCCCTGAAATGAATATCCCCGGCATACAGGATCAGATCGAGTGAGGTAAATTTCCTTACAATGGTATCGTTAACAGGCTTGATATTGGCAGCAATCTGCTTGTAAAACAGTTCGGAATAGAAAAAATCTGTCCGGCCAATGTCGAAACTTATATCTCTTCTCAAAAGAAATGTATCTGAATGATTAACCCAGATTCCTTCCATTTGCTGGTAACGAAACACACAGATCAAATCGCAATAGGCGGTACCCGGTCCCGGTTCGATCCCGATTTCTTTTGCTGCATTATTATAAAAAGAGATCTGATTATCCCATTTGGATAGGACGACAGGCACCTCCACGATACCAATCTTTGAATAGGCCGGGCTGGCCATTCCCGGCAGATCAACAACCAGCCGGTAACTGGTATTTAAATTCCCAACAGGTTCCGTATTTGGCGCTTCGAAACAATATCCCGGACCAAGGGGAAATATTCCATCAAGTTTCGTTCTTCCTAAGGGTTTAAACCGGGTTTCCCAAACTTTGTATTCATCAATCCACCCTTCAATGCGGATATCAGCCTTCGTATAAAACACCAGATCGGCATCACCGGCAAGATCATAGGCATTGGCATCACCTGCGAAGGTGCGGGTTAACGTCAAATAAAATTTATAATCGTTCGGATTAATCTGGCAGTAAACAACAGGTATAGGTTCAGCCTCGTTAAGCAGATCAAGCCTGGTAGTGCAGGAGGAAAATCCTACTAAAAGAATAACTGCTATCAGGTTGTGGTTCCTCATGACGATTGGCTAGGGGCTTAGTTGTCTTTAATACATCTGACTGACAGATAACTTGTTAACGGCGTATGATCGTTTGATGGCAAATTAACCCAACAGCCAACTGATATATGAAGAGTTAAGCTATTGAAATAACATTCGTATGGATAATATACAAAATAAGGAGGATCAGTTATGTAGCGGGAATCAGATGACCAGAAACCTCCTCCAAACTGATATGACCATGCAAAAAAACCATCCTTCCACCGTTCAGCCTCATTGCTTAAATCCAGATTGAGATTGGAAGGTCCGTTTTCACGATAATACTGTACGGAATACAGATCATAATAATAATAGCCCCCAATGCCTTGTTTTCCACCGGTAAACAGGGATTCCCATTCTGTTTTGGCTGGGATGTGCCACCCGTCTGGACAAATGCCTTGCGGATTCTCTCTCCGGTAATTCATGCTTTCGTACCAGAGGTAAACCCCACCAATGGAATCCACGTATTTGTATTTTGAGTAAGGGTTCCTGTAAAACTCCACCGTATCATTATCGGTCTGTTCCCTGTCTGTAGGGATTTCAGTGCCGTACCTGAGGTTTTCGGCCATCCACCACCGGTCCTTGATTTTCACAATCCGGTACCGGTTCCCGTCGCGTGGGTCGGTAAGCGTGTCGATGTCCTGATTATAAGCATACACCTCGATGGAGTCTGTGGCAATGGAGGTCAGTCCGTCGATATCCTTAACATCCACCTTCACCTCGTATTTCCCGGACACTCTATATTTATGTGCAATGGCGTTGGTTTTGGAGTATTCGGTATCCCAAATCCCATCGCCATTGAAGTCCCAACGAAATACCAGACCGATCGGATAATTCCGGTCGTCGGCACTTCCCTCGGCACTGAAATCGAACAAAACAGTGGTATCGCCGGCAGCCGGAAAAGCGACCAGCTTAGCTACAGGGGGCAGGTTGCCCTTATCGCAGGAGATGAATGCAACAATGATTATAATTAAAGCTGACAGCTTTTTGAATGCTGTCAACTTTTCAAACTTTGCAATTGGTTTCATTCCAACCGGGTTAGAAATCGGATCATCAATGGGGGATGACCAAAGATAACGAATATAGCTTCATCATGTGTTTGTATAATGAATCTCAATTGACTAATTTTACTCATTCATAAAGATTTAAAAGATAACAGAATGGTTGATTATAGGAAAATAATCACGATTGAAGCTGGGAAAAGGGGGGGGAAACCCTGCATACGAGGTATGCGGATCACCGTTTATGATATCCTAACTTGGCTGGCTTCGGGTATGTCAACTGATAAAATCGTTGAAGAATACCCTGAACTTCAGGTTGAGGATATTTTTGCCGCTTTAAGTTTCGCTGCCGACAGGGAACGCAGCATCTATCAGGTGGCTGTATGAAATTGTTGTTCGATCAGAATATCTCCTACAGGATTCTAAAAAAGCTTTCTGATTTTTATTCAGGATCAAGTCATGTTAAATCAGAAGGGTTGATGAATGCTTCAGATATTGAAATATGGGAATTCGCCAAAATGAACCACTTCATAATAGTAACGCAGGATTCCGACTTTAATGATCTCTATCTTCTTAAGGGATTCCCGCCTAAAATATTATGGTTTCAGACCAGTAATCTTCGAACCGATGATTAGGATTTTTTCAATTTTCTCATTTCCACAATTGTAATTAGGCAGCATCATTGCAAATTCCTCTTTATTCCTTCACCAGCCTTATCACCTCTATTTCACCACTTTCTGCTGTTGCAGTCAAAATATAAATACCTGCCGGCAAATGTCCGATATTTAAAACCACCGGGCTGCCGGTTTCAATTGATTCCAGCACCGTTTCACCCAGCATGTTTTTTAGTGCAATGTTTACCCGGTAAGTCTCTCCGAATTTTAACCAGACTTTATCATTAGCGGGATTGGGGTAAGCCAGGATTTCGAATTTCTCAGCCGGATCAGTTATTACGGCTGCCGAGCAGTTTGAATTATAATACCGGCCAGGCGAACCTCCCGGGCATCCGGCAAACCAGGTATTCCCATCGTTCATGATACCCAGAGAATCCCTCAGTTCGAAGGTGTATCCTCCGCTGGCAGCCATCACGGGCCAAGGGTCTGTATCCCTAAAACGGACCGACAAACGCAGCTTGCCGTTTGAGCCGTAGGCACGTATCCATTCCCCGGTATCCTTTAACCCGAATACAAAGGGACCGGCAAAATTTATTACACCGGGATTAATAGCACGAAACTTGTTTACATCCTGAACCACGACAAAATTTTCATGGGGTCGCAATTGAGTGCCGTCAGGTATCCTGAACGAATGACCGGTACTGTCAACGCCATCCTCAAACACCCATCCGGAGATATCCTGTGATACCGCGGAAATATTGCGCAATTCCACCCAGTCGCCATGGTCATACGACGGTACCGACTTACTGTTGATCTCCGAAAAAACAATCTGATCACCGCAAGGGGAATAAGCCTTGCCGGGCGATCCGCCAATACAGCCATCGAACCAGTTTGCAGGATCATTGGTGGAATGGCTCACATTGCGAAGCTCAAGGGTTCTTCCCTGTCCGTCGGCACCGGATGGCCAGGGATTGGCATCTTCAAAGACTACCTCCGACACGAGGACCTTTCCGGCATTATACAATTTAACAGCATCGCCCGAGCCGCTCAGCCCGAAACTGAATGAACCCATGTATGACACTCCGGGATGGACTGATTTAAATTTACTCTGGTCATTCACCACTACCAGCCTTGAATTCGGCGCAATTTGCGTGTTCACCGGGAAACGAAAAGAATGGTTGGAATCCGAATCAGTAAAATACCAGCCGTTCAGGTTTGCAGACACTGATTGGTCATAATTCCAGATTTCTATCCAGTCCCCTGCATCCACCGTCGACTCTGAATTATAATTGATTTCCGAAATAATTACTTTGGTGGAATAGGTGGTTTTCGTGAAGTGAGCCTGGAAAGTTACCCCTCTGGTAAGTGTATCAGTAAATATCGATTTACTCAGGTCGGTTAACAGAGAATTGGCATCCCACCTTGTGAACTGGTATCCGGGGCCCGGAATTGCCTCAATCTTAACCGGAACTCCGTCGAACCAAACACCCTTAAATGGATAGGTTGGAACCTTAACCGTGCTGATCTGAATTACTCCCGATCCCGCAGGTTCAACATTCAGCGTGATATTCACCTCTTTAGGTAACCGAAGGTTACTTTTCAAATGGTTCCTGACCATAACGCTCCGGTTCGACAGCTCATCGACCATAATACTGTGCAATTGATTAAACCAGTCGATGTAGCTGCTGGCCGAAATGTTGGGATCGCCCCACCGCTGAAATCCGGCTGGCAGTTCGGGACGGGTAACTCCTGCAATTTCATTTGCAATGGAAGTCATGCGCTCCTTTGTCCAGGCGGTATTCATCAGATCGGCATAACGATTAATGAAATAGTCGCGGTATCGGTGGTTCAGCATGGCCTTTTGCCAGATATGGATATATCGGTTCTGAGTATCATAATCCAGCATGATCCGGATGAGATCGGTATTTCTGTCGGACCATCCGTTCGGATTGAGTGAAAGCTCCACATCGATCAGGCAGAACCTCCAGCGGTTACCGGTTTCCGGACTGCGGTATATCTTGATATTATTGTAAGGCCAGTCGATATCTGCAATCCAGGACTCGGCACAGATATAATCAGTGTAATATTCCAGGTCGAAATACCTGTTCGCTTCGTCCCAGAAATTGTCCGATTCCGTATCCAGACTTAAGAAACTTTTATAATCCTGATCGAACCGGTTGATAGGATCCTTTCCGCATACTGCGCGCAATGCACCGCCATACCAATAGGATACGGACAGGATATCGAGGGAATCCTCCTTCGTTCCGA
>CAIXHD010000002.1 GCA_903919065.1 uncultured Bacteroidota bacterium
GGAATTGTTATCGGTTTCCTTAAGGCTGATGGACGGGTAGATGTTGAACGTACCTCCGAAATTGTTGAACTGGCACACCCAATGGCAGTGACTTTTCATCGCGCATTTGATATGGCAAAGGATCCTTTGGAGGCTCTGAATGATTTAATGCTGACTGGTGTACACCGGATACTGACTTCCGGGCAAAAAAACCTCGCTCCGGATGGTGCGGAGCTGATTGCCACTCTCATCCGCCTATCGGCCGGTAACATAGTGATTATGCCTGGTGGTGGTTTGAATGAGTTTAATATCAGTGAATTTGCAGCACAAGTTCAAGCATCAGAATATCATGCAACTCTGCGCCACCCCGTTGAAAGCGGAATGGTTTTCCGCCGTCCGGATGTTTTTATGGGCGGCCTCTCCGCCATCCCGGAATTCTCTATCCTCCAAACCGATCCCAATCGGGTTAGGGCAATGGTAGCTGCTCTGAGTTAATGTGTTAATATGCTAATATGCTAATATGCTAATAGAAGAAATTGAAGAAATGTGCCAATGTGCCAATTGTAAGAGGGGACTAAGATGCGTTTGTGTAATCATTATTAAATTTGGAGATGTCAATTTAGTGCGATAAATGTTGAATTATAAGCGTAATTTCTTAACATTGGCACATTGGCACATTAGCACATTGGCACATTATCTTAACATTGGCACATTATGATCGACAAACCCTTAAAACACGAGCTGACTTCCTACCAGCAGAAGTTTGAGCAGGAGCTAACCGGTGATATCCTCCCTTATTGGATTAAATATGCTGTAAAGCCTGGAAAAGATGGGTTTTACGGGGCAGCAGATCTTCAGGGAAACCCGGTGGAGGCAAATCTTTCCTGCGTGCTCACTGCCCGCATTTTATGGACCTATTCAGAGGCAGCAATCCTATATAACAAAAATCAGGATTTTGCTCAGATGGCTCATCTGGCTTTCAGAGTGTTACAGGAAAAATTTCTCGATCCCGATTATGGTGGTTACTTTATGGAAATTGCTCCTGATGGCACGGTAGCATCTGATATTAAGCATACTTATGCACAGGCTTTTGTGATTTATGCATTGAGCAAGTACATGGAGTTGGTTCAAAGCGATAAGATATTGGGTATTATCCGTGGATTTTATATTTTGCTGGAAAGCAAAGCAAAGGATCCTTTGCATGCAGGTTATTTTGAGGCATTTACCCGCGATTGGCAACTGTATGAAGAGAACCGGATGGCCGATAACAATGAGCCCCGGTCCATGAACACCCATCTCCATGTGATGGAAGCCTATGCTGCCCTTTATAAAATCTGGAGCGATGAGCGGGTAAGGGTAAGGCTGACTGAGCTTCTTGCTCTGTTTATTGAAAGAATTATTCGTCCAACCGGGCACCTGGGCATTTTTTTCGATGTTGATTTTAATGAGGTGGATGCTACAAAAGGAACGTGTTCTTTTGGTCATGATATAGAAGCTTCCTGGCTTTTAATGGAGGCTGCGGATATTTTGAAGGACGATCGCATTAAGGGAATGATGAAGCCCCTTTGCATACTGATGGCTGATGCCGTGGCCCGCGAGGGCGTTGATCAGGATGGTGGACTTTTCCTGGAATCAACACGCTTTGGCAGTCATCTGCGCACCAACAAGCACTGGTGGCCACAAGCCGAAAACCTGGTAGGGTTTATGAATGCTTTCGAAATGACC
>CAIXHD010000003.1 GCA_903919065.1 uncultured Bacteroidota bacterium
CCTTCAACCGGAAAGCTTCGTGAAACCGGGCAATCCATGAAAATTAACAAACCTGTTTGCTTATTATTTTAACCTATGATAATTAAATGGTTCATATCTCACCAGATCAAAGAGGCCATGCGCTCCAGCTTCTGGCAGAAACAAATTGTGCTCAACATCATCATGGGATTATTGCTCACGATCATGCTGGCATATCTGGTCATGCTTGGGATTTTTATCGATAAGCTTTTCCAGAAAATCGCTCCCGACGAGGACCCTGTCCACTTATTTAATGGCATCATCCTGTATTATTTCTCCATCGAGTTTATTATCCGTTTTGTGATGCAATCGCTGCCGGTAATGAATATCGAAACTTACCTGACCTTGCCGGTAAAAAAATCAGCAATCGTCCATTACGTGGCAGCCAAATCGATCTTCAGCATCGGGAATTTCCTGACGTGGCTGGTCTTTATTCCATTTGCCATTAAGGTAATTGCCCCGGTTTATGGCATGGGAATGGCCTGGGGATGGATACTTGGAATGATATTACTGGTTTTCAGCAATAATTTCCTGGCAACTTATGCAAAGAGGCAGCTCGCCCATCAACCCTGGGTTACGGCGCTTTTTGGAGTTGCTCTGGTCGGACTGTTTGCCTTGGACCACTTTAAGGTTTTTTCACTCGCAGAATTATCCAGGTCATTAATGGGCGGAATATTAAAAAACCCATTAACGCTGCTCATTCCTCTGGCTATTCTGGCTCTGACCTATCTTGTGAACTATTTCTTTTTAAGAGACCGGCTTTATCCGGACGAATTAAACATTAAGAAAAGGGAAAAGGCTGATACGATAGGCCAATTGCGATATCTGAAAAACATTGGACTCACGGGGCACTTGATTTCTCTCGATCTGAGGCTGATGATGCGGAACAAGCGCACCAAAACTATTTTGTACATGTCACCGATCTTTATATTGTACGGCCTGATGCTATATCCGGATGCAAATCGTGAAGCATTCAGCAGCATGCTGGTTTTTATCGGGATATTCATGACTGGTGGAATGATGATCAGCTACGTGAATTACTGCTTTAGTTTTGAAAGCAGCTATTTCGATACTATCCTCGCGAACTACTCAGATTACAGACAGTATATCAGAGCGAAATACATTCTGGCGATTACCATGTGCACCATCTGTTATGTTCTGACCGTACCCTATGTCTTTTTTGGATACAAAATTCTCCTCATCAATACAGCAACCTTTCTATATAATATTGGATTTCTGTCGTTTGTAATGATTTACCTCTCAACATACAGCACTAAACGGGTTGATTTAAACCGGAGTGCAAGTTTTAACTATCAGGGTATGGGAGCATCACAATGGCTTTCCATGTTGCCCGGTTTTTTACTGCCGGTGCTGATATTTTATCCATTCAAGTATTTCAAGGTGCCCTATCTTGGTTATGTCATGATCGGTGTGATCGGACTCGCAGGTTTGGTTTTCAACAAAGCTCTATTGGGTATTGTTACCAAACAGTTTATGAATAGAAGGTATGATATGGCAAAAGGATTCAGAGAATAATAAATCAAACATCAAGCAGGGACTGATTATGAGCCCTACAAATACAAAACACCATGATTGAAGTAAAAAATCTCACCAAAATATACGGCGGAACCACAGTTTTATCTATTCCGCAACTCCTGATCAGGGAAAACGAAAGCTTCGGGCTGGTTGGCAATAACGGAGCCGGTAAAACCACATTTTTCAGGCTCTTGCTCGATCTGATCAGGGCCAACAGTGGATGGATCAAGTCAAAAACAAAAGACGTAAAAGGAACCACAGACTGGAAATTCTACACAGGTGCCCATCTCGACGATGGATTTCTGATAGATTTCCTGACTCCTGAGGAGTATTTTGAGTTTATCGGTCAGGTTCACCATATGTCGAAAGGTGATTTAGATAATTTTTATAAGGAATATGATGAATTCTTTGCCGGAGAGATTCTGGACAAGAAAAAATACATCAGGGATTTCTCACATGGCAACAAGCA
>CAIXHD010000004.1 GCA_903919065.1 uncultured Bacteroidota bacterium
CGAGAATATCACCAAAAAGCTGGAGAAGGGAGGATTTGCGCGTGAGTCGGCCATTTACGGTACAAGCGAGGTGAGTCTGGCTGTAATAGCTTCCACACTGACAATCATTGCTGTTTTCTTACCGTTAACCATGCTTGGAGGCATCACCGGTATTCTTTTCCGTCCGCTCGGCTGGGTGGTCACCATTTCGGTTGCTATGTCGGTAATCGTTTCACTGACACTCGTGCCGATGCTGGCATCACAAATTCTGAAGTCTAAAAATCCTCCAAAGAACACAGTCGGTGGAAAAATCTACTGGTTTTCGCAGAATATGCTGGAGAAGATGGACAACTTCTTTGAGAAAACGCTCACCTGGGCAGTCAATCATCGCTGGACAGTGGTTGCCATTGCCTTCGCCATCTTTGTCTCCTCGATGTTCCTGGTCAAGTTTCTCGGTACTGAATTTATGCCAGCCTCCGATAACGACCGGATAGCCGCTCAAATCAAACTGGCTCAGGGCACCAGGCTCGACCAGACAGCAAAAACGGCTGCCTACCTGGATTCGGTTTTCATGAAAAATTATCCCGAAATCGAGATCGTTTCCACCAGTGCCGGTACGGGTGATGAGAACAGTCTGGCGGCCATATTTTCTGAAACAGGCAACTATATAGTTAACTACACCTTTAAAATGAAGCCGCGGAAAGAACGTGAGCAGGATATTTTTCAGGTGGCCAACCGGATGAGAAAAGATATCGAGGCATTGCCTGAAGTCGAGAAATATTATGTCGACCCGGGTGCTTCGCGGTCATCAGCTGCCATGGGTATGGGTGGTGGAAATAACCTGGAAGTAAAGGTCTTTGGAAATAATTTTGATGAAACAAATATTCTTTCCGAGAAACTTGCTGCAGCTCTTAAGGCTATTAATGGCACAAAAGATATCCTGATCAGCCGCGACAAGGAGAAAACCGAATTGCAGCTGGTTCTCGATAACGAAAAGATGACCTCTTTCGGTCTCACCACTGCACAGGTAGCTATGGCCATCCGCAACCGCATCACGGGTATGACCGCCACAAAATATAAGGAAGATGGCAATGAATATGATGTGATTGTTCGCTACGATGAAAAATTCAGGCAGTCAACCGAGGATATCGAAAATATCAGCATAACGACTCCGATGGGCAAAATGATCAAGCTGAGTGAGATTACGGATTTGAAGCGGTTTTATTCGCCACCAAACATTGAAAGGGAGAATAAAGTTCGTGTGGTAACGGTTTCAGCAGCACTTTCCGGCACCGATATCGGAACCGTAAAAACTGCCCTTGAAAAAGAAATCGTAAAAATGGATTTTCCGAATGATGTGAACGTTGAGTTTGGCGGAAGCGCTGAAAATATGAAAGACTCTTTTAAAAGCCTGATGTTGCTGCTCTTGTTGTCCGTTATCCTGGTTTACATTGTTATGGCATCGCAGTTCGAATCATTGAGAGAGCCGTTTATTATCATGTTCTCTATTCCTTTTGCATTTACCGGGGTCTTTCTCGCACTGTTTATTTTCCATGCCACCATCAATGTTATATCATTAATTGGAGCGGTTATGCTGATCGGTATCGTAGTTAAAAACGGAATCATTCTGGTAGACTATACCAACCTTCTGGTTGCACGTGATTATCCTTTGAAAAAGGCAGTTGTCGCTGCCGGCCGCTCGAGGTTACGACCGGTACTTATGACCTCCCTGACCATGATTCTTGCCATGATACCCATGATTGCCACCACAGGAAGCGGTTCGGAAATGTGGAAACCCATGGCTATTGCCATCTTTGGAGGGCTAACCTTCTCTACTCTGGTTACCCTGATATTGGTACCTACCATTTACACCATTTTCGGTGTGGGTAAGATGAAAAGGGCAGAAAAGGCCGAAGCAAAAGTTTCGAAATAGTTAATGCAAGCAACCATGAAATCAGTATTTATATCATACAATCAGTCCATCACCGAAGAGGTGCAGGAGATATTGGACAATCTGGCCATCCGGGGTTATACTCAATGGATGGATGTTAAAGGCAGGGGATCAGTGGAGGGTTTGATGCATGAGGGAACCCATACCTGGCCTGAGCTGAACAATGCGCATCTGACCATTGTAGAAGACGCAAAAGTTCCGCTCTTGCTAGAAAAATTGAAAGCGCTCAATAAAGATGTCGAAGCTGAAGGCTTACGGGCTTTTGTCTGGAATATCGAAGACGGGATTTAATAAAAGGGTCCGTTCTCTAACCTGGGAACGGACCTTTTTTTAAGAGTTAAAAGGAAGTGTAAAATAGAATGTTGATCCTTTCCCGGATACGCTTTCTACACGAATCTTTCCCCCTAGCATTTCTACAAAGGCTTTTGAAATGGATAATCCCAGTCCGGCTCCCTGAAAAGCCCGGCTGTCACTGCTGTCAGCCTGGACAAAGCGGTCAAAAACCGCTTTCTGCCGGTTTAAAGGAATTCCTATTCCGGTATCGGTTACATAAAATTCAATTTCGGGGTCTTCATGGCTTGCGAGTACGGTATAGCCAAAGTCAATGGAGCCCTTATCGGTGTATTTAATCGCATTTTTGATAAGGTTGGTCAGTATGGCCAGAAGCTTTTCGCGATCTGTATGGATGGTGTCTGCAAAGGTAGGTAGCCGGTTATTAAAAGAGAGAACCAAACCTTTGCTTTCAACTTCAGGTTGAAAGAAAGTAAAAATGTATTCAATCTGCGGATTGATATTTATCTTCCTTATGTCGACTCTCATCAGGCCTGCTTCAATTTTCGAAATATCAATTATATTATTGATGATATTCAGCATTCTGGCCCCACTCTTCTCAATCATCAAAATATAATTATGCTGCTCAGTCCCGGTCAGGTCGGGTTCCTTGAGCAATTCAGCAAAACCCAGGATGCCATTCATCGGGGTTCGGATTTCATGGCTCATATTTGCAAGAAAAGCTGATTTTAAACGGTCACTTTCTTCGGCATTTTCCTTAGCGATTGTTAATGCTGAATTACTCAGGCTAAGAGTTTCATTTATGATGGTGAATTCCTCATTTTGCTCTGCAATCAATTGGTTTTTTTCTAATATTTCCTTGTTTGCTATGAGCAATTCGGTGTAGAGCTTTGCCTTCACTTCGTTTTTTTTCGCCGAATGAATAGCTGCCACCAGCTGTGCCGCCCGCTTTTCTTTTTCTTTATTCTGATACAAAAGTTCTTTGTTGGCGATAACCAGCTCGGCCGCCCGTTTTGCCTTCTCGGAGTTTTGAAAAGTAAGCTCATGGTCAGCTACGATCCGTAGCTTTTCTGCCAGTCTGCTTTCGGTCAGGTCTTCGGTGTACTGGCCCTTTAATTCATCATAGTCGTTTTGAAGTACTCGTAATTGGATGATCAGTTGTTCACGGGTACTATTTGGGCTATTCATATTTTAGTAATATACGCAAAATTTCCCGGTATACTACTTTTGTTAAGAATTGAGATCACCAGATAAAGGTCGCAACTGAGCCGCTGGTTAAGGTGGTTGCTACCGACCTGCCTTTATATCTGATATTAAAAGATTCATCCGTTTCCGCATCATTTAATACGATAAGCACTTTTTTACCGGCCGGAGTCAGAAAAGCTGCCGTTTGAAAGTTTGAAGGGATAGTGGATCCAATTCTTACAGACCCTGCCGGTACAAATTTGGAAGCATGGGCTATGATATAATAGGAAACGTTTCGAACAACATAGGAAGCGCTGTTAATAGTCAGAGCACCCTCACAAGTGGTGCATCCTCCGTCGGTATGCGGATGGTAAGCCGGGTCGGATGCCAGGTTCCATTCAAGTACGTTTTTGCTCCAGTTTCTGGTGGCCCCGATAATGAGGTTCTTCATATGCCATCTTAAATCCGGACCAAAATTTCCGGGTCCGCCAACATATTGCTCGGTGAAATAGATATTCTTATCCGGGAAGGCCTCATGCACCTGCGATAAAGCACTTATATCACCTGCATACAAATGAAATGCCGAACCGTCAACATATTGCCGTGCATCAGCATCATTCAGAATATTGACAGGATATTCGGGATGATCGCAATTATGGTCGTACAGGATGATCTTTGTTGTCAGATTGGCTAAGCGAAATGCCGGTCCCAGGTTGTTTTTAATGAATTTTGACTGTTCCTCCCACGACATCTCCATGCTGGGATTGTTATAAGGATTAAGCGGCTCATTTTGAATAGTAATGGCATCAATAGTTATGCCTTCGGCTCCCATCTCCTGAATATATTTCACCAGGTAGCGGGCATAGGTATTATAGTGTTCAGGCAGCAGTTTTCCGCCTTTGGTGAGCTTATTGGTTTTCATCCAGGCAGGGGCCGACCAGGGTGAGCCCAATATTTTAATGGAGGGATTATGCACAAGGGCCCGTTTTAAAACCGGAATCAAGTCCGTTCTGTCTTTATCGAGACTGAAATTAGCCAGATCGGGGTCGGATTGGCCGGAAGGCATATCATCATAGGAATAAACCGTAGCATTGAGGTCCGAAGCGCCAATACTGACCCTCAGATAGCTGATCCCGATACAGGCGCTATCCTTCGAGAAAAGTTCTTTAATCAGGGCATCACGGTTTGTAGGAGGCATCTTGTTGATGAGCCATGCGCTGCCACCTGTAAGTGAAAAGCCGAAACCATCCATTGTCTGATAGGTAATTGCAGTATCAACCTCGATAGTGGGATATGCATTAACCGCAGTTTTGAATAACAGCTTAAAATCAAGCTTTTTTAAAAGAACCGACTTATCGGCTTTTGTCAGCCAGAAATCAACATCAGATTTAATTGTATCGGGAACTACTTCTTTTTTTTTGCAGCTACAGACAGAATTTATCCCGGCAAAAAGGAATAGTGTACCTATCAGGTAGATTGTAATTTTTTTGTTCATGCCGGAATATACAAAAAAAGAGGCTGCCTCAATATGGAGACAGCCTCTTTTAAAGATAAAAACCGTTTTAGTTCTTAATCAGTTTTTGAGTCTGCTTCTTGCCATCTGCGCCAACAAAGGTCACAAAATACATTCCGCTGCTCAGTGCTGAGGTATTGATGGTTTGGTTGGTCCTTGTGTTATAATTATAACTGGCAACAACCTGGCCCACCGTAGAAGTAATGTACACACTGCTGATGTCAGCGGTTGTACTGATGTTCAGTTCGTTATTTACAGGGTTTGGATACATCTGGATTTTATCCGATAATCCAACTGAAGGTACAGAAGAAATACCCTGAACGCCCCAGGTAAAGATCAGATGTATGGTTCCATTCACTGTATAGGTTCTGTCGCCACCAGGTGCCGGATCGCCCGTATTCCAGTTTGCGCCTTTAAAGAATTTGAAGGCAATCAGACCGTCGGCCAAATGCATAGTGATTCTGTAAACGCCATCTCCATCAGGATCTAACATCTCATTATTAAGGTTGGTTCCCGGTTCATTCCATGTGCCATGAATGCCGCCGATTGCACCCGAAACAAATACCCTGTCCCCGGCAACTATGCCTGCAGGTTTCATGTCAACATCAAAGACTTGTTCAGGAGGTGTCTGCGGATTAGGATCGTTGTTGAGGATGAAATCATCGAAATAGATATCAATATCCTCGGTTAACGTCAAAGGCAATTCAAAGTCAGGCATGAAAACGATAGTCGGGTAGGAGCCGGTTTTTTCCGAGAAATCGAAAACATAATCAACCCAGGCACCGGTTACTGTTTGCGCAACAGTTGATGGATGTTCAACGGTACCGGCAGCGCCTCCTTCAATTTTAAATACTATCGGGCTGATGCGCGGTTTCCATACTTTCACGTGCATGTATTTGTTGGTCGTAACATCAACCGGGGTACCGGAATAGAAACCTCCCCATGCAACGCCGTCTTTATCGCGATGATATTTAATGACATATTCGCTGAGGTTTACACCTGATTTGTCAGGATTAGGAACAAGGCTGAAAGTACTGAGGTCCTCAGCTCCACCAAGCATTATGCCCATAGGAATATTCTCGAAATTTTCCATCAGCTGAACAGAAGCGCTTCCAACAGCGGGATCATTGTTAATGTATAAATCATCGAAATACATGGTGATGTAATCGGTGAGAGTAAGTGGATCTTCAAAATCGGGCATGAAAACGATTTTTACATATTCGGTTCCGGTTGCTGAAGAAACATCAAATACCAATTCTTCCCAGGCATTAACCTTGGATTGAGCGTTAATGGAGGCAATATCTCCTGTATTTGGGCCTTCCAGCTTAAATTTAACAGGGGAGATTCTTGTTTTCCAAACTTTAACGTGAATATACTTGTTGCTGGCTACATTAATAGCGGTAGGCAGGGTTGCATAAAATCCGCCCCATGGATCACCTTTTCCACGTACAAACTTTGCAACATTAGCGCTGGTATTGGCTCCGGTTGGATCGGGATTTGCTACAACAGATAGTGAACCATTGTCGCCAGCCGACATAAGGTTCATTTTCAGACTTTCAAAGTTTTCAATGTTTTGTGCCATTGATAAACCGGCGAAACTGATCATCATTAATAACACAAGTGTAAATTTCTTCATATGTAAATAGATTAGATTAATAAATGATTAACAACAATAAATGTACAATGTTTTTCTGAAAGGATGAATTTCTTTTTAACCTATTAATTATCATCATGATATTTTTTTACCATCCGGCCATTTCTAATAGCCGGGATTTTGAGTCAGCTGACTGTTTTTGTCCAGTTCGGCCTGTGGTAAAGGCCAGAGTAGCTGGTAAAGCGCAATGGAATAACCAAGATTTACACCATCAACACCCCTGGCATTATTGATAACTTCAATGGCTCTGCCGGTACGTTTCAGATCGTACCATCGAACGCCTTCAAATGCAAGCTCGAGACGCCTCTCCTTTTCAATAGCCAAACGCATATCGGCTTGAGTACCTGCAGGAGTATTCGGCAGGGAAACCCGGGTTCTGATCTGGTTTACCAATGCGGATGCTCCCGCTATATCGCCTGTTTCATTAAGGGCTTCAGCCTTCAGCAACATAATGTCAGCCAGTCTGATGAAGATGTAATTCTGGGGGCTGGGTGAATTGAAAATACGGTACTTGTTCAGAAAAGGATACGTTTTCTGCGGCCAGTGCGGATCGGAC
>CAIXHD010000005.1 GCA_903919065.1 uncultured Bacteroidota bacterium
CCTGTGAGGATGTCTTTGTAGATGACGATGGATATGTATTCAAGGGAGGTATGGACTACTACTTATATGATGAGCCCGAAACCGGCAGATTGGTAACCATTCAGTACGATGGTAACGCCACAATGATGGCTGAAAAGATTGACGTTAGCCCCTTTCTGAATGAAGATCGGGAAAATTTTCCCTTAATGAACAGGGTGCTTAAGGTGCCATCACTCCGCCAGAGGTACCTTGCTCACATGAGAACTATCATCGAAGAGACACTCACTCCGGAAAAGGTCAATCCTTTAATCGATGAGTATTCAGCCCTGATTGACAGCGCAGTGAAAGCGGATACCAAAAAACTTTACTCTACTAAAGAATTCCACGAAGGAATCCCGGAATTAAAAAAATTTGTCACCGAAAGAAGAGCCTTCCTCCTTTCAAATGAGGAAGTCGGACAAAAAGGAGTGTCTATCGGCAAAGTTTCTTTGGAATCAAAAAAAACCAGAATGGTGACTGTCGAAATGAATAAAACAGATAACATTAAGCAGGTTAATTTGTGGTTTTCGACCGGCATCGTTGGCCAATTCAGGAAAATCGTGATGTCGGACAGCGGAAGTAAAGGAGATGCAATCAAAGCAGACGGAGTGTATTCCACAATCCTGCCAAAAACAAAAAAAGGTAAAGTCGTTCGCTACTATATCGAGGCAATATCCGGAAACAAGGCCGGCACCGCAACCTACTCCCCAGCCGGAGCCGAGCATGATGTCTATATCCTAAAACCGGATTGAAGACCAAGACCAATTTTGAAATTTGAAATACAAAATCAAGTTTGCCTGGAAAAGTTGTCATCCCTGAGAAGGTGGAGAACCCTCGCATATTGCGGGATCAAGCAGTTGACAGAAGGCGGTGGTTGATCCTGATAATTCAAAATTCAACATTGGCCTTCGAATCCTTAAATTCATATTCATACCCGATACCCTTCTTTGTCATTCCCGCGAAAGCGGGAACCCGATACCCGACACCCGATACCCGATACCCGACACCTGATACCCGATACCCGATACCCCATACCCCATACCCTCTTTTCTATTATCTTTAGCATCAAATTTTGCGTATGACCTCAAAAGAACGTTTGCTCACTGCTCTGAACGGTGGAAAACCCGACCGGTTGCCGGTATCTGTCCATCAATGGCAAGGGTATCACCTGAATCAACATATGGGTGGAATTACCGATCTGGAAGCTTTTAAGCTCACAGGTATGGATGCTCAGATCCAATATTTTGAGGAGATGGATCAGTTTTGGGTAGTTGATGCCGACCCAACCCAGTTTAACACAAAAACATGGAAGGATATTCCGGAAATCTTAAGCAATGACCCTGACCAGCGAATTGTTCACCACTCAATCGAAACTCCTGGCGGCATTCTCACCTACAAAACCGAAGGCAACCGCAAGACAACCTGGATAACGGAATATCTGATCAAGAATGATGATGATATCCGGATCCTCGATAAATATATGCCAGTCCCGAAGCTGACACATGCTCCGGTAACCAAAAGATATGATGAAGTTGGCGACAATGGAATTTTACGTGGATTTGTCTGGGGCGACCAGGCCGGATGCTGGCAGCATGCAGCATGCCTGTTTGATATTACCGCCCTCATTTATGCCACTTTTGAGAAGCCTGAATGGGTGCATGAATTAATGAGAATCCTACTCGATAAAAAGCTGCGCTTTATTGAATCGATGAAAGGGGCACGGTTCGACCTGATCGAAACCGGTGGCGGCTCAGCCTCCTCGACGGTAATCTCACCGGATCTTTTCGAAGAATTTTGCCTCCCTTATGACCGGAAAATGCACGACGCTCTGCACGACCTGGGATTCAAGGTTTCTTACCATACCTGCGGAGGTACAGTCGGGATTGAAGAATTAATAATCCGTACCGGTGCCGATGCCTCGGAAACACTTGCCCCCATGAGCGTTGGCGGAAATCAGGAACCCTGGGACTTTAAAAAGAAAGTGGGTAACCGCATAGCCGTAATCGGTGGAGTCGACCAGTTCAGCACCCTTTCCGAAGGCCCTGCTGAAAAGATCCGCAAAAATGTTCATGAACTATTCGAGAAAGTTGGATATGATGGTGGATATATTTGCTCCGCTTCGGACCATTTCTTCGAAACCGACCCAAAAAATCTGGTGACTTTTGCTGAAGCAGCTAAAGAATGCATTTACTAATATGAATGGCACAATAAGAAGCAGCATTAAACCGGGAACGCGGGTACAGATTGTTCTGAAATCTGATCAGCGCTCGGGAAAGCTAACCGAAGGAATTGTGAAAGATATTCTCACCAATTCGCCTTCACATCCTCATGGCATAAAAGTTCGGCTTACCGATGGACAGATCGGTCGGGTTCAGGAAATTCTGGAGTAAAGTTCAGAGTTATAGTTCAGATGTAAATTGGCTTAAATCCGCCAGCGCCTCAGCAAATCCTATTCTCCCCAATCCCAGCCGAATAGCTGGCCCTGGCATATTGAACAAATGCGAACCAATGGCCAGTACCTGTTTCTTTTCCAGAAAAGCCTGACAGAATTCTTCAGATGTCTGCCCGGTTAAAATATTAAGCATGGCTACACTGCCGGCCTTAGGTTCTGTCCAGGAATATTTTGACGGATACCGGCGAACGAATTCATTTACCAGGCTGATATTCTTCTTAATTATAGCCAGATTCCTGTTCAGGATCATCTCCCTGCTCTGGAGAGCTATTAATGACAGTATCTCACTCGGAGCCGATGAGCAAATCGTGGTATAATCTTTCAGACGGAGCAGCTTCTCAAAAATCACCGGATCACTACATGACAGCCATCCAATCCGCAGCCCGGGCAATGCAAAGGTTTTCGACATGCCGGACAGGGAGATACAGAAATCACTTAAGCTGGAAGCACAGGGCAAACGATCCCCGGGATTCTGTTCGAGCCCGCGATACATTTCATCGGAAAAGACTAAAATTCCGGACCTGTCGCAAAACCAGACAATCTCCTCAAGTACCGCCCTGGAAATCATGGTTCCCGAAGGATTGTGCGGGAAATTTATTACGACCAGCCTGGTTTTGGCATTGACCAACGACTTTAAAGTTTCAACCTGATAAATACCTTTTTCATCAGCTTCCCACCGGCTCACACTGCATCCGGTTTCAATGGCAAGCTCATACAGGGACTGATAGGATGGAGAGATAACAACCAAATGATCCTCCTTTTCCAGCAATGCTTTCATGACCAGATAAATCCCTTCTTCCGGTACACAAACCAACAGATCTTCCTGTTTAACATTACCATACCATTCTGCTATCTCCTTTCGCAATAATGGATGACCATTCGTATCGGTATATAAAAACTGGAGGGTTTCCCATAGTCGCAATGAATCCGGAGTTGCCAACGCTAAAAGTTCCTGCATCCTCAAGGGTTCACAATCGGAACAGCTCAGTTGATAAGGCACATCAAACTCGTACTTGGCGAAATGCCGTTCCAGAACAAATGGACTCAGCTTCATATTAAAATGGATTTAAAACGAAGGTATATTTATTCATCGTCCTTCAAATTCCTCCTGAACCAATTTCTCGGATTAAAATATGTCTTGTATTTGGCAAACAGTTCCTTTCCAACCAAAAACCCTCCTGCCCAAAATGATACCTCCCCGAGAATTATCGACAGAGTTGATAAAAATATCTTGAGTTTATTGTCGATTCCAAGGAAGGGTATGATTGGCAGAACCAGATAAAATGGGATACAGCCAATGATCAATGCGATTCCAATTCGCAACTTCCAGTTTTTCTGTTTCATCTATCAAATATACAATCTCACCTCAGCTAACATTGTAACTTTATACTCAAAATTCAAAATTGGTCTTCGAATCTCATCATTCCTTCTAATTTGTAATCAATTCAGGCATTTTACCTATCTGTTTGTTACATTCTACAATCACTTTGCTTTAAGACTTTGATATTCCTAGTTGGTTTCGTTCCTTTGCAAAGTCATAATTTAAGGACCACTTGTATGAAATTACCAGGCCAAACCCGGCTTCCGCTTAATGAGGAAGCAAGGGAACTGATCAACCTCTATGCTTCGTTGGGCGACCGTGCCTCAAATATTCTACCCGATGGAGTGTTTGAAAAGTTGAAAAATTTCATCCGCATCTGCCATGATGAGCAGATGGAACCGGCAATCCAGAAGGCTGCTGTAAACCAGGCACTTCTCGAAGTTAAGGAGGCCCTTCCCGGTTATACAGATATCAGTCTGATGCTTGCCCCGCACAGAAATTCCAAGGCATTTGAATTCTCCGCCCGCCGTGGCGTTTTTAAGAAGAGACTACGTACTATCATTGACCAGGAGCTGGTTAATCCTGCCGAAAAGCAACAACTCGAAAATATTCTTGCCCTTCATGATTTTTCTGTTGGAACACCTCCAACCACCCAGCAAACAATCGATTTCCTTTACCGGATTTTAGTAGGAGATGAAGTCAGGGTGATTCGTAAATTCCGGGATGTTCTGGGAATCAACGAAGATGTGGAAGAGGCTCAATGGAACTACCTGCTTGATGTCCTCGATCAGATGGTGAACCAATCCACCCATTATACCACTGGTGCAGAAAAAGAAAATTTCCTCGCCCGTACCGAATCCACGGTAAACTTTAAAGGACTTAATGGCTTGATCCGGACACTGGTGTCGGGAAATGCCGATACTACCATCCGACTTCTTAAGGAAGAAGTCTTTACCCCAAACTCGGTTAAAGTCGTTGAATTTACGGATGCTGAATCATTGCTCCAGACCATGCAGGACGACCCGGTTTCCATTTTTGCTGTACGCATTGCCTCTATGCGCCGAAATATATTCAGCAAACCGGAGATGGCTAACTACCTTGTGCGCTGCGTATTTATCGATGACTCGCCGGAATCCCGGGCCACCAATACCAGTCTGGTATTTGCTTTCCATAACGGGATCATTAATACACTGAACAAGGTACATACCCGCAAAATGGGTACCCCGGCAAATACGCAGATGAACCTCCGCCTGATACTGGACAAGGTAAACACTCAGAATATCAGGAAGTTTAAAGATAAAATTGATAAAAAAATTAAAGACTATGACCAGGAAATCCTCGATCTCAAAAAGGAACAACTGGCCGAACCTGATAGTCCGGAACAGGATGTTATCCTCTATAAATTCGATGAATTCGCTCGTCAGCTAATCAAGGACAGGTATACGCTCTCAAAACTGCGCCAGTTCCTTGTACTCATTGAGCAGGTGCGTGAGCCGGCGACTCAGAAAAAAGTAAACCGGGAGCTGATCGCCGAATTTGAAGAAAGGACCCGGGACTATTTTTATTCAGGCAACAAGAACCTGGGCATCGCCACCATCGTTGAAGGCGGCGGCCGCGCACAGATTCGCACTTATGGTGAATATCTCCTTCAGCGAAAGCTTAAGCCGGTAAGCGAGGAAATTGTTCACCGCTGCGAAGTTATTCTCGATGTTATCCCGAATACCTATCAACGTACCCTTCACAATCATTTCCATAAGAACTTCGGATTTAACCTTTTCCTCGAAAAATATAAGGCGTTTCTTACCAAGGTTGAAAACGAGGCTGATAATAAAGGCCGCTTCCGGAATTTCCTGATCGATCTGGGAATCAAGGACCGTTTCGATCAGAAGAATCCAGCCGATCAGGAGATCATCAAGGACTTTCTGAGCAAACTGGCTACCCTGGATAAAACCTCAGTATCTGATGATGTCCAGATGATTATCCGCGACCTGCTCTTCTGGAGAGGCCGTCAGCCCAACCCATTCATTTATTTCGTCGAGGAAGCTTCCTGGGAATATCGCGATCTTTTTCCGCCTGACCGGTTCGACATCAATCCTTTTGATATCAATATCGAACTCTATGAAAATGGCAGGGTCGATTTCGAAAGGCTGCAAACCAAGCTCGAACTGATCCGTGATACTTTCCACCTTTTCGACGATACAGGAACACTCTGGGATCGCTTCTGCGAAAACACGGTTTTTGTGATCAACGACCC
>CAIXHD010000006.1 GCA_903919065.1 uncultured Bacteroidota bacterium
ATTCGGCGACCCAAACCCGGTTGCAAGGACCGGAAAGGTCTATCCATATTTTCGATTCGATGGGTTTGCAACCCAGGGGATCAATCGCGATTGGAAAATTGTGGAACTGGAAAATGACTGGATAAAGGTTTTAATCGCCCCGGAAATGGGTGGAAAAATACTTGGTGCCATTGAAAAATCTACCGGGCAGGAATTCATCTACCTGAATAAGGTTGTTAAATTCAGAGATATTTCAATGCGTGGAGCCTGGACTTCGGGTGGTATCGAATTTAATTTTGGATCGATAGGACATGCACCGACCACAGCTTCACCAGTCGATTATCTGACCCGAACCAATTCTGATGGCAGTGTATCCTGTTTTATTGGTGCGATGGACCTGACTTCGCGTTCTGAATGGAGAGTAGAAATCAGGCTGCCTGCGGATAAAGCCTGGGTGGAGACCAACATGTTCTGGTACAACCCCATGGACCTGACTACCTCAAAATATCATTGGGCAACTGCAGCTGCCGACGCAGCTCCTGACCTTACCTATTATTTTCCGGGCGATCACTATATCGGTCATGCCGGGGAAGAGTCACCCTGGCCGGTTTTAGCCGACGGCCGGAACATATCAAACTATGCGGAAAACAACTATGGCAGCGATCATAGTTACCATGTTCTGGGCTCATATACCGATTTCTTTGCCGGCATGTATGCTTCGAGGAATTTCGGCTTTGGACACTGGAATGATTATACCGAAAAAGTTGGTAAAAAGATCTGGATATGGTCGTTGAGTCCGCAGGGAGCCCTGTGGACAGACCTCCTGACTGACCAACCGGGAAATATGCAGTATACTGAAATACAGACCGGATTATTGTTCAATCAAGAGGCTGCCGGCTCCACTTTTACCCCTTTTAAACACCTTGAATTCCCGGGGAACAGCTGTGAGAGATTCAGTGAGCATTGGTTTCCCATTTTGGGTACCGGTGGCGTAACGGAAATCGGCAAGGCCGGAATCCTATATGTTAATGATGGCAAGAAACCGGCAGGTTCGCCTGAAAAAATCGGTGAAATAAAGTTTTGTGCCCTTGAATTTGTCAACGATACCTTGATCCTGAAAAGCAACTCTGGAGAGGAAGTAAGAGTACCGATAAAACTTAAACCCCTTGAATTATTCACCTATGCATCTCCGGCAGGTCAGCAGCCAATATCGGTATCACTCGCCAATGGTCGCCTTAACTGGTCGGTTGGTGAACAGGATGCGCGCAACTCCGATCGTCCGGTGGTTTCGCCCCCGTTCGACTGGAATTCGGTGCAGGGATTATATCTGAAAGCATTGGAATTCAGCAGACAGCGCGAATATGCCCAGTCTCGCGACTTTTACAGGCAATGTCTGGTAAAAGATCCTCATTACCTTCCTGCACTGTCAGGATTAGCCGAAGAGTATATCCGGATTTTAAAGCCCAAACTCGCCGAAGAGCTCCTCGATCTGGCACTCTCCTATGATACCTACGATCCGAAAGCCAACTACCTTCTTGGGGTGGTAAAAAAGGGTGAGGGAAGCAAAAAAGCTGAGGAGGTTAAAAAAGGTGAGGGGGTTAAAAGGATTAAAGAGCTTTACGAGGCAAAAGAAGCTTTTGGTTTGGCCGCAAAATCAATGGAATATCGATCCGCATCTTATACCGGGTTGGCTGAAATTGCCCTGATGGAAAAGAATCTTGATGGAGCATTTAAATATTCCCGATTGGCTCAGGATTATAATCGATATGATATCAAGGCTATACAACTGGAAATCATTGCCTGCCGCCTTGCCGGCAAGCCAACCCAGGCCAGCGAATTGATAAAAAATTTAACATCAATTGATCCTTTAAATCATTTTGCTGCATTTGAGCAATATCTCGGACAGCCATCACAAGAAAAATTATCTGATTTCAAAAACCTTATACGCAATGAATTTCCGGAACAGACTTACCTTGAACTGGCGATTTTTTACCACAACCTGGATCTCGACAAGGAGGCAATCGTTCTGCTGAATCAGGCCCCTGATAAAGTAGAGGTTCAATACTGGCGCAATTATCTCCAGGCTAAAAGTCAACTGTCATCCCAGACAGTGACAAATCCTATTCCCTCATTGGATCTCATAACCTCTTCACCTTCCAAACTAGTTTTCCCTTATCGTCCCGAAACCCTTCGCGTTCTGGAATGGGCTGAATCGGTAAAGCCTTCATGGAAAAACCG
>CAIXHD010000007.1 GCA_903919065.1 uncultured Bacteroidota bacterium
ACTTTCCCGTCGAGTTTGCTTCGATAGAGAAAGCGCTGTATCGGATTATCCGGAGAAGCGATAAAATATACATAGCCACCCTTTTCATCGATGCAGGTGATATCAACAACATCAAAATTACCCGGCGTGACATCCCTCACCTGCGAACCGTCGCGGGAAATGACAAACAAATGTTTCCATCCGCTGCGCTCGCTGCTCCAGGTAAAAGCCTTGCCTCCCTGCATCCATTGTGTATCATCATGAATATCCAGAAATGCCTTGTCTGTCTCGGTCAGGATAGTTTTGACAGCCATCGTATGGATATTTCCGAGCATGACATTATTCGTATTCTGCAGCCGGTTAAGTTGCTGAATCATAACCTCATCACTATTTGCGGCAAAATCCATCCTTGCGAGGTAATTATTTCTCGGGTCGCCCGGAATATTGAAAAAACGGGGTGCCCCTCCCAAAACGGAAACCACGCCAACCTTTGCTGCAGGGTTGGTGGTTCCTACTTTAGGATAAGGAATCGGTATCAGCTTCGGATAAAGGGAGTCGAGGTTATTGATCATGTAAAAAGTGCCGATACCTTCCGTATCCAGCTGCCAGAAAGCAATATTCTTACTATCCGGGCTCCATCTGAAACCATCGCGGCAATCCAGCTCTTCCTCATAAACCCAATCGAAAGTGCCGTTAACTATATGACCGCCACCATCGCTTGTCAGCGGCCTGACTGTTCCCTTCTCCAGATGCTCAACATAGATATTCTGCTCACTTACATAAGCCGCATAAATACCATCCGGCGAAAACTTGGCAAACATCAGCGTTGCAGGCTTCAGTCCATCGCCCAATTGCCTGAGCTTTCTGGTTTTCAGATCCATCACCCAATAATCGCCCTTGGTATTATAGCGCCAAACCCTTTGGGTATTCGTAAATATCAGAAGTTTAGCCGCATCAGCTGACCAGATATAATCCGAGATTGCGAGAGGAGCGGTTTTACCTTCCGGGATCAGTTCAGAAGATTTTACGAGGATTGTTCTGGCACCCGTTGCAGCTTCATAACGGACAATATCACGTCCCTTACCTTCTTTCGAACTTTCCAGGGTTGTGTATCCTTTGCCGCCATCTGTCCATCGTGCCGGTCCAAATCCTTTGGCTGAAAAAGTACCGTTAAAAATATCGTCGAATAACAATTCCTGCTGGGCCTGCATACTATTAAGCAAGGCCATTGCAAGCAGGACAAAACTTAGGAGAAAACTCTTTTTCATAGTTGATTAATTATCTGCCGGATTGATTTTTATATTGATCGTATATCATCAGTTTCTCATTGCTTTTCCCATCTTTCTCAAACACTTTATCCCAGGTACTCAACGGTTCCCAAATGCAGGTTCCAATAAGCCGGTCTCTGAATTCCGAGAAGGCCAGGTCGTTAACTTCCTGTTTCATATGCGAATATTCAACGATACAGATGGGTTGAGGGTATCGCTGAACGAGCTTGCTCAGGTTGTTCCTCAGATCCGCAAGAGTACCGTGCCATTTCGGATAAAACGAAAGTCCAAGGACATCAAATTTACAGCCACGGGCCATCATCTGATCCAGCCAGAGAACAGTTTCATCATACTGCCCCCCGAGGGCTACATGAATCATGATTTCAATTTTGGGATCGATAGATTTTACACCTTCCGTCCCGGCCCGAATCAGAGCTGCAAGTTGGTCGGGATGTGACATATGTCCGTCGGGCCAAACCATCCCATGATTAATTTCATTCCCAATCTGAACCATATCAGGGGTAGTGCCCTGCTTAACAAGAGCCTGAATAACATCAGCAGTATATTTTCGAAGGGCTATTTCGATCTGATCAAATTCCAGGCCTTTCCATGATTCAGGTTTAAATTGTTTCTGCGGATCTGCCCAGGTATCAGAATAATGAAAATCCAGCAGAATTTTCATTCCCTGCCCTTTGATCCTTTTCGCCATTGCCAGGGTATTTTCAAGGTTACACCATCCTTCGCCAGGGGCATAACCGTCCTTATTTTCCGGATTGTTAAATATCCTCAGTCTGATATAGTTAAACCCATGATCCCGGAGAATTTGCAATGGATCTTTCTGAACTCCTTTATCGAAGAATTTCAAGCCATTTTTCTCCAGCTGAGGAAGAAAAGAAATATCGGCACCTATCATCTTCTCCTGACCAGCCACGCTAACCTCTTCCTGTTTGAAAGGGATCAGCTCATTGTTGAGAACGGGATAAACAGGGACAGTATGTATTTCAGATTCACCTGCCCAGAGTCCATCCGAAGAAGCCTTGAATTTGACAATACCCGGCTCCTTTCCGGCCTGCACGATCACCTGACAAAATCCGTTAAAGAGGTACCGCTGCCATTCACCAGGAGCGCATTTATCCCCTTCATGGCTGCTGGGATCGCCATTCCCGGTTCCGATGATTTCAGCGTTACCCTCAATAGAAAAACTGATCAGGTTTTGTGCATCGGGTACCCATCGTCCCTCTTTATCCAAAGCCCGGATATTAATTACGGCAATATCCTTTCCATCAGCAAAAAGCGTTGTTTTATGAACCATCAGGGAGATCTCTGCAGGTTTTCCGGTAGTTTCGACTGAAGTTCTGATCATTCTGCCATTTCGCCAGCCAATAGCCTCCAATTTTCCGGGAGCATAGGGAACCTCCCATATCAAATGACTGTTCCGAACCATTTGTTTTCTGCCCAGATTTGATCCGTTGAGTAAAAGCTCAACCTCATCCGCATTACTGTTGACCCATACTTTAATTAATTCCCCTTCCTTTCCCAGCCAGTTCCAATGAGGTGATATATTGAGCACGTCATCGCCGCTCCACCACGATTTATAATAGAAAGCGAGGTTTTTGGGAAATCCGCAAACGTCAAGAATACCAAAATGAGAATTTATATTCGGCCATTGAAAAGGGGTTGGTTCGCCCCGATAATCAAATCCAGTCCAGATAAATCCTCCTGCTATCCAATCATTCTCAGCAGTCTGAGGCCACCAGGCTTCAGCCGTTGAAGCCCACCAAGGGGCGGTAATATCCTGATCCGGAAGGTAGCACTTAACTGAATCCAATTCATATATACCTCGTGTGGTAACAGTACTGCCCATTTCGGTACCAACAACCGGTTGACCAGGATGGCTCTGGTGATAATCTTTCATAAAAGTATGCCGGTAATTGAATCCCCTGACCGGAATTACCTCATTAATTCCGTAAAACTCAGTACCAAGATCAGCTGCATAAGTACAGGTTCGTGTGGGATCAAGTTCACTCAATTTTTGCATCATGGTAATTGCCATTCGTTTTCCCTGTGATGTGGTCTGTACCTTTTGCTCTTCATTTCCTATGGACCAAAGAAAAACGCTCGGATGATTACGGTCCCGAAGGATCAGCCTTTCGAACTGGCTCATATATTCCGGACTGGTGTTCAGCAGCCGTGTTTCATCAAGAACCAGCATCCCCAAACTATCACAAGCATCAAGCAATTCAGGGGCTGGCGGGTTATGACTGGTCCGATAGGCGTTAACACCAAAATTTTTCAGCTGCTGAATGCGGTAATACTGCATATAATCAGGAAGTGCGCTTCCCAACCCAGCATGATCCTGATGGTTGTTAGTACCATAAATCTTAATCCTTTGTCCGTTAAGCAGCAACCCATTGGCCGCATCCATTTTTACGGAACGGATACCAAAACGGGTAACCAGCCGGTCGACTTCCTTACCATTATTAATGATAGCAGTTGTTGCCCTGTAAAGGTATGGATCGCTTAGCGACCACAGGCGAGGCTTTATCACCGACAGGGATTGTTTCATTATGGCCCCGGATTTTTCAGCAATAATTTTACCTGACCGATCCGATATAATTGTTCGAAGGCTGTAACCGCTGCCCTCCTTTGCAGCATTTTCAAGGGCCACCTCTACATTCACAGTTGCCTTACCATCATTGACATCGGAATAAATAAACACCCCGTTTTCGCGAATATGGATTTTTGGTGTTCTGTTTAGCCAGACATGCCGGTAAATTCCTGCCCCCTCATAAAACCAGCCTTCAAACTGGGTGGCATCCACTCTCACCACCAGAACATTTTCTTTATCGAAATTGATATAATCTGTTATTGGCAGTGTGATTCCGATATACCCGCTTTCGTTGGTTCCGAGGTAAAATCCATTTAACCAGAATTTTGCATCGCGAAATACACCATCGAAGGTTACCGAAAAGAGGTTTCCCGAGTCCGCTGCAGGAATAACAAAAGATTTCCGATACCAGCCGATAGAATTTTCGGGATAATGCCCACCTATCGCCTTATAACCATGGTTCATCAGGTTACCATCCGGGGACTCAACAAAAGGAAGTTCAACAGCCCAATCGTGCGGAAGGTTAAGATTTCGCCATTCTGCATCATTGAAGCCCGGGTTAATAGCTGAAGTTCTCGCACGGCCCGTTTTAGCAAAGATCAGGTCTGTTCTGTAATTGAAATCTTTAGCAGGATCTGCGGCATGACCAAGATGAAATTTCCATCCCTGATCGATATTCATGCGCAGGCGGGACGAACTGATTTCCCTGGTTTCCTGAGCAGAAGAGACTGAAAAAAAGCACAAAACGGAGAGAAAACCAGCAACAAGAGTTTTCATGGCAAGGTAGATTTAAATCCTTCCAGGTAAAATAAACATTTTAAAAGGAGGATCAATCTGTAAGATGGATTATTTGGGCCCCACCAGAGAGAATTGACTGTTCAAAGGCTTCATTAGCGATAAAAAAATCCTGGATAGCATTACCCACGCTTTTAAACAGGGTGATGTCCTCCGGAGTTTTTCGGCCCGATATTTTGCCAGATATGAGTTCCCCAATTTCACCGGTTATATCATTTTCCTTAATGATTCCATTAGTCAGAGGGACAATAAGATCACCTGACTCCTTCAGGCAGGCCGGGGCATCATCAAGATAAGTGAGGCCAACCCGGAGAATTTCCGGATCAATCTCATTCATATCCGGCCGGTAGGAACCAATGGCATTAATATGAACCCCCGGTTTAAGATGATTGACAGTGAAAAGAGGATGATGACTGGGTGTTGCTGTACAAATGACATCCACCTTTTTAAGAACTTTAAGATCAGGGTTGACCTGACAGTTGAATTTTCCCATGAGTTGCAGTGCTTCCGCAATACAGTTGGCTCGCTTTTCGGATTGGTCGAAAAGGTAGATGGTACGAATCGGCCGGACCGCTAAGATTGCTTCCATCTGAGTTAACCCCTGAGCACCACAACCGAAGATTGCTAAAGAAGAAGCATCAGGATTTGCCAGATATCTGGTTGCAATTCCTGATGCAGCACCGGTTCTTAAAGCAGTAATATAATTACCGTCGGCCATTGAAATTATTTCTCCCGAGCTCATATCGATCAGCAAAACAGTTCCCTTAATAGTTGGAATTTCGCTGTTTTCATTCGAATGAATCTGCGTCAGGATCTTAATACTCATTCGTTTATACTGGCTTACGAAGGCGGGTTTAAAGAAGACAGACATTTTATCATCGGGAGTAGGCATAATAACCCGTTGTGGGATATAGGCCGATCTATCAGAAAGAATACGGAAAGCTTCTTCCATCAGCACGATAGCCCTGCCCATGGATACATGACCTTTTATAAAGGAAGCATTCAGCACTCTCACTCCATCCCTGGCAGATAATTTTTCGTCCATCGGATAAATTTTAAATTTTGGATAGGTTTTAAAAGTATAATAGATTTTGATCTCGTGCCAACATGAACTTAACTTATGTAGCAATTATCTTAACCTTAAATAATCCTGATAAGATACAATCCAATTGTGGTAAAATTCTTTAATGAAATAGCTAATATTGGCACTAGTTTTAACCATAAATCTTTTCATCTGTTTTGGTTAAACATTTTAAGATTGGCAAGAAGAAGGCCGCATGGAAAGGCGGCCTTTTTACATTAATTTTATCCTGAAATTAAAACGACCTGAGGTGAATCGCAATACCGCTGAAAAACTGAGCAATGCAGCTCAAACAAAGCACAACAAATCCCTTGTGTTAAGATCCGTATGGAACCACAGCGCCATGTCGCGGCTTGAGATAAGCCGTATCAGCGGTTTAAGTACAGCCACGGTCTCACGGATTGTCGATTCCCTGATACAAGATGAACTGCTTGTTGAAAGTCAGCCTTTGGCGGCTCCCAAGGGACGTCCGATGAAGCCTGTTAGTTTTAATGGCAAGGGTCATTATCTTATTGGCATCGATCTTGGCACAACCTATATCAGAGGAGTCCTGACCAACCTTTCCATTGAACCGATTAAAGAGATTGAGGTCGTTACTGAATCGAATAAAGATCCCGAATACGTTTTAAACAAGGTTGCTCAGGTAATCATGAATTTAGCCAACACCAACCTGGTTGATCCGAACAATATCATCGGTGTCGGGATAGCTGTTGCCGGAATTATCAATCTGAATACCGGGATTGTTGAATACTCTCCGGCTTTCAACTGGAGGAATGTCGAATTGAGGGAATTCATGAATTCGCATGTCCCCTA
>CAIXHD010000008.1 GCA_903919065.1 uncultured Bacteroidota bacterium
AGGCTCTTATGATAATCCATCATGTAATTGCGCTGGGCGATCAGCATGATATTAACCACTTTAGTCGTTCTGATGAAGAAATTTGAGGTAAATCCCAAAATGACAAGGGCCAGAAGAGCCAATACAATCATCAGGTTCAGCTTCCCCTTAATCTTCAGATTTTTCAACCAGTTTTTCATAGCTAATCGATCTTAATAGTTCAGTTCAGGATTATCCTGATAAAAAATCTTTGCTTCAAAAATTGTGCTCTCGATTTCAGCCAGCAAAATCTCAATCTGTGCATCGTTTTTCTGACCTGCCATGGTGTGGAGGTCTTTCAGTGGATCAAGTGACTTGTTTATCGAGAGGTTTCCTAAAACGCCTTTTAACTTATGGGCAAGTTCTGCCAGCTCAGTATAATTTTGATTATTGAATTCATTTCGCATGGCGGCAAGTCTTTCGTCACTTGAATTGAAAAAATGATCCAGCATCTTGATAACAAACTCTTTGTTGCCGGAAACGCGATCCATTAATTCGTCAATTTGGATAGGATAGATCATAAATTTCAATTCTCAATATTACGCTGAGTGAGTTTATCAATAATTATGTAAAGTTCTTTTGGCTTGAAAGGTTTTGTAATATAGTCATCCATACCACAACTCAATGCCTTGTCAATATCATTTTTCATTGCATGAGCTGATAAAGCAACAATGGGAGTGTGTTTTGAACCTTTCATTGCTTCGATTTCACGAATTTTCCTTGTGGCATCCATTCCGTCCATTTCTGGCATCTGGATGTCCATAAGTACAAGATCATATGATTTTAGCTTGAACATTTCAACGGCTTCCATACCATTTACAGCACAGTCAACCTTCCAGTTCTTGAGCTGGATAAGTCCGACAGCAAGTTTAGTGTTTATGGGATTATCCTCTGCCAGAAGAAGGTGCAGCGATCGGCCACCCCCAATTCCAATAATATCCTGCTGATTCAGTAATGCGTTGTCCTGTCGGAGTTCAAGTGGCTCATTTAAAGTTGCTTTCACATCTCTTGGAAACAGAGGTTTCCGTAATATCGAATACAGTCCACGGGCTATCAGGTCATCCTTGTTAAGGTTGACAGTACTTGGTGCCATTACGATGACCGGAATATTTTTGGTGCTATTCAGTACCTTGGGCAATTCATCTGTAAGCAATTTTTCTTCAGTGGTGATGATTTCTGAATCAATAATAATAAGCTTTTCGTTAGTTAAGGAATTTGCCAGTTCGTCGACATCTACCACCGGGTTTATTAAAATCTTGTAGGCTACAGGCAGGGAATCAAATACTGCCCTGATGGCCTCGGAACTATTGCTGCTTTTGTCGATTATCAGTACTGGTGAAAAGCTCCCTGTTTTATCTTCAGCCTCTTCAGAAATCGGCCCTGTTTCTGAATATTTATTAAATGGAATGCTCATGTAGAAAGTTGATCCCTTACCTAGAACACTGGTCACCCTGATTTCACCCTTCATCAGATCCAAAAGTTTCCGTGTAATGCTCAAACCCAGACCTGTTCCGCCATACTTTCGGCTGGTAGAGGATTCAGCCTGCTCGAAAGACTGAAAGATATTGTCAAGCTTGTCTCCGGCAATGCCGATGCCGGTATCTGAAATTTTGAAATCAATAATAACTTTCTGGAGTGAAGCAGATCTGAACTTAGCCTCAAAATGGATTTCGCCTTTTTCAGTAAATTTATATGCGTTGGACAGCAAGTTCAGAATTACCTGCCGAAACCGGGTTGGGTCACCAATTACCTGGTCCGGGATATTGGGATCAATTTTACAGATCAACTCGAGGTCTTTTTCATAGATCTTAATGGAAAGCATTCTGGCGACTCGTTCAATAACTTCCATTGGATTAAATGAGATAGATTCCAGCTCAACACGCTCTGCTTCAATTTTAGATAAATCCAGTATTTCATTAAGGATTTCGAGTAACGATTCTCCGGATTGCCTGATTGATTCGATCCTTTCTTTTTGCTGAGGGTTGATGGTTTCAAGCAAAGCCAGATCTGCCATGCCAATAATTCCATTCAACGGAGTTCTGATTTCGTGACTCATATTGGCCAGAAATTCACTTTTTGCCCTGCTTGCTTCCTCTGCTGAATCTCTTGCTTTTTCCGCGGCCTGCCATGCTTCACGGATGCTTTCTTCATTATGACGGAGTTTCTTTCGCGAATCAATCAATTCGGAAATGGTCATTTCCAGCTTTCGCGTTATATTCTCCAGTGTTTGTTTCTGTTGATGAAGATCAATGAATACCCTGACCTTCGATTTTAGAATCTCAGGTTCAATAGGTTTAAACAGATAATCAACAGCTCCTGATTCATATCCCTGAAAAATATTTTTCTTCTCTTTGCTAATGGCAGTCACGAAAATAATCGGGATATGCTTGGTTCTGGAGCTTCCCCTGATCAGCTCAGCAGTTTCAAATCCATTCATTCCTGGCATCTGAACATCCAGCAATATCAAAGCCACTTCCTGCTCCAAAAGGATTCCAAGGGCTTCATTACCTGAACGGGCTGTAATGATAAATAAATCAGGGCTTTCCAATAATGCTTCCATCGCGAAAAGGTTTTCCTCGCGATCATCGACAATCAGTATTTTTACTTGTACACTTTCACTCATACCTATTTCAATCGTTGTGTTCTTTGCAATCATCTAAATTAATCAAAAAATTAGTGATCCCGGGATTTATACTACTTTCGCAGGGCCAAAAAAGTCATTTGCAGCATGAGTGGTATATTAGATTGGATATCAGTAAATTGGATTGAATTGATGGCTGCAATCGTTAGTGTTACGTATGTCATTCTCTCTATTAAACAGATAATCTGGCTTTGGCTGTTCGGTATAATGTCAGCCATTCTGTATGCTTGGGTTTATGCGCATTCCGGATTTTATGCAGGAATGGCTTTACAAGCATATTATGCTTTCATCAGTATATATGGCTGGGTACATTGGTCATCGAGGTCACGAAAGAAAGATGGCAGCCAGAAAGGAGAACTTCCCGTTATCCGGCTGGAGAAAAAGCTGCTCATCACTCTTCTTGTAGTTTGGCTGCTGCTTTGGCAGTTGATTGGTTGGATTCTCTTTAAATTTACAGATTCAACAATTCCTTTCTGGGATGCCTTTACTGCAGCAGGCGGAATTGTTGCAACCTGGATGCTCACCCGTAAAATACTGGAACAATGGATATTCTGGATTTTTATTGATCTGTTATCGATTGGCTTATATGTTTGGCAGGAACTTTACGCCACAACAGTATTGTTCGTTGTTTATGTTATTATGGCCGTATTCGGCTACCTCCAATGGAAAAAAGCATGGAAGACAGCGGTTTAAGCAAGGTTTTCTTTATTACAGGGGCTGAATCAACTGGTAAAAGCACCCTGACAGGAGAGCTGGCTATCCATTATAAAGCCATCGGTGTACCAGAATTTGCGCGCACCTATCTCGAAAACCTTCAGCGTCAATATACCTATTCCGATGTTGAAGCTATCGCCCGCCGACAGATTGAACTCATCAATGAAAACAGGGAAAACCCGATAGTCTTTTTTGATACCTGTCTTATTAATCTGAAAGTATGGTTCCGCGAAGTATTTCAATCTGTCCCTGATTGGCTCGAAGATGCTATTCCCAGTGCAGGGCAGGGGATTTACCTGATTTGCCAGCCCGACCTGCCCTGGGAGTTTGATCCCCTACGCGAAAATCCACACCGCCGGGATTATTTGACGGATCAGTATGAGCAGGAACTGAATAAGGCAGGTTTTGTTAATTTTAGAGTTTTTGGAGTAGGCGAAAATAGAGTTCAGAACGCAATTGAAATTGTTAACAGGATTATATGTTAGACGAACATTTTTACATGGTGGCCAAAACTTTTCAGGGACTTGAAGAGGTTCTGGCTCAGGAAATTAGGGGACTTGGTGTGCAGGATATTGAGATATTGAACCGTGCCGTACGGTTCAAAGGCGATCTGAAATCTCTCTATGCAGCGAATTATAAGCTCCGTACAGCCTTGAAGGTTTTGGTTGAAGTAGAGACTTTTCCGGCAAAGAATGATATTGAACTATATCAGGGAATCCAGAAAATCGATTGGGTCAGGTTTCTCGAACCTTCTATGTCCCTGGCAGTTGAGTGCGTACTCTTTTCTGACTATTTTTCACATAGCCAGTTTATTGCACAGAGAACCAAGGATGCTGTAGTGGATCAGTTTCGGGATCGTACAGGGAAACGTCCGAGTGTTGACCGGGAAAATCCAGATCTTTTGATCTCTATCCATATCCAGGATGCAAAAGTGAATGTCCTGCTGGATAGCTCGGGTGCTTCGCTGCATCGCCGGGGTTACCGTTCCCAGTTGCATCAGGCCCCTGTTAATGAGGTATTGGCGGCCGGACTTCTTCTGCTGGCAGGTTGGAACGGAAAGGGAAACTTGTTTGATCCGATGTGCGGATCCGGTACTTTCCTCATCGAGGGCGCAATGATAGCCATGAATATTGCACCGGGTACCTTTCGTCCGAATTTTGGTTTTGAGAAATGGAAGAATTTCAATCCGGAATTGTTCACCGAAGTTGCCGACCAGGTGGAGCAAAATGTCAATTTTAAATATAAAATTGTAGGTTCCGATAAGTCAGCCAAATCACTTCTGCTGGCGCGCGAATCTATTCATCGCACCTTCCTCGATAAGAAAATTGAACTCGAGCATGAGTCGATCGAGGATTTTATTCCGCCAGCAGGTGGTGGAATCATGATCACCAACCCGCCTTACGACGAGAGAATAAAAGTGGAAAATATACTGGGATTGTACAGGCTGATCGGTGACAGGATGAAACATTTTTATAAAGGATATCAGGCCTGGATTTTCAGCGGTAATCCCGAAGCCATGAAGTCTGTCGGTTTACACCCCGCTAAAAAAATCCCGATGCTTAACGGTTCGATCGAATGTACTTTCAGGCGTTATGATATTTACGAAGGAAGTATAAAAGCCAAATATCAAAAACCTCATCCCAGATAATATGATGATGAAGAAGTTCCTCTCTATAAGTCTTTTAATTATTGCTGTACTTGTTGCTAACGTAACCGCCCAGCAATTATCGATTGAACAGGCCGTTCTTCAAACCGGGTTGAATGCTGCCAGACCGGCATTTGCATGGGGCGGACCCGATGGAGGCTATTTGCAGGTTAAGAATGGTGCGATCATGTCGATACAGGCAAAAACCGGCAAAGAAACCACTCTGATTACGCGCATCGAGATCAATACCCTTCTGCAATCATCTGGTGTCCAGCCTTTACAGACTTTAGTTTTGCCTGAGGTGCTTCCGTCTGGATTGTTAAGATTTAATACCGGTTCAGCGATATTTGATTTTGACTGGAATCAGAAAAAGATAACGGGCAAATTCACGGTGCCAGGCACCTCGGAGAATTTTTGCGTGACGACTTTTGGCACGATGGGAGCATACACAATTGGACAAAATATCATGCTTGTGGATAATTCCGGAAAAATTACTCCGGTAACAAACGATAAGGAGGATGGAATTGTCAATGGTCAAACAGTCTCCAGAAGTGAGTTTGGAATCAATTCCGGGCTGTTCTGGTCACCTGCAGGCAGTTCTCTTGCGTTCTATAGTAAGGATGAACGAAAAGTCACCCAATATCCATTGGTAAATATCAATACCACACCAGCTTCTTCAAATATGATCCGTTATCCAATGGCTGGTGGGGAAAGTGAAATTGTTAAGGTTGGAATTTATAATGTTGCGGACGGCTCAACGGTTTTTTTAGAAGAAGATGCTTTCGGTCCTGGCCGCTACTTTACCAGCGTAACCTGGGATCCCAATGAAAATTATTTATATGCGGGTGTGCTGAATCGCGAGCAGAATCACTTGCTTCTTAATCAATATGACGCTAAAACCGGTCGTAAGCTCAGAACATTATTCGAAGAATCTTCAGCGAAATATGTTGAACCTCTTAATAACCTGATATTTAATCCGAATGATCCAACCCAATTTATCTGGATAAGTGATCGTAGTGGATTTTATCATATGTATTTGTATCGGACTGATGGAACATTTATCCGGCAATTAACCCATGGAGATTGGTTAATCACGGAGTTTCTCGGATGGGATAAGCATGGTAAATATGTCTTTTTCAGGGCTACAGATCCTAGTCCGCTGGAGCGTCATATTTACCGGCTGGACCTTAATTCCGGGATCAGGCTTCAATTGTCGCCAGATCCGGGTACTCATGATGGGTGGATTAGTCCCGATGGGCGTTTTATCATTGACAGCTATTCAAGTTATACCGTTCCCCGGCGGATTGTGCTCAGGGAAATCGGATCGAAGGAATTCAGAATTATATCAGACGCACCTAACCCTGTTGCCAGCCTGAAAATGGGACAATATCGCCCCTTGAAGATTAAGGCTGCTGACAAGAGAACGGATCTGTATGGTTATATGGTTCTTCCTCCGGATATGGATTCTACAAAGAAGTATCCGGTAATAGTATATGTTTATGGTGGGCCGCACGCTCAGCTGGTTCTCAACACCTGGCTTGGCGGAGCTTCGGGCTGGCAGCATTATATGGC
>CAIXHD010000009.1 GCA_903919065.1 uncultured Bacteroidota bacterium
ACTCAAGTTTCGCAGGTCCAAACCTGCCTAAATAGTTAATAAAAATGTTAAAAAAAGTAGCATGTATTTTTGTTTATTCCGCTAATATTCAACATATTAGTGGTACTTATAACAAACTAAAAACATGCTACGGAATAAAAGTACAAAACTTTTTTCAGAGATCGCTGACTTTTTCACCTCAAGTGAAAAAGCAATCTTGAAAATTATTGAACTATACCAAAAGATGGGCATCAGCAGTTATCATATCGGAGTCAAGGACCACGCACAAGGAATTTACCGGAAGATGGATATCCTGCTTGCACTGCTTTTAAGCCCGATAGCCAATACCGGCCAGCAAAAAAACAACCAAACGACCGATTGGATCAAGCAAACTCTGACAGCCGACAAAGATGTACTGTATCGGTTTATTAACGACAGTCGGTTACGGTGGAGAAGTATTTCGTATGGAATTAGCAGTAAATTAATTAGTTGCATTGAAATCAAGAAGCCATCTGACGCATGTCTGATTCTGGATGATACCGATTTTAGGAAGACCGGTATTACCATGGAGTTGGTCAGTCGTGTCTGGTCGCATGTTGATAACAAGGCAGTTCTGGGCTTCAAGGGGTTGTTTCTGGGATGGTGTGATGAAAAGAGCTTTATGGCGTTGGATTTTTCCATGCACCGTGAAAAAGGCAAAAATGAGAAGTTCCCATTTGGTCTTAAGCCGAAGCAACTGGAAAACCAGTACCATAAGGATCGTGCATCAAACAGTGCAGGTGCCAAGCGAGTAAAGGAAGCCGACCAAAAGAAAACCGATGTTGGCATGAGCATGATCCGTAAGGCCCTGTTAAGAGGCGTTCCTTTTGGCTATGTCCTTGCGGATAGTTGGTTCATGAGTGGTAAGATGATCTCGTTCATTCTGAGCCTACCGGGCAAACACTTTTTGGGAATGGGTAAATGGAATGGAACCAAGTATAAGTTTCAGGATAAGGATGTTACAGCTAAGGACCTTTGTGATAAGCTATCGCGAAAGAAAAAGGGAAAGTGGAATCGCTCTTTGCACATGACCTGTATTCAGGTTAACGTTTATTTGCAGGAAGTCCCGGTTTGCTTGTTCTACTACCGTAACTCCCGCAAAGGGCCTTGGCACTTTTTGGTCAGTACCAATTCGGACCTGACTCCATTGAAAGCCTACCAATTATATGCAAGACGTTGGAATATAGAAATTTACTTCAAAGAAGTTCGTCAGCTCTTTGGAATGGATGATTGTCATTCCCGCGATTTTGATGCGTTGATTGCACGCACCTCTGTTTCCATGATTGCCTATAACATGTTCAGTATTGCCAAACGGCTGAATAACTATGAGACCATGGGCGATTTATTCCGCGAAATCGCCGGTCAAATGACCGAGCTGTCTTTGTCTGATCGAATCTGGACCGTTATCCTGGAACTATTGGAATTTGTCTCCGAAACATTGGATATTGATTTTGCTTCCCTTATCCAGAGCCTGATGCAGAAGGGTGACCCTAATTCAAAACTACTGAAAATCATTAACTATTCCAGCGCCATTGGGGCTTAACAGAGACATGCGAAACTTAAGACAATTACCAACCCCGATTGAGATTAATGAGGAGAATTATGGTTCGCTCAGTTTAACAACCAGGATTATTCGGCTGCAATGTTGAACCATTTCTTCCGGAAGTCCAAACAAATTGATTTTTCCACCGGATCCAATAATCGAGTTCAAAATGGGCACTACTCGTTTTTACCTCCTCATTAAACCGATGTACCTCACTGGCGTTTTCGGTCTTTTTGGTTCCCGGAGTTCCTGATTGGGAGCGATTTTCTGCTTTCCGGAAGGAAATGAAAATGAACATAATTGATAAAAATGCCAGCAGCAGCATTTTGGGATACATCTGGTTTTTCATGATATTTCAATTAAAACGGTACGATTAAATAGTTAGCAACAAATGACTGTCGAAAGTTTCAGTCTCATTTATTCATAACACGTACCACCCAATATTGTTTCGTTAGAAAATCAGGTTTTTTCTGTGGGCTAATTGCTATTTTCGGGAGTTGGAAAAAACTAGTGGGTTTCAAAGTTCCGGTTGCTGATATTCTGATAAAACAATTTTATGAAAAAGTCACTTTATATTCTTACGGCGTCTTTTCTGATGTTGCTTTCCGGTTGTAAATCAAAGCAGGATCAGGGAGTTACTTTTGTTGGCGGCACTACGCGATGGATATTCTCAAACGGGATCGTGAATGTTGTGGTACAGCCTGCACGGGGGGTGTATGATATCATCCGGACGGCGGATCAAAAGAAAATCGTTACGGGAGCATATCTTAAGATCGATCAGGACTCCACTAATGAGCCATTGCGCAAGGCAGAGTATTCGCTGTTTGATTTTGTTCACGAAGGTAAAACTGGAAAATTCCTGTTAATCACGAGTTCCAAAGATGGAGCAAACGGACTGGGACTGCGGCTTGGTTTACTGCCAGGTAAAGATTTCGTGGTGATGGATGGGGGAATTATCAATCGGGGCAATAAGGCATTGCAGATAAAAGAAATTAGTGTTCTTACCGGAGGGCAGCTGTACGGCGGAGCAAAATTATTTCCCAATTTCCGTATGCTCGATGGGAATGGCGGAGGCGAGGATACAAGGGTTACCGACAAGCCAGCCCTGGATTGCCGTAACAACTTCCTGCTCACCTGGGGCAAGCCCGGCAACAGGGAAGTGCTGGTTGCCGGCGGACTGACTTACACGGAAATCGAGAAATTTGTGAGCGTCTCCGCAGCAAACAAAAATATAGCTATTGATCGCTCATTGCCGGCAGGTTTGATTTTGACTGCCAGGCTTGATGCAGGGAAACCTATGGAGAATTCAGTTGCTGCATCGGCGCAAG
>CAIXHD010000010.1 GCA_903919065.1 uncultured Bacteroidota bacterium
AGCCATCCATCAGCTTTGTACTGCCTATGCTTTCTGCTGATTAAAGCAAGTTGTATCGGGGTAGGAACTGGAAGTTTATATGCGGTAATTATTGCCCCATATCCCACCAATGTGCCCTCCTCAGGAACCGTTCTTCCCTGAAAAACACTTATCTCTTGTGAAATGTTGTTATTTTTCATAATGGTTTGTGAAAATTGCTTATTGCAAAAGTATGAAAAACTCTTATTCTTTATGAAATATTATTATATTATGGCCTTATATGTGAAAATTACTTATTTTGATTAATATGAAAAACGCTTAATCGGTCTGAAAAACAAGTAAAAATATGGCTAAATTATGAAATACACTTATTTACAAGTCAAAGAGTGTATTAATATTCAAATGATTAAGCAATTTATCCGCCTTATTTACTAATGGATAGTACCATTCGGCTTTATCATTTGCCCAGTTAATCCAACTTTGTACTTCATCCGTTAGAACACCCTTTTCAAAGGCATTCTTCTCAAAGGAATTGAGGTATTCCCGTATAAACTTTGCCCGTTGCCAACGTTTTGCCTGCTGGTAAAGGTCTTTGAAGTCGGATTTCTCCTTTTCGATGCGCTGTTGCTGTTCACGGATGATGCGTTGTTGCTCTTCCTTTTGTTCGCGGATGATACGTTCACTTTCTTCACGTATTCGTTGCTGTTCTTGGTAGACCAGTCGTTCCGCTTTGATAGTAAAAGATAATTTGGTTCCAGGTACCAATATTAATATATTTGTTTAACGTAGATGTTAGACAGTATGAAAAAGATTCTTATCACAACTGCCAACGGAATGTTCGGCAGAGCAGTTGTCACGGAATTATTAAAGAAAGATGTGACCCTTCGCCTGATGGTTCGTGACCGCAACAAATGCGCGATACATGATCCCAAAGCTGAAATCGTAACCGCCGATCTCGACCATCCGGAAACCCTTGATGCGGTCATGACCGGCGTGGACTCGGTATTTCTGTCAAGCCCGATGGACCCCCGTCTTGCGGAACGTGAGATCACCCTTGTGAACATGGCGAAGCAATCGGGCGTAAAGCAGATCACAAGAATCTATGGGACCGTGGGACATGAAGGGGACATCCTGGAATCGCAGCATCTTAAAGTCCGGGATGTCATCAAGGAATCGGGCATTCCCCAGATTATGGTTTCACCAGGATCGGTTTTGGAAACCAGCCTCTCTTCCATGAAGGAATCCATCAAATACATGCGTGCCATCTACGGGATTTCAGGCCTTGGAAAAGTGTGCATGGTCGCTTTAAAAGATATTGCCGAAGTAACGGCCCTGCTCATGACTTCCTACGGGCATGAGGGAAAAAATTACGAGTTGTCGGGCCCCGAGGCGATGGATCTGTATGAAGTTGCTGCCCGGTTTACAAGAACCCTGGGGAAAAAAATCATTTATGTCAATCTGTCGGAGGATCAATTCGCCCGGATGCTCATGAAATTTGACAAAACATTGACACGGGAGCGCCTTGAGGTAGAAGTCCTCTGCCATTTACGTGCATGGGGAAAAGGAAATGCCTCCCTTGTGACAGACACGATTGAAAAATTATTAGGACGAAAGGCCACGCCCATTGAGGGTTTTATAACCGAAAACCGTGATTTGTTCAAGAAGGGAATGATCCCTGGCTTCATGGCGGCCCTTATGAGAAAGATGGTCTTTCTCTTTGCTTTGCCATTCATGCTACCATTCGTTCCTTAATCCGACACATCAGAAGAGATCATTTCAGGATTGAGGCGAAAATAATTTCTTACTTTCGCTGATAATTATGAGAAAAAGGATTTACAGCACCATTGGAATTGCATTCATTGCGGGATTAACCTGGGGTGTAATCTACCTGAATTCTTTGCTTCCGATCATTACAGGTTATTCAGCGAAATACCTGTGCTCTGCGGTTTTTATCTCCCACCGCCAGGCGGTGGATGTGGAGGCAACCGATCTCCATTTTTCCTTCATTCAATTTGCACATAACGAGGTGAATTACCGGGAAAAGACCGTGACAAGCCGCTTTTTATGGGGCAAATCCAAGGCCATCTTCCGGGAAGGATTTGGAAGTACC
>CAIXHD010000011.1 GCA_903919065.1 uncultured Bacteroidota bacterium
AAGTCCCGTTCGATTCTGGGTGGCGGGTCCATCGCCCCAGGCATAGGTGTACGGACTGCTGCCCCCGCTTACTGAAATGGCGATGGCCCCGGTGGAATTCCCATTACAGGCAACATTCGTCACAATAGGGGTGATCACCATGGCAGCGGGCTGTGTTAAAGTGGCTGAAGCAGTGGTGGAACAACTTTTGGTGTCGGTAACAGTAACGCTATAGGTTCCGGCTGCCAGACCACTGAGATTTTGCGTGGTTGCGCCCCCGGTCCACAGATAGGTATATCCCGGAGATCCGCCTGATACCGTAAGGTTGATGCTTCCCGTGGATGCTCCGTTGCAGATGGGATTGGCACCTGCTGCCGTTCCGGAGAGCGAAGCTATGGTATTCACGGTTGCGCTGATGGTTGAGGTGCAGGCATTGTTGTCCCGGGCAATAAGCGTGTGACTGCCTGCCGTCAGACCGGTAAAATTGCCCGAAGCACCGTAGGAGCCTCCATCTATATTAAAGGTATAGGGAGCAGTACCTCCGGTAACAGTCAGATTGATAGCTCCGCTGTTAGCCGGACAGGTGACTGCGGTGATAGCTGTGGTGAGCGCCATGGCTGAGGGCTGGGTAACTGCCACACTGCAGGTTTTGGTGCAACTATTGGCATCTTTTACCGTGACCATATAATCGCTTGAGGAGGCGGATACTGTAAAGGTATTTCCAGACTGGTAGGTGCCGCCGTTCAGGCTGTATTGCAAAGTTCCCGTGCCGCCGCCGGCGGTAACCGTTAAGGTAGTTGTTCCGCCATTGCATAAAATCGTTCCGGCTGCCGCTGAGGCAGTGATGGCCGTTGGTTGCGTAACCGCTATCCCCGTTAGCGTTTGGGTACAGTTTTTTGAATCAGTTACAGTAACGGCATAAGTGCCAGCAACAAGTCCCGTTCGATTTTGCGTGGCGGGTCCGTCGGCCCAGGAATAGGTATACGGACTGGTGCCGCCACTCACCGAAATGGCTATCGCTCCGGTCGCCGTTCCATTACAGGTAACTGCGGTCACGGATGGGGTAATCGTTATGGCGCCCGGCTGGGTAAGCACAGATGACGCCGTTGCCGTACATCCCTTACTGTCGGTAACTGTAACAGTATAGGTTCCAGCCGTCAGGCCACTGAGGTTTTGCGTGGTTGCACCGCCGGTCCACAAATAGGTATAGGCTGGGGTTCCACCGGAAACCGCCAGATTGATGCTTCCCGTGGAGGCTCCGTTACAGATAGGATTGGCCCCTGTGGCTGTTACGGTGAGAGCGGAAGTTGTGTTCACCACAGCGGTGATGTTTGACGTGCAGGCGTTGGCATCCTTTACGGTAACAATATAACTGCCTGCGGTAAGTCCGGTAAAATTGCCCGAGGCACCGTAAGAGCCGTCGCCTATCTTATAGGTATACGGAGTGGTACCGCCGGTAACTGTGGTGCTGATTGCCCCGCTGTTTGCCGGACAGGTAACCGGGGTAACAGCGGTACTCAATACCATCGCACCTAACTGAGAAACAAGCACACTGGCAGTTTTTGTGCAGTTATTGGCATCTTTTACCGTGACCACATATTCGCTGGCGGAAGCCGCAACCGCGAATGTATTCGAAGTTTGATAAGTGCCGCCATTCAGGCTGTACTGCAAGGTGCCCGTTCCACCGGAAGCTGTTACCGTTAAGGTGGTTGTTCCTCCATTACAGGCAATCGTGCCTGCCGAGGCAGATACACTGAGGGCAGCAGGCTGGGTAACCGATATGCCAGAGAGGGTCTGTCGGCAGCCATTGGCATCGGTAACAGTAACGGCATAGGTTCCCGCTGCCAGACCGGTTCGGTTCTGTGTGGCAGGGCCATCGGTCCATGCATAAGTAAACGGAGCAGTACCACCGCTTATCGCGAGGGATATGGCACCGGTTGGATTTCCGTTACAGGTAAGGTTTGTGACTGTCGGGGTAATAGTTATTGCATTTGGTTGTGTAAGCGTGATTGCAGACGATGCCTGGGTACATCCCTTGCTGTCAGTGACAGTAACATTGTAAGATCCGGCAGCCAGACCTGTTCGATTCTGGGTGGTAGCGCCACCTGTCCATAAATAGGAATATGCCGGCGATCCCCCGGAAACAGTAAGGTTGATGCTTCCGGAACTCCCTCCGTTACATAATATATTAGTGATGGAGGAGGAAATATTGATTTGCGGATTTTGGTTGACCGTTACCGTGAATGATTTCCCACATCCGGTTCCACCCGACGCATTAACAATTACATTATAAGTGCCAGGGGCCAGTCCGTTTATGTTTGTTCCCGTGCCACTTCCGGTTCCGCCTTCGCTTCGGGTCCAACTCCATGCATAAGGTGCCGGGCCACCGGAAATTGACATGGTGATGGAGCCGCTGGAGGATCCGTAGCAGGACGGCGACACCGTTGTGGCCACCTGCAAACCGCAGGCAATCTGTATGCTTGGGCTGGAACTGACAACCTTTAAAGGACAGATTTTATCGGTAAGTGTTAAAGAGATAATGCATGTGGTGGGACTCGTGACCGCCGGGGGTGTGAAAGTGACCGACTGGGAAGTGGCGTTTGGGGTAAAGGTCCCGCCGCCGGAGGATTGCCACAAAATATCGTAGTTGCTTACGATGCCCGAAAAAGTAAAGGAGAGCGGCTGTGCCACCCCGGCATACAGAGGTGATGGTATTGTATTGATATTGAGGGCTGCTGCCTGTGCTTTTTCCTCGGTGGCATAAAATGAAAAATTAAAGAATGCGCGCTGAGCGGCTACGTTTGCGGCGGCTGTTCCTGAAATATTATGTCCGGCCTGCAGCATTACCCTTCCGCGATTCGGATCATCGAATCCCCTGCCGGAGATCAATGTAGCTGCCGGACCCGGAGATTTCAAGGGTACATCAGCCTGTGTGGGGTCGGTAACATATAACTTTGCTCCCGCCCGCCAGCTGCCCGATAATACAGGCATATACATTTGCTCCGAACCATTTTGCTGGGCAGCATCCATCGTGCCCATAAACTGCATGATCGGATCCTCGGGATACGAATAACTGTAAGGCGGAGAACCGGCGGAATGGTTACTCCACAATTGCAGGGCATTTTGGCAGTAAGAAGCGGTTCCGGTTGCTATTCCCGTTTTATTGGATAAGAAATTCGTCTGCTGAGTTTTATCCGACGGATTAAACATATCCTCCAACGCACTCCCTGCATGGCATCCCAGCCAGATACCGCCCTTGTAGGTCAGGTTCCACGCCAGAAGGTTGGCGTGAGTGGCCCAGGTGGGATCGGCATGCGGCATCACAAACAGATCGTCGCAATAGCCTAGCTGCGCAGGTGTTTTCCACCCGCTCTTGTCGCTTCCGCCATAAGCTGTGGCAGGAATCATTGCATTAACGAAAAAATTTACCGCGATGGATCCGTTCTGATAGTCGAGGGTCCAGTTGGGCATATTATCCAGTGTGGCATATACAGGAACGGTAACCGGGGAAGTAGTGGTCACGCCAACCACCCCCTGACCCTGCCAGTAAGTAATTCGTGTATTGATTTCGGGGGTGCGGTAATCCTTGGAAATAATAAAAGTACCGCCCTTATAATCCGTGCCGCCGTATGAAAAATCGATCCCGTCTTTCGCTTTGCCGGGATTTATCGACCAGATGACGGCTCCATGGTAGTTTTTAACAATATCATACACCATACCATACGGCCTGAGTCCATTGGCAACGGTCTGGGGCAATACTCCCATGTTGATGATAAAGGAACCCGAAGGGATGGAAGTTTGGGCCTCTGCATCAGAAAACGAACACATCAACACCAGGTCGAATATTAATGCAGCGAAATATTTTTGGATATTCGACCGTGATTTTCCAGAAAAAAGAATATGAGTTTTCCGGATCAAGGCCGGTGTGGGATTAATCAGACCGTGCTTAGCAGCAAACGTGTCTAATATTCTGCACATGTTGTCGACGTTTTAAAGACTTAAAACTCAACACATTAAATAAATACAAACAATCTAATTGACTAAAATCATCCAATCCTACTCAAATATACAACATAAATGCTATGGATGATTCAATCATTTCAAAATAATTATTCGCAACTATTTAAACATCAATACACATACACACTACTATCAAAAATCGTGCCCGTATTGTTAATACATTAACAATGAATAATTTAGATTTTTTGACCGCCTGATTTTTTACAAAAAATGGAATTTCCTGCCATTTAACGGATAAAGAAAACTGATTTTACCCTGGCAAATCAGAATTAATTGGTCACCAGCATTGTTTTTACCGCCTGATTACCTTTGTAATACAGCTTCAAAACATAGATCCCTTTCTGTGAGTTCAGCGTTCTCCAGGGTACGAAATTCCGTCCCTCATGACAATCCAGCTTGTCGATCTGGCCAACTTCCCTGCCCGTCATGTCGAAAACCTTAAGCATCACATCGCCCTTTTCAGGAAGATCAAACACAATGGTAGTCTCGAAAGCAAATGGATTCGGATAGTTCCCCAGATTGTAATTTTCAATCGTTAACCGAACAATGACCTCATTACTCATATAAGCGGATTTCCTGGTCGTAAGTGTACTTCCGTTTGCAATCCCTGCAGTAACAATCTTACCGGCATTAATATTTTCCACCGTTACCTTATGTACCGTTTTAACTGAATCGGTTTCACCCGGAGCCAGTGTACCAATCTGGTTTTTAAAATTCAGAATCTCTTTTGCATCTGTAACGTAAATATCCCTCATGGTAACATTACCGGTATTTTTAACCACCACGGTATATTCAACATGATCTCCTTCATTTTTATATTCCGCCACCGAAGTGCTGGTGGTAGTGGTCAGCTCCGGATGCTGCTCGCCGGTAATAACCAGGTTCCTGCCCGGATTTTCAACTTTTTTACTATTCATATCTGATGCAACAGCGACTGTGCGGCTGACCACCTCTCCTGCATCCATATCGGCCTGTGTAATCTTATGGAAAGCGGTCACCGTTGAAGTTTTACCCGGTAGCAGGTTTACAACCGGAAGAACGGCATCCATCACCAGAACAGGATCTTTCAACTTAACTGCAAACAAGGAAACATTACCGGAATTCGTGACCGACAGGTTGTAATGAATGATCTCACCTACACTTTTGAATACCGGCTTATCTGTTGCCGCGGCGACGGTTAGTTCAGCAGATTGTATCGCATTAACAGTTACCGCGTTTCCAAATTTCGTTATGGTATTACCTTTCAGGTCGAATCCTTCGGCTTTTGCCATTGCCACCACTCTTCCGGAATCGATATCGGACTGGGTAACCGCGTGCTCTGCTGCGACTGTGAATGACTCACCGGGCAACAGTATGGTGTTCGGTCTGGTGTTGATAATAACAGCATTTGGATCGGTTACTGCCGTACTGATGATACTGACATTTCCGGAGTTGGTTACCAGGATATTGTATTTAATAATTTCCCCAACCGCACGATAGCTGATTGCCGGTGTAGATGCGCTGGTGGTAAGCTCTGGATCCTGCATTGCAATAACTGTAATTTCATTACTCAGGGAGATTATCGGTTTTTTACCCGGAGCATAAGCTGATGCAGCTACCGATTTTACAACGCTGCCGGCATCAAGATCTCCCGCAGTTATCGTATAGGAAGCTGCTAAGCTGGCACTCCGGCCCGGGGCCAGGCTAACGGAGGAGCGGTCATTAAATGTCAGGCCATTCTCACCGGTAAGATTAATATCAGATAAGGATATATTACCTGTATTCACCAAATCGACAGTGTAATTGATAACCTGCCCCACTCCATCGAACGAGATTTCAGCAGCAGAAATACGGGTACTGAACTGAGCCCGCGAAAGTCCATATATTGTTACCTGATTGCTTTCTGCCTTACAATCATTTCCATCCGGGTATTTGCCCGCAACAGTGGCTATCTGACTGATCAGTCCATTATTAAGATCTGCCTGGCTTATCGTGCGTATCGCCTTTAATACGGCACTTTTTCCTGCTGCCAGACTGGCGATCGGGCTACCGGTAATTATTGCATCCGCAGTGGTGATATTTATGTTGGAAATAGCCGTCGTTTCATGATTATTTATCGTGATCTGATAGGATATAGTCTCGCCAACTTTTGCATAGGCCGTTTCTTCGGAGACCATAGTTACGGAAAGATGTTCCGGGATATTCGAAAGAATCGTCAGCTCATTACTCAAAGCTGAAATCTTTTCGCCCAG
>CAIXHD010000012.1 GCA_903919065.1 uncultured Bacteroidota bacterium
AGGTTGAAGCTTTCGGGTCGGTGGAGTTGAACTTCTCGCAGTGGCCGGGATCCAATACCCGATTCGGGAATTATTCCACGCGACTTTCGCAGCAATGGAAGTATTTATCCAAGAATCTCTGGACCTGCGCAGCTTCCCTGCAACTTGATTTTTTGGAATCCGGAGGTTCGGTTCCGGAAAAGCTGACCTTGAAAATGGCTTTTGATTCTGATCCGTCACAATCCGGGACCCTCCGGTTAAGGGCAGGGTTCCGACAGCAATTCAAGGGATTTGGTGGAAATCCAGGTAAGGGAAGCACGGCCGATTGTTCTTTGACGATCGTGCCCGGGAGTAAAAAGTTTCGTATTACCTGCGGATTCAGGATCTTTTCAGTCGAAACAGGCAGTGATCCTCTTTATGCGTATGAACCTGACGTCAGGTACGGTTTTTCGGCGCCGGTGCTCACCGGTTCTGGTACAGGCTGGTTTGCAGTCATGCGATGGGTGGTGCTGAAAAATTTAGATCTGGAGTTCAAGGTCGGACGAACGGCCTATAGTGATCTGAAGCATTTGGCAGCTGAAAACCCTGGCGGGTTCTCCGGGAAGGTGCAGGTTGCTTTTAGAGTTGCCAATGAAAGGCAGAGCTTCCGGACCAGGGAGTGATTAAAGTTGGCAACTTTAAAGACCTCCCCCTGCCCCCTCCTTAGGAAGGAGGGGGTAAGAGAGTACCTCGGGCCTCAAAACCACCAAATAAATATTACCGGTACCACAAAACCGCTAGTTAAAACTAACGGCTATTGATATTTTTTCCCTGATACTTAACTTGCGCCTTGAGCCATGCGCCTTTAAACTTTACTTGAGCCTTGTGCCTTGAGCCTTTAACCTTTATTTGAGCCTTGCGCCTTGCGCCTTTAAACTTTACTTTAGCCTTGTGCCTTGAGCCTTTTTCCTTATCTTTGATTGTCCCCCTCATTAATATTGTCTGATATGACTGCCCGGATTTGCATATTCCTTCCGGTGATTCTGATTTGGTTATGTTTTGGTTGCGAGCACATGGGTGTGCAGCCTGATGATGATAATACGGCGCCCAAAGCAAGGCTCAGTATTTCTCCATCAACAGGCGATTCTACTAAGTCGTTTATCCTTAGTGGATTGAGTAGTGTCGATAAGGAGGATATAACAGATCTCCTTGAGTTTCGCTGGGATCTGAATAACGACAGCATCTGGGATACTGAATTTATTGCCTACCCATATCTGATCACCCATTTTACAATACCCGGAACCTATAGGATCCGCATGGAGGTAAGGGACCGGCACGGTTTGTCAGATTTTGCCTCGGCGGTGGCCGCTTCCTTTGGAATAAATAATGACACCTCTCATATAATAGATACGCGCGATGGTCAGTATTATCGGACCGTAAGAATAAATGGTGCTTGGTGGATGGCCGAAAACCTTAATTTCGGAACAATGGTCCCGGATACACAATTGTGCAGGGACAATGGAATATTTGAAAAGTACAGTTACCATAATGATCCATCAATCATGGGCGCTGTGGGTGGTTATTATACCTATTATCATTGGAATGAGGTGATTGATTATGATACGATCCACCCTCAGGGTTTGTGCCCGCCCGGTTGGAGAGTTCCGGGGAACGCCGACTGGGAGGCTTTGTGGGCTCCGTTTTATGCGCGCGGCTTAACGTATTTCAGTACCGGTGGTTTTTCACGGTTAAACCTGAGTTCCATTGGGATTCATGAGCTCCGGAAAACATGGGAGGTTATGGATTTGAGTCCCTGTACTTCCTGCTGGATGTATCTTTCAAGAGATTTTAAGAAGGATTTTTACCGGGGCTACGGACCCTGTCCCTTTTATTTCGGCTCAAATTCAGGAATTGCCTCAATGCGGTATGTAAACGATTCTATCCGGAGAAATGGTGGGGCGCTACCGGTACGATGCATAAAGGAATGATACAATTTGCCAGATATTAATAGCCTTCGGTTTCAACCGGAGGATCTGATATGCCAATTTATTAATAGCCTTCGGTTTCAACCGGAGGAATTTGATGTTGCGATGAAATTATAGAGGTGGTAATGAAAAGGGTTAACCTGATATTTTTGATTTGTGTTCTCGTGACAGTCATTTGCGGCTGCGAGCAAGAGGTAAAGATGCCGGTGGCAAAGAGTTCTTATCCTGTGGTTTATTCGGTGCTGAATAAGGATGATACTGCGCATTATGTCCGGCTGACCAAAACATTTTCGGGCCCGGTTGATGCAACAATTATGGCTCAGAATCCGGATTCACTGTACTACAAGAATGCCCGGGTGTTTGCGGAAATGGGCATGACAAAAATCGAAATGCTGCCGACCAATGAAATAGACCGTGATGCCGGCGTCTTTATAACAGGATTCAACCGAATGTATAAGACCACCTTCAGGCTTTGCGGAAATGTTGTGATCCATATTTTTCTCCCTGATTATGATACCGAGGTTATCGGATCAACCAAATTGGTACCCGACCTGGTTTTCACGGCACCAGATACTTTACTCAAGAAAGAACTCAGTTTTTTTGAAACAGAACCGGTCAAAATCATCTGGAACGGATTGAAGAACATCTGTCAAACCAATATCAGGTTTAAGTATCTGGAAGTAAGCAACTCAGGGGCTGATACCTGTTATGTCGACTGGATTAGAAAAGATTGTGTTGTAGTCATTGTTCCTGAGGATTTGCTGTATCATTTGAATGCCTGGATTGGTGATGATCCTGGTGTCAGGTATCGGAAGGTGATTGGTTTTGATATTCTGGTGAGCACCGGGAATGATCAGCTGCTTGATTTTATGACGTATAAGGATTGGGTCATCGATTATATTGAAAAACCTTATTCCAATGTGATCAATGCCTATGGCTTGGTGGCGAGTCGGGCGAATGGGGCACTGCTGGACTATCAGCCAAATCATAAGTTTATTGACTCACTGGCCAATTCAAGGCTGACAAAGCACTTGAAATTTGTGGTTTGGTAACCTGAAACTTAAATCCCGATTTAATCAGCTTGTCGGCCGAAACTCTTGAACCTTCGAGTGTGACAATCGCCATTTCACCGAGCAATGCCTTCAGTAAGAATGCCGGAACGCCTATCGGGATAAACAATCTGTGTTTTTGTTTGGCCAATAATTTCATGAACCCACTGTTGGTTAGTGGATTCGGGGCAACGGCATTGAAAGGACCTGACAATTCAGCATGTTGCAGCAGGTGCAGAAAAACCCTGACCAGGTCATCGATATCTATCCAGGGAAGCCATTGTTTGCCTGATCCAAGAGGAACCGATACCCCAAATTTCAGCGGCATCATCATTTTTGGCAATGCGCCTCCCTTTTCGCTGAGAACCACGCCAATCCTGACTTTGACTACCCTGATGCCCAGCGGTTCAAATGAATCCGCAGCCGATTCCCATTCGCGGCATACTTCAGCCAGAAAATCATTG
>CAIXHD010000013.1 GCA_903919065.1 uncultured Bacteroidota bacterium
CCAAAATCGGAAATTCAGGTTTTCACCAGTGTTACATCTCAATTAACCAAGATATTGGAACAGGGTGGTTCGGCAATTCTGAGTCTGGGTCCTGATGGCGTAGCTCCCGAAAAAGGAGGCAATATCGCCCTCGGGTTTTCAAGCATCTTCTGGAATACTGCCTGGACCCGCGGCCAAGCCCCGCATACTCTTGGGATTCTTTGCAATCCTAAACATCCGGCTTTAAAAGATTTTCCGACTGAATATTTCAGCACTTTCCAGTGGTGGGATCTGGTTTCGCAGGCTAAACCTTTGCTTCTTGATGACCTCAGTCAGGCCCCGCAGCCGATTGTCAGGATCATCGACGACTGGTTCACCAACCGCAGTCTGGCTCTGATATTTGAAGCCCGCATCGGCAAAGGGAAACTTATTATTTCAGGCAGCGACCTTTCCCGAAAACTCGACCAGCGGCCCGCAGCGCGGCAAATGCTGGTCAGCCTTTCGCGCTATGCTTCATCAAAGGACTTTGACCCGAAAAATACAATGACGGCAGAAGAATTGAGGGGGTTTCAGAAATAAGAAGTTCGAGATTCGAGGGCCAGTGCTGAATTTTGAAATTACAGGATCAAGGGCGGTGAGATTAGGTGAAATATTTGCGCTGACCTTTTTTCGGATGGTGGCAGAATTAAAAGCGAACAACCATTCCTGCATTTGGTAAAATCGGTAATTGATCAACCCTCTTTCCGGTGACCCGATCGAGATAGAAAACATTTTGGCGGTTGTAAGCATTCATCACACCGGCATTGAGCTCAATGGAAACCGTTTTGGTGACCTTAATAATCCAGTGAGCCGATATATCCAAGCGGTGATACCAGGGAAGCCTGCCTTCATTATAGGGGCCATAAAGAACTGACAGATTACCCCCCGATGTCAAACTTTGTATCAGGGTACCGTAATCAAGTTTCATTTCTTCATACAATCCCATATTCTGAGTAAAAGGATATCCGGACGAGACATTCCAACGAGCCTTGATACTTACATTTTTTACCGGTGTGTAATTGACCAGCAGGTTAATGTTGTGCCTGCGGTCGAAGTGGGGAGTAAAGGTCGAAAACTCATCCTGCCGGGAAGCAAAACCAAGGGAATAACCTAACCATAAACTGAACCAGTCATTCTGATAGTCAACCAATAAATCCAAGCCATAGGACCATCCCTTTTCTATGATAAAGTATTTTTTGAGATAATCAATCACCTCCTTGTTTGCCTTGGTATCCTCATAAATTTTATTCCGGTTATAGTTTACCATTCGATAGAAATCCTTGGCATAAATCTCGGCCGTGAGCTTCAGGTTGTTTGGAAAGAAAGTTGTTAATCCGGCAACCCCGTGCCAGGCTTTCTGAATGCTATTGCCGATATCTGATCCTTTAAACTGAGTTTGAATTAAATCGGTACCGGTATAATATCCCTGAAAAAGATTCGTGATATCCTGCTCTGAAACCGTTGAGAATAAATCCTGTGCGTACAATCCAGTAGCAAAATTAAAACTGAGAATCGGATTGAAATTGTATTTAAACTGTAAACGCGGTTCAAAAGCAATATAACCCTGGCTCGAAAAATAATGCACATTGATCCCGGGTTCCAGAATGCACTTCTTAAAAGTCTTTTTTAATTGCCCATATAAATTAAGATCCGTTGTGTAGCTGGTCACCCGGCTAACCACATCATTTAAATCGACAAACGTGTAGTTCGTACTTATGCCGGAAATCTCCAGTGCCCATTTGAATTCAGTCTTTTTCAGATAAGCACCCGATCCAATATTAGCCTGAAAGTTGTTGTATCTGGTTTCCCTTGGAGTTTTATTTGCCTCATATATGTTCCCATAAAAATCGGAATATCCAATATAAGCGGTTAGTAAATACTCTGATCCGGCAGGGGTTAACACAAGTTTAGTACCAAGCGAATTGCTTACCCATGAGGTATTTAATAGGTTGGAGAAATTTGCCTGGTCTGAGAAATGATGACCAAAAAAGCTGAGTTGATCTCCTTTTCTTCCAACCGTCGATATTTTTCCATAAAAATCACCGTATTTATATGGAAGTCCAAGAGAATCAAGGTAAGGATATATTTTCGGCGCAATTTTATCGATATACGAACCTTTATAATTGAACAGATAGGAAACCGAACGGCTATCTTCCGGTTTCATTTTAATAATCGGTCCATGAACTAGTAAATCATACCCGAAAGTGTTAGCCCCGAGCTTTCCTTCCATTCTGGTCCGGTTACCATCCCGGGTTTTCAGGTCGATAATTGATGAAAGCCGGCCACTGTACTGAGCATTGAATCCGGCAGTATAAACGTTGGCTACACTAATGATATCCGTGTCAAAAACCGACATAAATCCAATGGAATGAAACGGACTGATCACCGTGAGTCCATCGAGGGTGATTTTATTATACACCGGCGCTCCGCCCCGGATATAAAATTGCCCCCCGCGGTCACCGGTGAAATTGATTCCCGGAATAACCTGAAGAAATTGGGCAAGGTCCGACTGCCCGCCTATCGACGGCACCTTACTGATAGTTGCAGCATTCAGTTGATAGGCGCCTATCATGTTCATGCGGGTGTATCGCTGTCTCTCCCCTGAAACTTTCACCTCCTTAATCTGTATCGGGGAAGGGTCAATCTTTACCAGTAACTGAATATTGTTGCCTTCAATATTCACCTCCTCCTGATAGGGATTGTATCCCAGGGAATTCACTTTCAGAGTATATTTCCCTGCTGTCAATTGATTGATAATGAAATATCCCGATTCGTCAGTAAAAACAACACGCTCCATATTTAAAACCTGCACTGCAGCGAGGTAAACCGGGGAACCATCGGCTGAGTTGAAAACATAACCCTTGATTAAGCGATTCTGGCCCATCACCTGAATACTGGTCAGACCCAGCAATAAGGATATGATTATTAATTTAATAGCCTTCATCACTTTTCGGGTTCATCAGGTTTGGAAAGATTTGAAGAGGGTCTTTTGCTACACTGAACCTGCCGTTATACAGGTATCGCTTAAATTTCAGCTTGCTGGTTGTCGGGCTCTCCGCCAGATTGGTCAGGAAGCCATCGTCAGGCCTTAGCCCGGTGACTGCAATGTGGCTGCTTGATGCGAATAAGCCATAACCACCAATTATATTGGAGAAAAACTGTTTTCTGTTATCCTCATATTTGCTGCCCATCTGTATATAGTTCCGCAGCACATTGTTACCCGCCCAGACAGTAAAGTTAAAACGGTAAAGGATCCGGCTCTCCACCGAATTAGAGGCTGGGATCACCCTTGCAAAAATGTTCAGGATATACTGTGGTGGAATTGTGCGTGTAACATCTTTACCATAATTGATGCGTGTGGGTACATAATCTGGCGGATCATCCACATAAACCGGATTAAAAGCAAAAACTCCCTCTTTGAATAAGGTGTCGCCCTGCATCGTGAACTCAACATACTGGATCCTAAGTTCCAATTGATAAATCATTCCCCTGGGAATAACCGAGTACTTAAACTCAAATGGGTTGAGCGAGTCACTGAAAGTACACGCCATATTGTTCATTCCGGGTTTAAGAATCTTGGGATCTGTCAGTGGTAAGGTTTTGGCTATGATTAGATTACCGCTATTTTTATTGGTGACCACCAGTTTGTATTCCATGAAATCGTAGGGTTCAAATGTTCCTTCGAAAAGGGTCATGTTCGAATTTCCCTGACTGTCCATTGCAGGTAGATTATAGGTACAGTACAGACCATTTGCCCACTCCTGAACATCAACCGCCAAAGAGTCTGATTGAACCTGCGTTGCCAAAGAGAGAAAATCCAGAGCCGTAGCATCTGGTCGGATCATCTTGCCTATTCTTATCACCTGGGTTTTTGCGGAACAATCCAGCACCCCATATACGATCACCTGATCACTCTTAACATCAGTATATAAATTGATATCGGTCTCACAAGCGGTGAATGCAAAACCCAGCAATGAAGCTATCAGGGGTAATATGTTTTTCTTATTGAGCATTTTTTACGCACCTGATTGAAAAAGCAAACTGTTTATTATCGGCAAAACTGAATACCTCGCCCTGGTTATCTTCCGTTACGTAAAACCGGTTTCGTATGGCATAAATACCATCAATAGAGGAGGTCCAGAAACTTGCCGTTGTTCCTGTAAAATAGTAATCCTGATAACCAAAAATGCCATCCGGATTCCGATAGCCTACCATAATGGCATCGAAACCTGTACCACCGGTTGATTTCAATAGTTTAAATATGGCGCCGGATGCAAAGTAATTGTTATGCTGGACCCACTGATCCGGGACATACTTGCAGCCACTGATAAAATAAGGAGAGGGTCGTGGCTCCAGCGGGTCCTCAAAAAAGGACATCAGGTTTTTCCAATCGGACTCTGTGGGCAGGTGCCATCCGGCCGGGCAAATCCCCTGCACACCTTCTGTAGGTGAATACCCCATTGCCTCACCCCATTGATAAAGACCTCCGTATAAGCTGTCAGGATCATCGCCGGGATATCTGTATTTCTCGGCTATTCCGTTATTCGTCTGGTTTTGCTCCGGACCGATCAGTTTTCCATAATCAAGGTTCTGAGCCATCCACCAGAGCTTTCCGAAGCGCACCATCGGATACTTCTTTCCATTTCTGGAATCTATAAACGTACTGATGTCATTAACTTCAATAGTTGCTGTAGCGGTAGAAGTCAACCCTTGTGCATCCCTGACTTCAACCAAGGGATTAAAGTGTCCTGCCGATTTGTATTGTACTGCAGAAATCAGGCCTTTTTCAAATTCAGTATCAAAGGTACCATCCCCATCAAAATCCCACCGGCTTTCCAATAACTGTTGTAGTCCGTCGGGGTCAACAGTCAGGGAAGCATCAAGATCAAAGATTGTCTTAATTGTTCCGGAGGATGGAGTGATCGTCAACCCTGCTTGTGGTGGCATGGGTTTCGGGTCACATGCAACGAAAATGAGAAGAAAAAAAGCTTTAAATATGGTTTTCATCAATAAGGCTGGAATAACAAGCAAACAGCAGATAATGAATACTTTAATAAATGTACAAAAAAAAAAACGGAAACCAAATAAAGGAATGATTACCTATTGATTTTAACCGGGTTTCAGAAGTGAGAAGTTAGAGATTCGAGGGCCAGTTTTGAATTTTGAAATTTCAGGATCAAGAAGCTACACTGTCATGGTTGGTTGATTCGATATCAATGGGTTTACTTAAACTTGAGTTTTTTAGTATGGTCGCAAAAATCCGTACCAACTCATCCCCTTCAATGGCGAGCAATTCAAATTCCTGGTTTTTTGGGTAGATTTCTTTGAAAAATAGTAGCCAATACAAACTTTCCCTAAGTTCTTTTAAGACAGCTCCAATTTTATAGATGAAATCCTTTTTCGAGCTTGCTGATTGTGCCTCCCCATAATTTGCACCTGGCGAGGAGGATGATCGGATTAATTGGTTCTTATTATCTCTAATATCTACATTGTAAGGAAGTGCAGTCATAACTTTAAACACTCTGGTCGAAAATTTCAACAAACGCATCTGTAAATCATTCATAGTTTTCATTTTCTTGTATAGATGCCCGAAAGAGACCCGAATGGAAAAATTATTCAGAAAATAATTTGATTTTGTAATTTCAAAATTCAACATTGGCCTTCGAATCTCTAAATTGAATATACATTTGCCTCGAAATCTAAATCAACTATGGCATCTCAAATTAAGAATATAAAATATCGCACGGCGGCGTTAATCTCCATATTATTCCTTTTTCCACTGGCCACTTTCGCGGCGGGAACCGGGGTTGTTCCGTCGTTAGGGCCGGTGAGAGTTGAGTTTATAATATTTGCCCTGACACTGGTCGGCGTAGCAGTTCTCCATAATAAAACCATGCAGGTTGCACTGACAGGACTTGCTTTGGTGCTGGCTTTCAAGCTGATTTTTGATCCCGGATTTAATCTTGGCGAGCATATTATTGGATCCCCTGAGCGTGAGGGTGAATGGAGAACGCTGGTCAACCTGCTGGGATTACTATTCGGATTTGCCATTCTGGCTAAGCATTTTGAAGAATCCCGGGTACCTGATATCCTGCCTAATTACCTCCCGAACGGATGGACCGGTGGCCTCGTATTGCTTGTGATTGTCATGATCATATCTTCATTCCTTGACAATATTGCTGCCGCGATGATTGGTGGCACCATGGCCATGGTAATGTATAAAGGAAAAGTTCATCTCGGTTTTCTGGCGGCTATTGTTGCAGCCAGCAACGCCGGCGGTGCAGGTTCTGTGGTTGGCGATACCACCACAACCCTGATGTGGATCGACGGGGTAAATCCGGTCTGGGTGCTGGAAGCCTTCTGGGGCTCAATCGGAGCATTCATGATTTTCGCAGTCGTAGGAGCCCGCCAGCAGCATAAACATCAGCCTATTGATGCCAGCAACGAAGCCGGAATCAGGGTCGACAAAGGCAAGCTCTTTATTGTTTTGCTGATTTTGATTGGTGCCATTTCATCCAATTACCTGCTTGATTTTCCGGCCATCGGTGTATGGGTAGCCATCTTCCTTGGTGCAGCCTTCCGTAAAACTCCATGGCATGAAATGAAAAATGCATGGCGCGGAACAGTATTCCTTATGTCACTCGTAACTATCGCATCGATGATGCCGGTGGATGAGTTACCAAAAGCCTCCTGGGTTAGCTCGTTCAGTCTGGGCTTCGTATCAGCAGTTTTTGACAATATACCGCTAACCAAGCTCTGCCTGGAACAAGGTGGGTACGACTGGGGCATCCTCTCCTTTGCTGTCGGTTTCGGCGGTTCAATGATCTGGTTCGGTTCCTCAGCAGGTGTTGCATTGTCAAATATGTACCCCGAGGCCAAAGACACTTTTGCCTATCTGAAGAAAGGCTGGCACGTGACAGTCGCCTATATAATCGGTTTCTTTATCATGTTGGGAATTGCCGGCTGGAATCCGCATCCACCGCATAAAAAATCACATGAAAACACACCGACTGAAAAGATAAAAGAGTAACTTACCGCTCCTCCCTTTTCGGGATTTCTCTTTTTAACTATTTGAAATTCTTTCTATTATGGCTAAAGGATTCGTTCGAAAACTGTTATTACCCAAGGAAGAAAAGTTCTTTCCGATGTTTGAAGACATGTCAGAACTGATCTCGAAAGCTGCACATCTGTTAGCCAGGGTTATCGACCACAATGAACCCTCTTTGCAGGAGGAAACTTTTAAGGAGATCAAACTTCTTGAAACCAAAGCAGATGATATTGTTCACAATGTTTTCGACACACTGGATGCCACTTTTATTACACCTTTCGACCGCCAGGATATTCAACAGCTGACTTCGAAACTAGACGATGTAATGGATAGCATAAATGCCTGCAGTCAGCAAATAAAGTTATATAAGCCAAAAAAACTTCTCCCTCAGTTTCGTGAATTATGCCTGGTTGTCACTAGAGGTTCTGAGCAGATAAGGGTTGCTGTTATGGAACTTCATAATCTTAAACACCCCGAAAAAATCAATGATGCCTGCGTTAAAATCAACGAACTTGAAAATATTGCTGATGATATCTACCATCAACTGATATCCGAACTTTTTGATACTGAAACTGACCCTATTGAACTTATCAAAAACAAGGAGATCCTTGAAACATTGGAATCCACAACGGACCGTATCGAGGATGTTTCAGATATTTTAAAGACCATCATCATTAAATCAGCTTAATTTCCAAGTTAATACATAATCATTAACCTGTTATGGCCAGCACCAGCTTCTTTAAAAAAATCCTTCTTCCCAAAGAGGAAAAGTTCTTTCCGCTTTTTATAGACCTCGCCGATCTGGTAACAGAATCAGCAGGTATTTTATCCAAAATTGTGGAAAGCAGTGAACCTTCTTTGCAGATTGATCTATTCCGTCAGATTAAAGAACTCGAAAAAAGAGCTGATGATATTGCCCATGGCGTATTTGATGCTTTAGATACCACATTTATAACTCCATTCGACAGGGAAGACATTCATCAGCTTGTTTCTAAAATGGATGACATACTTGATTATGTTAATGCCTGCAGCCAGCAAATCAAGTTATATAAACCTAAAAAATTGCTTCCGCAGTTTAAAGAGATGGTAGCAGTAATTATCCGCGGATGCGAGCAACTCAGGATTGCCACCAAGGAGTTGCACAATCTGAAAAAGCCGAAAAAAATATCGGACGCCTGCGTCAAAATCAATGAATTGGAGAATGTTGCCGACGATATTTACCATCATCTTTTATCTGAATTGTTTGAAACAGAGAAAAATGCGATCGAACTGATAAAGAATAAGGAAATTCTTGAAACTTTGGAAATGGCTACTGATTCCATTGAGGATGTCTCTGATATTCTGAAAACGATCATCATTAAATCTGCATAATTCCTTCGCCAATTATGAAGTCAAAACTTTTCCTGGCCGGACTCGTTCTTCTGGGCATACTTTCTGCCTGCAAAACAAGTCCAAAATCTTCTGCTATGGATAATCCCCTGCTTACCGAGTTTACTACCCCCTTTGGTGTTCCACCGTTCGACCTGATCAAACCTTCTCATTATACACCGGCATTTAAGCTGGGGATGGAAGAACACATGAAAGAGGTCGAAGCGGTAATCAGCAATAAAGAGGAGCCAACTTTCGATAACACCATCGTGGAGCTGGACAAAAGCGGAGAGCTGCTGGCCAGGGTATCCAGGGTATTTTTCGGACTCGCAGAAGCAAATACAAATGATTCCTTACAGGAGATCCAGGTTGCGATATCTCCGGAATTATCTGCGCATAATGATGCCATCAGCCTGAATCCTAAACTTTTCGCCAGAATAAAATCTGTTTACGAAAACCAGAAAAAGTTCAATCTGGATGCCACCCAGATCTATATTCTTGAAAACCTGTATAAGGGATTTGTTCGTAACGGAGCCAATCTTAGCCCTGAAAAGCAGGAAGAACTGAAAAAGCTAAACTCGGAATTAGCTGTTCTTGCCGTTCAGTTCGACCAGAACGTAATGTCGGAAACCAATGATTTCAAACTGGTTGTCGACAAGAAAGAAGATCTTGCAGGGTTACCCGAAGGTGCCATCAGTGCCGCTGCAGATGCAGCCAAGGCAGCCGGAATGGAAGGGAAGTGGATTTTTACCCCCACTCGCCCGAGCATGACACCATTTCTTCAATATGCTGAAAACCGGGAACTCAGAAAGAAACTTTACAACGGGTACCTGTATCGCGGGAATAATGGCAATAACAAGGACAACAATAAGAATCTCGCAAAAATCATCAGCCTCAGGGCACAAAGAGCACAACTGCTGGGTTATAAAACACATGCCCATATCATTCTGGAATCCAGGATGGCCAAAGTTCCCGAAAATGTTTTTACCCTGCTGGATAAGATCTGGGCAGCTGCAATCCCTGCATCTATAAGGGATCGCGAAGAAATGCAGCAGATTATAGCTAAGGAAGGCGGGAAATTCAAGCTGGAAAGCAGCGATTGGTGGTATTATGCTGAAAAACTGCGTAAAGCCAAGTACGACATGGATGAAAATGAATTGAGGCCTTACTTCAAAATGGAAAACGTACGTGACGGGGCTTTCGATGTCGCACATAAATTATACGGAATTACTTTTACGGAAATTCCCAATATTCCCAAACCCCATCCTGAAGCGATGGCTTATGAGGTTAAAGAAGCCGACGGTTCACATATCGGAGTCCTTTACCTGGATCTTTATCCACGCTCCAGCAAGCAGCAGGGTGCCTGGTGCGGGGCTTACCGTGATCATTGGTTTAAAGACGAAAAGGAGATCACTCCGGTGGTTAGCATGGTCGGCAATTTTACCCGTCCGGCCGGCGATAAACCCGCATTACTCAGTCTGGATGACGTGCAGACCCTTTATCACGAATTCGGCCATTCACTGGAAGGCCTGTTTACAGAAAATAAGCTGAGCACAACTTTCATAGCCCAGGATTTTGTTGAACTACCCAGCCAGATCATGGAACATTGGTGCACTGAGCCCGAGGTCCTGAAATCTTACGCTAAACATTATCAGACAGGCGAGATTATTCCAGATAAACTGATCACCAAACTGATCAATACCAGCTATTTCAATCAAGGATTTACTTCAACCGAATTTCTCGCTGCCTGTTATCTTGATATGGCTTTTCATAGTCGGACAGATACCGCCCTGCTTGATATCGGTAAATTTGAAAAAGAATTCTTGACTGGAAAAGGCCTTATTCCTGAGATAGAACCCCGTTACAGGAGTACCTATTTCATCCACATAACAGGTGGTTATGATGCCGGATATTATGGCTACCAGTGGGCCGCTGTGCTCGATAATGACGCATTTGAAGCATTCAAGGAAAAAGGATTATTCGATCAGGCAACCGCCAAGTCATTTCGCTACAACATTTTAGCCAAAGATGGAACTGTCGATCCCAATGAAATGTTTTTCAATTTCCGTGGCCGTCAGCCGGATATCACCCCAATGATGCGGAATAAGGGGTTTATTAAATAGGAATGTGTTAGAGGAGCGGATCTTCCATTGCTGACCGGATTAATTCTTCGGCTCTCGAAATGGTTTGATTTTGTTTTAAAAAAAGCCTTTCCAGATCCTTCAGCTTGGCATGAAAAGCCTTGTGCTTGCGCTCTTCTTCAATGATCCGGATTTGCTTCTTTACCCTGTCGGACAAGTCCTTGTTCAGCGGTTCGAAATAGGATTTTGCAGCTTCCATTCTGGCAATCAACAATGTCAGGTAATCCTTATCGGTCGATCTGAATATTTTCTTTACCTGATTTCTGAATTTGTCGGCCGTCTCCTTAACCGGGATAAAATCCGATTCCAAGGCCAACACCCACTCTTTATGTTTCTTTAAAGGTTTTTTTTCCTCCTTGTTTTTTCCAGCCTCTGTTATGTAATGCAAATGGGTGAGGATTGAACTGAAATTAAAGGCTTTGAGAACCATGTCCTGCATAAAATGCCGTATTTCTGCGGGAAGAAGTGTTTCTGGCCTGGGGTCTGTTTCAGTACGCTGAACAAATTGTTTGAGCGCCTCGGCCTGAGCAGGACCGTAGGCTGGAACACGCGCGGAAAGGACCAGCCCTTCGAGTGAGACCAGTCGTGATAAAGCCACATAAATCTGTCCCGGAGCAAATGCCGACGACACATCGATGATGGCTTTCTCAAAGGTTAGTCCCTGGCTCTTATGCACCGTTATAGCCCAGGCCAGCTTCAGCGGATAGTGAGAAAAGGTCCCGGCAATTATCTCTTCAATTTCGTTCGTTTCACGTGCGAGAGTATATTTTTTATTTTCCCAGGTATATCGTTCTACAAGAATATCCTTTGCACCCGTTTCGAAGCTCACCCTGATTTCCTCATCATCGAGAGAACTCACTGTTCCTATCTTTCCATTGAAATATCGTTGTTCGCCAGAGTAATCGTTCTTAAGGAACATCACCTGCGCCCCCTCCTTCAGTTCCAGACGCTCTTCAACAGGGAAAAGGTATTCACTGAAATCCCCGTCCACTTCAGCATCATAGGTAAATGTGCTGCCGGGCAATTCCTTTAGTGCTTCTCGATTGATCGTATCAGCTTTGCGATTATGAGTGGTCAGATGAATATAGCCTTCATTGCTCTTAGGTTGAAAATCCGGTATATATCGCGAATTCAGCAATTCAATATCTTCCCTGGTAACTGTGTTTCCCCGGAAATGATTCAGGAGGGAGATGAACTTATCGTCGGATTGCCGGTATATCTTATCAAGCTCAATATAAACGGGCTGTTGATTTTGAAGCGCCCTCGCGGCAAAGAAATATATCTCGGAATAATAAGGTTTCAGATATTCCCATTCCTCTTGTTTAACAACAGGGGGGAGCTGAAAAAGATCGCCTATAAAAAGCACCTGAACTCCACCGAACGACTGGGTTTTATTTCGCCTGATCGTGCGCAGGGTAAGGTCGATCGCGTCCAGTAAATCAGCCCGCAGCATGCTTACCTCATCTATAATCAGCAGCTCCAGCTCCCTCAGCAATTTGCGTTTTGTGGCATGCATCTGCTGTCCGCTGATCAGGGAATCGGGTGTATTGAGCTGTATCCTGATATCCCCGTCGGGCAGCTTGCTGACGGGAATAAAGGTGCCGAACGGCAGCTGAAACAACGAGTGAAGAGTAACTCCGCCGGCATTGATTGCAGCAATTCCGGTAGGCGCAGCAACAATAGTGTTCTTGGTGGTTAGCTCAACAATGCTCTTGAGGAAAGTGGTTTTTCCCGTGCCGGCCTTACCTGTCAGAAAAACATGCCGGTTTGTGCTGTTGATAAAACGGGAAGCAATAACAGCCACATCGTCGAAGGTTTCGGTCATCGGTTTCGGATTTAAAACATTTTGCGATTACAACTACAAAAATTGCTTTAATATTATACTTCTAATCATCAATTTAATCTCCGGGCGATGAAAAATCTATTATTATTATCAATTGTGCTGATGATGGCATCTTGCGGACCAGGGAATCGCTACGCCATCGAGGTCAGCTCCGAAGGCGGACCTGGCAACAGGATTGTCCATAACAACTGGGATGTTTCATCCGATACCCTGAATCTTGCCGGTGGAAAATGCCAATTCACCGGAACCGTCGACACCTTCCCTAAACTGGTATCAATCGGGTTTACACCTCCATCCTACCTGAGTACCCGCATGGTGCTTGAGCCGGGAAAAATCAAGGTAGATTATACTAAAGAAACCGGATTTCGGTTGGGAGGCACGAAAAACAATACTCGCCTTCAGGAGCTTTTTGATGAAATGAAACCATCCCAGGATGAGGCGGCTAAAGTTTGGAAAGCCTGGAACAAGGCATATGCAAAGACACCGCGCAACAAGGAAGAATGCGAAGCTGTTTGGATTCTTCACGAAGAAGCCAACCAGCGCAATCTCGATAAAACCCGTGAATTGATCAAGGCGAATCCGAACTTTGCCGGATTGGTTATCACGTTACCCATTGCCCGGAACGAGCCCGTTGAAAAGTTGAAGGAGTATGTTGATGAGTTCAGGGAATTCGAAAATAGCCGATGGTATAAGATGCTCCTGAAAGAATATGAAATTGCCGAGAAAACCATCTCCGGAAAACCAGTTCCCGGATTTACTTTTCCGGATACTACCGGGAAGATGGTGTCATTGTCAGATTTCAAAGGCAAATGGGTGCTACTGGATTTCTGGTATGTGGATTGCCCATGGTGCCGTAAGCTCACCCCGCATATGATCGATATTTATAAAGATTGGAAACAGTCGAAGAATTTTGAGATCATCAGCATATCTGTGGATAAACCTAAAGATTATCAGCGTTGGAAAGATGCGATCGTTGAAGATAAATCACCGTGGACGCAGGTGCTCGACAGCACAAAAACCTATCCAAATGAGTATGGTATAACCGGTTATCCAACTCTGATCCTGATTGATCCGAATGGCAACGGCGTGAAGAGGATCATCGGCTATCAGGAGGAGGGCGGATTGCGGAGATTGCTGGGCGAGTATATAAAGTGATCTGTTTTCTGTTAATTTTGAATCGTTAATCTCGCGCAAAGCCGCAAAGACGCTATTGCTCGCTACTATTTGCATCTTGGCGACCTTGCGCGAAAGTTATAAGACAAACTACCCTTATTACAACAAAATCCCATGTTCAGAAAACTACTATACGCAGCAATGTTCATCAGCCTGATTGCGTGCACTTATTCCTGCATCAAAAAAACCAATATTAACGAGAACCGGATTATTGTTACCGGTAAGATCCTGAATTTTAAGGATACCAGTGCGGTTTTCACCTATGATTCTTATGATCTGTTAAGTACCACTCAAAAGCCAGCTCTGAAGATCAATCCGAACGGGACTTATAAAATGGTCATCGAATCGGCGAGTCCGATAAAGGGATTTTTCTCATTTGGCAAAGTGCCCGCAACCTATAATTTCGATGTCACTTTAATAAATGGCAAAGATTCAAGCATGTCCGTTGAATCCTTTGATTTCAAGATGGTTTACCTCTGGCTCGAACCAGGCGATAGCCTCACCATGAACCTTGATGTGGAAACAATGGGGGATACCATATCCTTTGCCGGCAGAGGCACGGATAACAATGAATTCATATATCAGGAGGAAAATATTTTTGGCGCCTACAAGTACAAATACTTGCGTAATTACTACGACATTACTTATCGCGAACCCAATGATTATAAAAACGTTACTGATCAGTTCAGTCAGGAAAAACTCGAATTTCTCATAGATTTCGGCAAATTCCATAAATTAAGTCCCGGGCTGATGAAGGCATACACCTCCGAATATGTTACCGGAGCTATTACCTCCAAGATATATTATCCGGGCGGTCACGCAGGTTTCAATAACGGCAAGGAAGCAGTTTTGCCGGCTGATTATTTCACTTTCCTTGATTCAGTAAAGCTTGATGAACACATTGGTGACAAGGGCATCGGGTACTATTATTTTCTGAGTGCCTATCTGCATAAAAAACAAGAACTCGCCAGCGGCGGAAATCCAGACAAAAGTGATTTCTATCGATATGTAAAGTCGCAGTTGCCGGGGCCTCTGGCCTATGAATACATGGCTTATGCCTTGGCCCGTGATTTCACGAAGACATTGTACTCGGAATTTGGTGAAAACTGCCCATATCCTGATATCGCACAACTGGTTAAGAAGAAATATCAGCATTTGGAAGGAATGCTGGAAGGCAATCCGGCTCCTGAATTTTCACTGGCTGATGTGAATGGAAAGACGGTGTCGCTGAAAGACCTTCGCGGGAAATTTGTTTACATCGATTTTTGGGCAACCTGGTGCGGGCCTTGTATTAAGGAGATCCCGAGCCTGAAAAAGACGGAAGAGGAATATCGTGGAAAAAATATTCATTTCGTGAGCATCTCCTATGATAAGGCAGGCGATCTGGAAAAATGGAGAAAATATGTTGTTGACAACAAGCTTACCGGCACTCAGCTGATTGCCGACGAGGCGATGCGGGCGCTTTACAATAAAACGTTTAACATTGATTTAATTCCACGGTTTATGTTGCTCGATCCGGATGGAAAAATTGTGAGTGGCAATGCCCCGCGGCCATCGAGCCCGAAATTGAAAGAGCTTCTGGATAAATCAGGAATCAAGTAAGAAATATTTTCGCGCAAAGACGCAAAGACGCAACAAGAACGTTCTCTTAGCGTCTTAGCCGCTTGGCGCAAAAAAAAAAACAATATGAAGGCTAAATCAATTCTTGTAACACTAATCCTTTGCGCGATAGCGCTGAGCGGATCACCGGCTTTTGCACAAGCACAAGCCAACGAGCCGGCCAACAGCTTTTATGCCGGCAATAAAAAGCCACTCGAAGCAAGCAAATACATCAGGCTTCCTGTCGGAAGCATTGAGCCCGGCGGGTGGCTGAAGGTCTATCTGGAGAAGCAGCGCGACGGGCTCACCGGCCAGCTGGTAAACATCAGCGCCTGGCTGCAAAAGACTGATAATGCCTGGCTGTCGGCCGACGGCAAGGGCAAATGGGGCTGGGAAGAGGTTCCTTACTGGCTCAAAGGATACGGCGATCTGGCCTATATTCTCAAAGATCCGGCCATGATAAAAGAGGCGAAAATCTGGATAGAGGCAATACTGGTCAGCCAGAAGGAAAACGGTGACTTTGGTCCACATTCCTTAGACCGGGGCAAGCAGGATTTCTGGCCAAACATGATTGCCTTATATTGTGTTCAGTCGTACTACGAATTTACTGGTGACAAGAGAATTATCGATTTTATGAGCCGGTATTTTAAGTACCAGCTTACGGTGCCCGATGAAAATTTTCTGAAAGGATACTGGCAGGGACTTCGTTCAGGCGATAACCTTTACAGTGTAATATGGCTTTATAACAGGACTGGTGATCAGTCATTACTGGATTTGGGCGAAAAAATTCACCGCTGCGGAACGAGCTGGAATTCAAGATACACCGAACTTTCTGTTACGGGAGATGAAGCTAAAAAATACCCCGAATGGTGGTCGCTCCTGCCCGACTGGCATAATGTAAATATTGCCCAGGGCTTCCGTGAGCCAGCTATCTATTCTCAGCTGAGTCACAATCCTGATGATGTTCAGGCATCCTATGAAGTTTTTCAGATTATCCGCGAACATTTCGGACAGGTACCGGGCGGAATGTACGGTGCCGATGAAATGGCACGCCCGGGCTATGCTGATCCACGGCAGGCAATTGAGACCTGTGGCATCGTGGAGCAGATGAACTCCAATGAAAATATGCTCTGTATTACCGGGGATAATTTTTGGGCCGACCATACTGAAAATGTTGCTTTTAACACGTACCCCGCCGCCACGATGCCCGATTTCAAATCGTTGCGATACCTTACCGCTCCGAACATGGTACTCAATGATGACCAGAATCATTCGCCCGGTATTGATAACGCCGGACCGTTTCTGATGATGAATCCTTTCAGCAGCCGCTGCTGTCAGCACAATCATGGTCAGGGATGGCCTTACTATGCTGAAAACCTTTGGCTGGCCACCCCGGATAACGGGGTCTTCGTCGCATTATACTGCGAGAGTACAGTGAAAGTAAAAGTCGGAACCGGAACCATGGTGGAGATCAATGAATCTACCCATTACCCATTCGACTCCACAATGGTTTTTGTAATGAAAATGGATAAGCCGGAGAATTTCCCTTTATACCTGCGGATCCCGAAATGGTGCAAAAGTCCCCGGGTAAAAATCAATGGAAGTCTGCTGACGGCACTTTCAAAAACCAACGGCAACATCCGTATCAGCCGTGACTGGAAAAGCGGTGATCAGGTAGAGCTGGTCCTCCCGATGCAGCTGGCTTTAACGACCTGGGAAAAGAATCACAAATCGGTGAGCGTGAATTATGGACCGCTGACCTTTTCCCTGAAAATCAAGGAAGATTACATTAAAAAAGAGAGCGGTAAAACTGCTGTTCAGGATTCAAAATGGCAGGAGGGTGTTGATGCCACTAAATGGCCATCATGGGAAATTCGTCCCGGTTCCGACTGGAATTACGGGTTGGTTTTGAATCAGAAAGAGCCATTAAAATCATTCAAGGTAACACATAAACCCTGGCCTGTATCAAACTTCCCGTTTACACTTGAAGAGGTCCCGGTGAGCATTGAGGTTAGTGCGCGTCAGATTCCCTCATGGACCCTTGATCAGTATAAACTTTGTGGTGTATTGACCGATGGCCCGGTAGTTTCATCGGAACCGGAGGTCAAGCTTCAGCTGGTACCTATGGGTGCTGCTCGCCTTCGTATCAGTTCGTTCCCAATTATCAAGCAATGAAAAAATCGATCATTCTTTTTGCTTTCTTCCTGATCACCGGGTTGATTGCCCAGTCTCAAACTATACAGGTACCTATTGTTAAACTCGGCGAACAAACCATTATTACCGCTCCTCCGGAAGGGTTGTGGTCGATTGCCACCTCCTGGGAAAACGATTGGCCGGCTACCTGGCATCATGCTTCTCCTTCAAAAACCGAACAATCCGGCGACTGGCAGATTGTTTCAGGGGAGATGGTTTTGCCTCAGGGCACCTGGAAAATCCGTGATGCTTACCGTCATGAAAACGGGATGCTCAAATGCATCCGTCGGTTCGAATGGACCGGAAAACAAGCTATTGATTCCATCACACTTTCCGTGCGCTTCAAAGTTGCAGGCGACAGGCTGCAGGCATTTCTTCCAGGCATCCTTTATTACGGAAATCCATCAGGATACAAGAACACACCGGATTGTGTTGCACACTATTTCGGAAATCCCGGTGAGATGGCCATTTTTGAAGATCACCGTTATCCAATGCCATTTGCCTGTCTGGAATCAGCGGGCTTAAATAAATTCGGTGCGGTTATTCACACCCTGCCCAGCTCCCTCCGCGACCCGAAATTATTCGATCACTGGTGGTCGATGGGGGTAACGGCACATGAAGGATATTCGGAACTCACGCTGCTTTCTGGTCCGATCACTTACAATGATCAAAGAAGTGTGGCCAAGGCCCATCAGTGCGGAGCCATGAATTATGGCAACACCTATATCAGCGTAAAACCCGGTGCCATTATCGAAAAAACATTTTATCTCGATTTATATCCGATTGATAAACAAGGTACTGCTTTCCAGAAACCTGTCCATGACGCAATATCGATGTTTAAGCCCTTTTATGCCGAAGACCTTCCTTCGCTAAGCGAAATCGTTAAATCGAAATATCGCATGGCTAAAGCAAGATGGACCGAAGGCGATGTTTATGCCGGATTCAATATGTATCCGCGGATGGACCGGCCCGAAATTGTAATGGGCTGGTGCGGACAGGCGGAATCTCCGGGTTATGCGCTGCAGAGTCTTAAAGAGCAGCTTGATAATGATCCCGCTGTCGACCATATGGTTCAGAAATCGATGGACTTTCTATCCACCTATGCGGTGGGACCTGATGGTTTTCCTGTAATCTATGATGTGAATAAAAAGACCTACGGCAATAAAGATCCGGTCTCCATGGGACAAGGAATGTTCAGTATTGCCAAAGCTATTGAGAGCGCACGCATAAATAAGAGATACGACACTTCGAAGTGGGAGACTTTTCTGAAAAAAGCATGTGATTTTGCCGCCACCCGGATACTTAGTGAAACCTGGATACCACGTTCCACTGCTGAAGGATTTTACATCGCGCCACTCTGCATTGCATCAAAGCTTTTTAATTCAAATCAATACCGGTTAGCAGCCATCAAGGCAGCAAAATATTATGCAGGCAGACATCTCGATATGAAAGAGCCCTACTGGGGCGGAACGCTGGATGCATCGGGCGAAGATAAGGAAGGAGCCTGGGCGGCGTTCCAGGGATTCATGAGCGTTTATGAGCTGACCAAAGAGCCGCAGTATCTCGACTGGGCCAAACATGCCTGTGATGTTTGTTTGAGTTATACTGTAGTCTGGGATATCCCACTACCCCCGGGACGCATGGCGGATCATCAGTTCAAGACTCGCGGATGGACGGTAGTATCGCCTCAGAATCAGCATATTGATGTATTTGGGGTATTCTTTACCCCGGATATTTATCAGTTGGGCATTTACACAAAAAACGAGGATCTTCAGCGTCTGGCAAAAGTGATGTTTCGTTCCTGCGCACAGCTGACCGATCCCTATGGCAGTCAGGGTGAGCAGATGCAGGAAACGAATTTCGGGCAGGCAGGTGAGCTTAATGATGTATATCGGTTACGAGGTGGCTATGCCGAGCATTGGACTGTATTCTGGATTACGGCACATTTTCTAAATGCCGCGGCAAGGTTTCAGGAGATGGGCGTTGCTTTATAAGGCAGAGGGCAGAGGGCAGAAGGCAGAAGGCAGGTCGCCGTAGCGTCTTTGCGTAAAATTTCTTTTTACTTCCTGACCGAAACAATCGTGTCCCTGATTTCGGAAAAGTAAATGCCAAAATATCCCAAAGCCCCATTGTCGAAATTCCCAACCGGATTATAGGGGGTCGCCGATACAAAGCTTGGCCTCGACATATCATTTACCTGGCTGAAATAAGAATGGCTAACAGAATCGATACATTGGAATTCAAACCTAACTGTATCACCTATCTCAAACCCATAACGATAGAGAGGCATATCAACCTCCGTACCATCGAATGGCTCGTCGCTGGTAATATTAAAGCTACCCTGACCGGATTTGCCGTTTTTTGTCACTTTAAACCGGTAATAATTGGCTATGCCTGTCGGATCCTGCCATTTCGGATTGATCAGGTATATAGGCGCGCTGGTTGGACGGGGATCGCCAAATCCCCTCACAAACTTAAGGCTATCCAAAGGAACCACTCCGGGCGCTCGGGTGGTTGCCACAAAAACTTCACCATCAGCAGCAGTGAGTCTTAATTGAAGAATCTCGCCCTCTCTGACCTTCAGCTGAGAAACGGAATAAGCACCGGCACTATCCTCATTCAGTAAATTCACGTTACCGGAACCATCGATCAGTTCCACCTGTGCTCCCTGAATCCTGGTTAAATTATTGTTGTCATAAAATCCGGCTGATAAGGTTGCCTGTACCACACATTTTCCCGATGTTGCATTAATTGTTGCATCGATAACAGTTACCGGAGCTGTATTTTTCAGATTGAGCTGAATTACTTCCTCACATGACGCAAGTGAAACCATGGCCACGAACAGAATAATTATCGGTATCTTATTATATTTCATTTGTTTACTTAAAATTTAAAGTTCCAGCTAACCGAGGGAACTATTCCAAAAAGGGCAAGTCGCACTGCTTCTGTGGTACCTGGCTTGGTCTCGCTTTCGCGGAACGAGATACTGTAAGCATTCTTCCGGTCATACACGTTGTATAAAGAAACATTAATATCAGAACTCCATCTCTTCCTGGGTTTAAACGCATAAGTGAATCCGAGATCGAGCCGGTGATAATCCGGCATTCTGGAAGCATTTCTTCCGGTATATAAATTGATCAGGACTCCATCAACCAGATATTTTCCACTTGGGAAAGTCACAGCATCACCGGTATAGTAAATCCAGTTTCCCGAAAATGTCCATCGATCAGAAAGCTGATAAGAGGCAACTAGAGAGATGTTATGAGTGCGATCCTGCCGGGCCGAGAACCATTTCCCACCGTTTATCCGGTCGAACTGTTTTTGCGATTTTGATAGTGTGTAACTGACCCACCCCGTTAGCTTGCCACTGCTCCTGCTTGCTGAGAATTCGATTCCATAGGCCCTGCCCCTTCCAAACTCAAGCTCAGTCTCAATTTCAGGATTCATGAACGTATTAGCCCCATTTTTATAATCTACCAGATTGGATAAGATCTTATAGTAGGCCTCCACGCTCAGATCCCAGTTGTTTTTAGGCAGCGTTTTAAAATACCCAAGAGCAACCTGATCGGCAATGGTTGGCTTAATCAGCGGAGTGCTGGGGGTCCACAAATCAGTTGGAGAACTTGAGAGGGCGTTTGAGAGGATATGTAGATACTGGAACATCCGATTATAGCTGGCTTTAATCGAATTAGTATTATTAATCAAATAGTTGGCAGTAAACCGAGGCTCCAATCCGACATAGGTATTGTAGAATTTTCCAGCCGGATATGCCGTTGAGTCAAGCATTTCATGATCTGGTCCATAGTTGTGAACCGTATAAGGCCCGATATTATTGAAGAGGCTTACCCTGATACCATAAATCATACTGAATGATTCGCTGATTTTTTGCTCATTGGAAATATATACTCCACTCTCTAAAGCTTGCTGCTGTTCAATTGGCTTAAAGAATCCGCTTGTGTCCGACGAAGAAAAATTGCCGGGTTTGAACTGATGATAGGCAGAAATCCATCCAAACCGCACCAGATTTTCGGGGTTTGGATACCAGGTATAATCCTGCTTGACACTGTAATCAAGAATTCCCGATTTGAGGCTGAATGCGAATTTCCCGAAATCCGCATTAAATCCATAATTATAATCACTGTAGATCAGGGAAGTATTTAAAAACAGCTCCTGATTGAAATTATGGTTCCATCGGAGGGTAAGAGTAGCATTACCAGAGTCGAAACCGGCCTGTTTCCGGCTAAAAATATCACGTCCCAGGTAGCCCGACAGATACAAGCGGTCCCTATCGCCCAGTATATAATTGGCTTTCAGATTAAAATCATAAAAATAAAAGGTGACACTGTCGGCAAGTGAACTCACTGCTTTGAGCGCCAGATCAGCATAAGTACGCCGGGCTGAAAACAAGATTGAACTTTTATCCTTTACCAATGGGCCTTCCAATGACAGCCGGGAGGATATCAATCCGATTCCACCGGTCACACCCCACTCCTTCGAATTTCCATCGCGCATACGTATATCCAGAACAGAAGAACCTCGACCGCCATAAGTAGCAGGTATACCGCCTTTATAAAGTTTTACATCCTTGATAGCATCAGAGTTGAATACTGAAAAGAATCCCATGAGGTGAGATGCATTGTAAACCGGCGCTTCATCAAGCAAAATATGATTCTGATCGGCCTCGCCACCTCTTACAAAATAGCTGCTTCCACCCTCACCACTTGGACTGACACCGGGCAGAAGCTGTATCCCCTTGAGAATATCCCTTTCACCAAATAATACGGGGATTGTCTTCAACTGCTTGATGTCCAGACGAATTGAACTCATCTCCAAACTCTTGACAGCACTCTTTTGACCCTGGGCATTGATATCCACAGACTTCAATGTATTTGATTTTGGCTGAAGCTCCATATCAATGGTGACACTAGCCTTCAGGTTTATCTTACGATCAAAAGTCTCATAACCCAGATAAGAGTATCTCACGGTATAATTTCCGGCAGGCACTTTTATGGAGTAATAACCATATTGATTGGTAGATACGCCGGCATTCATCTCGACAATTGCCACACTGGCAAATATCAGGACCTCCCCGGTTTTGGCATCCTTGATATAACCACTTATAGAAAAACGGGCATCTTCATCAGCCATTGACTGACTGGTGATTGTCCATAAAGAGGCGAAAAAGCAAAAAAACAAGACTTTAAACTTCATGCGGTTAGAACATCTGTGTTGAACAAAGGTTTAAACAGAGCACAGTTTATATTATTGTTGGTGGGAGGAATTAAATGAACTGGACCTATTTTCCGAGTCCAAAGGGGAGTGGAGCGTACAATTTCCTTAGGATATTACTCTGTTCGGGTTCCTGCAGTTCAGTTTTAATCAAGTCGATCACCATTTTTACAGACAGGTTTTCAGATCCGTGAGAAATCCTCAGATCATTAAACCCAGCATCGAGGATAATGAACTTATTGGCTCCATGAGATGGATTCCATGGCTCCCAATTTGGCAAACCATTCCTGTTTGGATTGCCAGTTCGCGCAAAATTGGACAGATAGGAAAGACTCAGTTTAGTCAGTTTTTCACGACCAGGCAGATTTTTCGTAGTATAAGTCTTTCCTGTAATCATTGCCAGCTGGTTTTTTCGCATACCCAGAAAAAACGGGATTTCTGCATAATGGTTAGCCCCCATTCTGGCCCCCATTTCTTTCGGCAAGACACTCATTCCTGAATCGTCGGGGCTGCCCCAATCAAAACGGTAGGCGTAAACCGGCGGTGAACCCGGATTGGAGACCATCGCACTCGCAATAGTATCCAAACCGCATACCCTCCAAAGTAAGGATTGATATCGCGACAATAATTCATAATCCCGGGTACCCGGAGCATCTTTCTTAAGCAATAAATTGAAAAGTGTTGCCTCGTTTTTGTTTACCCCGATAATCAAAGGAACTTTATTGGCCCAGCTGCCATCAGCAAATACTCCGTAACCTTTGGACGGCAAAACAACACCATCTGTATAAATGGAACGCCATTCGGCCATAACTCCGAAAATCACCGGTATTCGTTTCATGATTTCCACCGGTGATTTCGAACGCAGATAGTTATCGATCTCCCGATCGCCCATTCCTCGATATATTTGATCTGCATTGACATCATCCGTCGCTTTTCCGTCGGCTATTAAAAGGTTTTTAACAAGCTTTACTGTTTGCTCCTCGGCCTGTTTCGTGCTATAAATCATATTAATAGCGCTTTCACAAACTGCCCGGTGGAAAAGTCCCTTTGCCAAGGGTGAGGTTAGCAGCGACAATACATCGAAAGCGCCACCAGATTCCCCGGCAATAGTTACATTACCCGGATCGCCGCCAAAGGCTTCGATATTTTTATGGATCCATTGCAAAGCCTTTATAAGGTCGAGCGTTCCGAAATTTCCGCTCTGATCTTCCGGAGTTCCTGATCCTGTAACGGCAGGATGCCGGAACCAACCCATCACTCCCAGACGGAAATTCACGGTAACGTAAACCATTTTCGACTCACCAGCCACAGCATGCCCATAATAATCACGTGAGTTTCCAGTGCCGATAGAATTTCCTCCTCCGTGAATAAATACATAAACCGGCAGCCGTGATTCCTCATTTTTTGGTCGCCATATATTCAGGTGAAGGCAGTCCTCCGAACCCATTGGCCCTAATCTGGGTAAAAGCTGGGAAGCCGGACTGGCAAACTTACTTGCATTTCGGATTCCTGTCCAGGGAGCAGGATCGGTCGGAGCTTTCCAGCGCAAGGAGCCAACCGGTGGAGTGGCATATGGAATTCCTCTCCAGCACCATGTATTTCCTTTATCAGAAATACCCTTCACAGAACCATAGGCGGTGTTAACTATTGCCCTATTATTCCAGGAACTCAGGGTTAACAAATTTCCCGACTGCGCCATTAAGCTGCCACCGGCAAGTAAAGCAATTGCTGCAAAAAAGTTGAAAATGATTATTCTGTTAGCAAACCTCATGGGAGCAAATCAAGCTTTATTTATTTTATCGCGATGGGCTCAATGGCCCCGGCATCGCGATTTAATTTGATTTTCAATACGTAAGCCGGAGAAACTGGCAGGCTTTCAGGCACCCTGATCAGAAGTTCACCGTCGCGATTATCATAGCTTACCGACTTCCCGCCTAAAACACTAACGCGGGTGGCTTTTACTCCCTGCGGCAATGGCAAAGTAATCTCTTTAAGTGACTTGTCCATGACATGAAGGTATATCACCTGTCCGATGTGCGTTGAAGCCATTTTATCATTTGGAAGGAAAGGACCGCCGCGGGTTCCATACACTCCTTCACCATTAACGGCAATCCATTTCCCCACACCTTTTAGCAGTTCAACCTGACGGGGTTCGATACGGCCATCAGGCATAGGGCCAACATTAAGCAGCAGGTTTCCGTTACCACCGACAGTTTTTATCAGGGTAAAAACAATATCATCCACGCTCTTTATCTTATCATTGGGTTTCCATGCCCACTGTTCACCCACCGTGATACATGATTCCCAGGGATATTCCTTGCTGAATCCGCCGATGCGCTGTTCCGGGGTTCCATAATCACCGGCATATTTTGCTATACTGTCGGTCATCCCGGCCATTCCTTTGAAACCTTTGTCAACACGGTTGTTGATAAGGATATTATCATTCAGATCACGGATGAATTTATACAATTCCATGCCGTCCTTGTGGGTCCACGAATTTTCCCACTGGCCATCGAACCAAAGAATATTGGTATGATAATTCTGGATAAGTTCCTTCACCTGACTGAACAGGTATTGCTTATACTTTACCATAGTCGTACTATCGACAGGCCTTGGATCGTTACCGTGCCGTGTGGTATAATCAGGATGATACCAGTCGAGCACCGAATGGTAAGTCCCAAACATTATTCCCTGCTTATCGCAAGCCAGCTCCATATCTTTCAGCACATCCTTTTTATAGGGTGTTGAAGCGATATCGAAATCGGTGTATTCCGATGGCCACAGAGCAAATCCATCGTGATGTTTCGAGGTGATCACAAAGTATTTCATCCCGGCCTCTTTTGCCAGACTGATCCACTCATCGGCATTAAAGTTCACCGGATTAAACTGAAGATAAAGGCTGTCATACGTATTAACCGGAACTTCCACTCCCCTGGACCAGCCTATTTCAGTGCCCTTAATGGATATTGGTCCCCAGTGGACGAACATTCCAAACCGCATATCCTGAAAGTTTTTCAGCGCAGTCGCATTGGTTTTCAACGTAGGATTTGCCTCCCCGCCGCCGCCGAGGATGGGTTGGGATTGTTGCACTTGGGGGGCGCACGACGTAGCTAACCACAGAGCGATTGCCGAAAAAATCGTGACACGTGACACGGGACGCGTAACACGGAAGAAAAGAGAAAATAAAAAGGCTTGAAGATTTTCCATTTGGTAAAGGTTAATGCATCTATACGATAAACACATGGTTATGATACACAAAAATATGGATGTTTGGAAACTGTCAATGGATTTGGTCACAAATGTTTACGAATTAACAACAAAATATCCAATGGAAGAACGATATGGACTTGCTCAGCAAATGCGAAGAGCTGCGGTCTCCATTCCTTCGAATATCGCTGAAGGGGCAGCAAGAAAATCACCCAAAGAATTCATTCAGTTCCTCCATATTTCCTTAGGTTCTCTTTCTGAACTCGAAACACAATTGGAAATAAGTAAAAGATTGGGTTTTATCAGGGAAGATTCCATTTCGGCTATAAATAATCTCAATCGGATAAGACAAATGCTCCAAGGCTTAATCCGATTCAAGCAAACCTAAAGTCCAATCTTCCGTGTCACGCGTCACGTGTTTCGATTCTTTTCTTCCGCGTCACGCGTCACGCGTTTCGTGTCACGATCTCCTTCATGGAAGCAAACTGCCTCTCCTGGCTCTGTAATAACTTAAACTGCGCCTTTGCGCGTTGCAAATTATGATGCTCATGCTTGATTTTGAAATAGTTGTCGCCGTCAACATAATCTGTCAGAAAGCGGACGCCGATCATATAGGGTAACAATTTTCCGGCCAGGGCCAGATTGTCTAGTTCCAGTGGGGTGAGCGTGCTACGGGTTTCTCCGAGAAAACCTTTTGTGTAAGCTTCAAACAGACGAATATCCATTTCGACTTTCGACAAATCCGGATCATCTTCAGCTCCGGTATTGGTAGAAGTACGGATGCTATCTCCAAAATCATAATGCACGTATCCCGGCATCACGGTATCCAGGTCAATTACGCAAAGGCCTTTATCATTA
>CAIXHD010000014.1 GCA_903919065.1 uncultured Bacteroidota bacterium
ATCTTCCTCCTATACAAATAAAGCAGCATAATCCATTCCGCCGCAATAAATCCGATCATGAAAAACACCTCGCCCCAGAGCTCGCCGGAAATATGGGTGAGTCCGCCCGTGAAGAATTTACTGATATGACCGAAATCAATGACTGCCGAGCTCAGATATATAGTGATGGAGTTCATGCCGATCACGGTGAAAAAGAACGCCCAGCGCCTGAATTTCAATATATCGATCACCAGATAGAAGAGCGATAAAAGCAGCAGACTGATGCCACCGGCCAACAGATTGAATGTCGATGTCCAGGCAGATTTGATCACCGGATAATAGGGTTTCAACAATAAAGCGATTACAATAAAAACTATCCCAGTTCCGCTTAATATCAGCAGTTTACGGTATTCATCCCAAGCCTTGCTCCTCAGTACCTCGCCAGCGAGCGCGCCCATCAGGGTAATACCGGTAGCGGATACAATACACAATAGCCCCTCCGGATCAAAAACACCACCATAGAGACGCCCAGGTAAAAATAACCGATCGATATAACCATTTATGCACCCTTCAGGAGTGAGAACGCCAGCCCCGATGCCTGGCACCGGAATAAAGTTCTGGATGATGCCGTAACCCAATAAAATCCCTCCGAGCCACATCAAACGGAAAGAATAGTGCCTGGTATATAATACGATGAGTGAAGCAAACATATATCCCAACCCGATCTGTCCAAGCACGCTGGCATACCTGACGCCCCCTTCGGCAAACCGGAACTGAAGGAATCCATTGTAAAGTATTCCCAGGACTACGAGAGTGAATCCGCGACGAACAATCTTCCAGGCGGTTTTCGTTTTACTTCCCCCCCTGGCGATTTTCCCAAGTATGGCGAAGGATATGGCTACCCCGGAAATAAACATGAACAATGGAAAAATCAGATCCTCAAAATGAAAACCATCCCACTTAACATGCTCCTGCTGCTCAGCGAACCAATTAAGCCAGCCCCAGTTAGTGACCTTTGCCAATGCAATTGCAAGCTCTCCTCCTCCAATGATCCAGAGCATATCGAACCCACGGAGCACATCAAGAGAATGAAGGCGCTCAGCTTGCTTACTTGTATTCATAGGATATCGTTTAAGTTTCGAACCCTAATTTATGAAAAAAGGGAGACCTTTTGGGCCTCCCTTAAAAATATCATTTTTCTGTTAGGCTTATTTCCCAAAAAAGAAATCAAGTCCTACTGCAACCACCCATGTATTCTTGTTGTAAGTCTCAGTAACAGGGATAGGATTTGTACCCAGCATATGGTTGAATCCTTTTGAACCCTCCTGATACACTGTGTACTGACCGCCAATGTTCAACTCAAGCATCTTGTTGATCTTGAAACCGAAACCTGCACCAACAGAATTTGTATTCAGACTGTAACTCTGGTCATTCTGATAGTTGGCGTTAACACCAGTGTAAGTACCGAGCCAACCGGCACTAACCGCCAGTTTATCAGTCAGACCGTATTGCACACCTACTGCAAATTCCTTGAAATTCTTATCTATCATATTCACATTCAGATCTGCGCTTCCGTCATAATCCACTTTCTTATCAAAATAGTAGTTCATGCTTGCCGAAACAAGAAGCTTTTCCATTGGCTTATATTCAATACCTGCGGATAATTGGGCAGGCATATCGGAAATGGTTGTAGCTCCATCGGTAAAGATACCACCGGTTTTGCTATCGTTAACCGTTGTGGTCAGGTCGAGCTTGGTCTGGAATTCATATCTCACTGCGATATTCAATTTATCAGATGGTGAAAAGTTTGCACTGATGATCGGTGTAAATCCCTTACCGGCTTTTGCAGCATCAACATAAATATCCTTTGTGGCAGCAGCGTTGGCAGTCATGGCAGCCGCTTTGGCGGCAAATACAGGAGCTGCACCTGCAAGAATTCCGCGAGCCTGGTCAATGGTTAAACCTGCTGGGTTAAAGCCGGCAGCACCAATAAGTCCCTGCATCTGTGCAACCTGAGTGGCTGATAAACCCAGAGCCGTTCCGTTAGCAAGCAATTGTGATCCGTAACCAGCGGTGCTGATTTGTCCCAATCCGGCAGCTGAAGTAGTCATACCACCTGAAACAGTATTCAAAAAGGTTGCGCCTGAAGTAAAAAATTCACTTGCCAGAACCATCCCACCAGTATAAGAAGCTCCAAAAGCCGGATAGTTTGTGTTGATTTTAATATTGGTCAACGATCCGAGATAGGTGTTTGATGCGGTAACCAACCTGGCACCAACTGCTAATGAGAGCATATCATTGATTTTGTAACCAACGTTTGCCTGATATCCGAAATAAATCGATGATCCTTCAAAGTTGATATCAGCCGAATAAGCTGATGTAGGAAGTTTTTGACTGGCCAACAATGGAACGAGGTCAGCTATTGACATTTCAAAAGATGGCAGACCAGCTGCATATTTTGCACCACCGCCACCACCAATCGGATTGAATCCGGCTGATAATGAAAGTTTTCCAGTATTATAAGCTACATAAACACCTGGAAAAACAGGTGCACTTACTTTACCAATGTATTCTTTCGGAGTTCCTGAAAGATAAGCATAGTCGCTGAGGATAGATTTTTCCTGACCAATTGTCTGGTTGTTCAAGGAACAGAATAAGCCATTACCAAGTTTTGTTAAACCTGCCGGATTGTAATAAACAGCATCAATGCCAGTAGAGGCATTCCGACTTGCCAACCTTGTGAAACGCGCACTCTGATTGGTATTTGTGACCAATCCGCCTGCGAATAAACTACCGGCAAGCATGGCTCCGGCAAAAAAAGTCAAAAATTTTTTCATAGATAGGAAATTAGGGTTTTTGTACAAAATTAGGTCATTAGGTTAAATTACGGGAATTTAATTTTCCCCCTGGTTGCCAACCGGGTTTAAACATAGGGATATATTTCGATATATTACCATATCGAAAATGTTACCTGATTAACAACACTTTCTGTTTTACCTGAAACCCGATACCCGAAACCTGATACCTATATTTGGCCTTTAGCGTGCTTCTCGCCAATCACCTTAAGCATATCAGCGGCCATAGTAGGAAGATCAAACTTCGGATTCCAGCCCCACTCTGCGCGGGCACAACTGTCGTCCATCTGGTTTGGCCAGGAGTTGGCAATGCATATTTTTACAGGATCCGGATCATAACTCATGATAAATCCGGGAATATGCTTTTTGATTTCATTGGCAAGGATCTCAGGATCGAAACTCATGGCGGTAACGTTGAAAGAGTTACGATGCTTCAGATTTTTCGGATCGGCTTGCATCAGGTCGATGGCAGCATCGATCGCATCAGGCATGTACATCATATCCAGGAAAGTACCGGCCGGAAGCGGACAAGTAAATTTCCCGGTTTTAACAGCGGCATAGAAAATCTCAAC
>CAIXHD010000015.1 GCA_903919065.1 uncultured Bacteroidota bacterium
GAAGGGAGCCTGAAAGGTTTGGCTGGCGTCATGCGGGTTATCAACAGCGGCGGTTCCTGCCAGGCGGTAGGATCGGAAATGGTAATTAAAGGTGCGGATGAGCTTTTGCTGTTGGTTAAAATTGAGCCAACATCTGACAGGGAGAAATTAGTTGGTGGTGATCTCGTGAGGATGCTTCAAAAGAAGGTGAATACCATGAAACCTGACTATTCAAAGCTGCTGAGTCGCCATGCAAAGGTTCATGGTGAACTTTTTGACCGGGTATCCATTGATCTGAACGGAGGTGCCGAGAGGAATCTGTCATCGGAAGAGTTGCTGAAGAGGTCAGCAAAAAAACCGTTGCCAGCATTACTTGAAAAGGAATTTGATGCCGCCCGGTACAATATTCTTTGTGCTGCGGGCATTATGCCTCCGAACCTTCAGGGTATATGGGCCGGCACAACCGCGCCTCCCTGGTCGGGCGATTTTACGCAGAATGGTAACCTCCAAGTGGCCCTGGCTTCATTGATGCCGGGTAATATGCCGGAACTGATGGATGGGTTTTTTAAATATCAGGAATCCCTATTGCCTCAATATCGCGATAATGCCCGCAGGATGTATAATACAAGAGGCATACATGTAGCATCACGCACCAGCTCACATGGGCTGAACAACCATTTCGACCGCACCTGGCCGATGACGTTCTGGACAGCCGGAGCTGCCTGGATGTCGGAGTTTTTTTACGATTATTACCTGTTCACCGGTGACCTCAGTTTCCTGAAAAATCGTGCCCTGCCCTTTATGAAAGAATCAGCCCTGTTTTATCAGGATTTCCTGGTTCCCGGGAAAGACGGCAAATGGGTATTTATTCCATCCTATTCGCCGGAGAACAATCCTGGCAGCAGCCCCGATCAGGCTTGCATCAATGCCACGATGGATGTGATGGCCGCACGGCAGCTGTTTCGAAATCTGGTAGAGGCAGGCACTGTGCTGGGCCTGCCAGCGGATACTGTTTCTCTATGGAAAAATATGCTTTCAAAGATGCCCGATTATCAGGTCAATTCTGATGGAGCACTGCGGGAATATATGTGGGATTCCTTATCAGATAATTATGCTCACCGTCACGCCTCCCATCTGTACGGACTTTGGGATGTTACTGATCCGGATATCGCTGCCGACCCGATATTAATGGAGGCATGCCGCAAGGCTGTGGACGAAAGGATGAAGGTCAGGCGCCAGGAAGATGGCGGCGTAATGGCTTTTGGAATGGTTCAGCTTGCTTTGGCAGCTGCTGCAGTTGGAGATGCTGTGGCTGTTCAGGATATGATCAATTGGCTCGGATCGGTTTACTGGTTTTCAAATCTGGTGACCACACATAATCCGCACGAACTGTTCAATCTCGATCTCTCGGGAGGATTTCCTGCAGTGATAATGAAATCGCTGGTCTACTCCGAGCCGGGTAAAATCAATCTCCTGCCGGCATGTCCGCCCGACTGGAAATCAGGCGAAATCAGTGGATTATTACTGCGTGGGCAGATTACTTTGCAATCTCTGGTATGGAGTGAAAAGGAGGTAAAAGTGACGCTGGTATCTAAAATTGACCAGGTGGTTAAGGTAACGACGAGAGGGAGTGAGGAAGTTAGGGAGGTGAGGTTGAAGAAGGGGAGGGTGGAGGTGGTGGAACGATTGTAGGGGAGGACCCGCGGGTCCTCCCCTACGAATTGATCAAAATGGTCACATGGGAGGACACAAGGGTCCTCCCCTACGGACGGTTAAACCGATCGGCGACCCATCTTGCAGGATTATTCCTGATATAATCGGAAATTCTTTGGTGATCGGTATTGTTTCTGATAATGTGATCATAATAACTTCTTTGCCAAAGCTTTTGAAATTGTTTGGACCCTGTTTCTTTCTCCATACGCAAGAACTCATTTGTCGACATTGTTTTAAACCACTGCATGATCCTTGGAACACTTGGAGCGACCCGTGTGTCGACAATTTCCCTATCGCCAGATGAAATGTCGTAGGGGAGGACCCATTTGTCCTCCCATTTGATTTTGGCAGGAGGGAGGACCCGCGGGTCCTCCCCTACAATCGGTTCAATAATGATGATTCCGTGAAAATGGTTCGGCATGACTACGAAGTCACCTAAAATTATCCTGCTGAATTTCGACGGAAGTTTTTCCCACCATTTCATGACGAGATTTCCTGCTGGATTCATTGTTAAATGATTATTCGAGATTTTTCCGAAAACAGGTCTTGTCTCAAATGAGCAAATGGTGAGAAAGTACATTCCCGGGTTCTTGTAATTGCCAGTTGCCAGTCTGAGCGGTTTGCGCAAATTGATTGAAAGATTTTCTTTTTGCATGACTTTTGTTTTCCAATATAGATGCACCTTTCCCTCACAAATGGAAAAATTTCAGTAAATAAATGCGGCAGAAGGATTGGAGAATATTTATAGGAAGAAATTACCTTTACCCTTACTGATATGGGAATTTATGGAACGCAGGGATTTTATTGTCGATGAGATTCAGAAATTTGGCCAGATGGTGCTTGGCCTGATCGGTAAGCTGGTTCAAAGCAGGCAAACGCAGAAATACGATTTCAATCTGTCGATGGTCGACCTGGAGTTTGAATCAGAGGCAGGGTTTACCTTAAAAATGCTAATCGAGATGGAATCATCCAATCTGGAAGCATTTTTAGCTAATCACCGTGAGCTGAATTCAGATAATATCGAGCTGCTGGCTGATCTGCTAATTGAAATTTCTGATGATCCTGGTGTGTCATCACAACACGCACTGGCAAGGGCTAAAGAACTTCTGCTCCTTGTTGATGTCAGGGAGCGCACCTATGCGATGGAACGCGCCGGCAAGCTTGATTTTATAGAAGGGAAGCTACGCTCAACCGGTTCATAGGCTCCAGTCTCCAGTCTTCAGTCTTCAGTCTTCAGTCTTCAGTCTCCAGTCTCCAGTCTTCAGTCTCCAGTCTTCAGTCTCCAGTCTTCAGTCTTCAGTCTCCAGTCTCCAGTCTTCAGTCTGCTAGTTAAGTCCTCCTTGTCCGCGATACAGCTTGATGGGCTTATCGAGTTTCAGTTTTAGTACAGTAACATATTTGTCCTTGATATCCCCGGGAACATCAATGTAAACCAATCCGGGAACAGGGCTCCAAGAGATTTTTCCCACTACTTTATGTGTCAATTTCTGGCCATTTCCAACGACGGAGATTTCCTCAATCTTATTATTCAAACCTTTCAGCATCACGGTGCCGTTAACATTACCGTGAAGAAATAGATAGAGCGAGGTGGAATCCTTCGATAGGGTAGTCGGACCATAAAAATGTCCCTGAGGAATTCCTCCGACCGTGTTGAATATCGCCTCTCCATGTTTTTTATTCCAGGAGCCCAGCTCCTTCAGGATATTAACTTGCTCATCCGGTATGGTTCCGTCCTCTTTCGGGCCCATGTCTAACAGTAAATTTCCACCATTGGAAACAGCATCAACGAAAATAGTGATGATCTCATAGGGTGTTTTCCAGTTATTATCATGATGAAAGCCCCAATTGTCGTTGCTCGTCATGCAAAGTTCCCACCAGTTGAATTTAGGTCGTGATACCGGAAAATTTTGTTCGGGGGTATCATAATCACCCCAACCCTGCAACCGTCCGTTGAGGATCGCTTTCGGGTTGCCTGCCAATATTATTGACCGCACTTTTTCCGATTCCCATTGCTCTGCACTATGTTCCCAGTCGCCATCGAACCACCACAAATCCGGCTTGAACTGTGTGCTGATTTCGCTGATCTGGCCTTGAAAAAACTTACGGAACCTGTTCCATCGGTCGTAATCTTTCTCCACCTGATATTTCGAGCTGTCCTTCAAAAAGCCAGGATAATCGGGGTGCGACCAGTCGATCAGCGAGTAATAGGCGCCGCACTTAATATTCCTTTTCCTGAGCTCCTCGAAAAACGGTTTTATCATATCCTTCTTTGCCGGTGTTGACTTAACGATGCTCAGATCGTTCATTTTTGTATCATACATGGCAACGCCATCGTGATGTTTTGTAGTGACCACCGCATATCTGGCACCACTTTGCTGTATCAGGTCTGCCCAGGCAGCTGGATCATAATTTTTAAGCGTAAAACCTTTAAGCTGCTTCATATAATCGGGATAGCTGATCTTTTTATTATGAAAACTCCAGGATTCATCAATTCCGTCAACTGCATAAATGCCTGTATGGATGAAAATCCCCAGCTTCGCATCAGCAAACCATTGCATCTTTTCCCGGATGCTTGAAGGATCGATTTTTGGTTGTGCCTGTATCTGTATAAATATCAGGCTGATAATGACTGCGCTAAAAATTCGTTTTATCATGTTGTTGTTTTTTAACCACGGAGTATTAGCCGTTTTGGAACAGAATCTCAAAACAGATAACTTGGAGGAAAAATACGCAATCTATGGAAAAGCCCTTGCGTGTACTGGAAAAAATATTCCATCACGGAGTTTGGTTTAGGGTTCTTTTTGGAA
>CAIXHD010000016.1 GCA_903919065.1 uncultured Bacteroidota bacterium
CATGAGCATTTTGATTGTTTTCATATACATTATTTAGGTTTTCGGCAAGGTGTACGCTAGTGCATAACAACTGTTCGTCAAAATTGTTTCGTAATTGTATAGATATAATGCCTTTAACCAGCTTTAACTCGAGGAGGCCGTTCGGCGAGGCCCGTGTCCGTGATGCTGGGAGTGCGGAAATCCGGCAAGCGCTAAAAAGAATACTCCCGGGCCATTTAGGACCCGGGAGCAGCTAAAATCCGTATCCGTAAACCGGAATGGTTAATAAAACATGTGCCTTAATTTAAAATGTCACATATTCCCTGGCCGAATTGCACTTCCACAAAAATGGTCGTCATATCTCCAGTCCTAAAGCCATTCATCTGTTTTATTGTGTACTGGTCGCTTTGATTGTTCTTAATTGCCTCCTGCAGTTTTGCAAGGTCTGTAGGTAATAGATAGGAGTAATTGGTTCCATCAAGGTTCACCTGGAAATTATAATTTACACCAGGCTCCAGCTGTACCATGCAAACGCCTTCGACGAAGCTGAATCCAGTCCAGGCACCGGTATCTCCTTCTTTCCTGAACTCACCGCTAATGCTGAGGCCCATACTTACAATCAGATCAGGGCAACTGTATTGTGTTATAAACTTATATGTTTTCAGATTACTTTTCACGGTAGCTGTAAAACTGGCGGTCTGCCCACAGGGTGAAGCCAGGTTAACTGCGCCGGACATATCAAACTGAGCATCTCCGAACAATTCTACCTTAACAGCAGGATTCGAGGAAGGATAATAAATCTGTTCAATCAGGTTATCACTTGATGGAAATGCAACTGTTATTCTCCCATCAAGAACCTTACCATCAGATAAAGTCAGACGATAAGAATATACTCCGCTTCCTTCACCGCCTTCAGATCTGGTAACACGGATAGTTAAACCCCCTGTACATTTGGCTTGTCCGCTTCTTAGTATAGTGGAATATACATTAGAGTATTTCGATAATGTAACATCCCTTGCAGGAACTACAGGAGGAACCACCCTTGCATTTGCTGTACCATCAATATAATAAGCGCCATAATCCGGATACAGCGAGGCATCTGTTACATTATTACAGAGCAAGCCTCCTTCCTTATTTGCACGATAAAGGTAAAGATATTCATAAGCCGTTCCGGTAGGAAGGGTGTGAATATCCCTTTTTGCAAGCAGGTCAGCCGAGTGCAGTACAGTTAGAAAACTAATGTCAAAAGGCTCGCTGTATGGATCAATTGTAGTCGTTTTAAATGAGCCCAAGCCGACCATTTTAACAATCAGATTCTTGATTCCGCCTGTGGTATAACTTATAAACTGCGGGGCAGAAATATAGTTTTCGCTCTCAGCCACAACCGTCAGCTCAATAGGGTTAGTCGCGTCAACCGTAATATTTGGATCGTAACCAACTTCAATAATTGAAGACTTGGTCTTGAATTCCTGTTTCTTATCACCTGCAAAAGTTACCAGGTTCACAGCATCATCTCCATAAAAATTGACTGTAATTTCTTCAGTATTGATGGGTTCATTGGTATTCATATCAACAAGCCGAATCGCAATCTTATTTTTTATGAAATTCGGGTCAAGTACTAAAAGGGAGATTGATTCGCCGGAATCTTTATCCTTGGTCGGGTCAACAAACATATCGCTGCATCCGACGAGGCAACCAACGATGATTATCGTACCGGTCAGCGATAAAATCCGTGCAATTATCTTATTTTTCATTTTGCGAAATCTTTTCTATTTATAAAAGTCTAATTGAGGGTGAGAATCTTATAGGAAAGAGACAGTTTAAGAACCGGGTACATAGTATATTGACTGATCTGTTTCTCAAGCTTTACTGCCTGTCCCTGATCCGGGTTTGCTGTCGGGGAAAGGAGTCCGTTAGCCAGAATGGTAATCGAAGGAGAACCCTGATAAAAGGTTCCTAATTCAAACGCGAATCCAAGACGTTTCTTTAGTCCCAAGGTACGTCCGAAGCCAACACCGAAATAAGGTGATATTTTCAGGCTGGGGTCAACCTTAAAATGGAAATCACCTATCATCTCCTTTGTAATAGAGATATCACCGAACTGAAGGGCACCTGAAGCTTGGCCGTCGGCCTGCACCTGGAAAAGGTTATAGCCGGCGCCAACTGCAAAGAAAATATGATTCAGAACGTAAAAGTCATACAATAGCGATACGCTACCGGTTTTGACTTTTACATCGGCACTGTAATTAATTCCCTGTTCTTCAAAAGGGACATTGGTGGCAAATCCCATGGTCTCAAATCCAAGACGCACGTCCATTCTTTTATGAAAATTATAAATTACATCTCCACCAAGGCCATTGGTAGAGGCTTTAAGACCCACTCCGATCCCGGGCTTGAAAGTCCATTCGCCGGAATTGTCTGCTGATTTTGTCTGTGCCGTAAG
>CAIXHD010000017.1 GCA_903919065.1 uncultured Bacteroidota bacterium
CAGCTTTGCCTTGCTGGTGTTGATAATCAGGTTCAGGTCGGCTGCTTCTGAAACCCCCGCTACGACTAGGAAAACAAAAAACCCTCCGAGAATTTCGGAGGGCTTTGTGAACCTGGAGAGTTCACGATCTTTTTACCCTATGATCTAATTATTAATATTTTACATTTAATGAAAGTGACTGTTCGGTACGGATTCAATACGGATTTTCAAATTTTACCACTTTTGCTTCTTTCTTCGAAATTTTGATGTTCTCAGGTCGGTATCCCCCAATACAGCTCCTGCCCGTGTCCCCACCCAAATATTGCAGCAAACGTTCTTTCTGCATTCCCACCATTTCTAAGCATTCAACCATCAAATCACCACCCTGATCATGACCAATTTCAATACACATTTACCTTATTTAACTAATTGCTTGTATATCTTTGCTTTGACCATTTAGCATGGTAAATCGCTCTAACAACAGGGTGTGTTTCTCAAGGAGTTGAGTATACTTATCCTTGATTTCCTGTAGTTTAAGTTGCAATTCTTCATTATCAACCTGTATCCCAAAGGAGTGCCCACGGTAGTAGGCGAAAAGGTCAAAATCCAGGATCTCACATAACCGTTCGGCCAACTCAAAGTCAACACTTTTCCGGTGCTCAAGCGATTCAACATTCTGCGGACTGCATCCGAGCGCTCTTGCCAAAGCCGACTTTGTCATGCGGATTTGCTCCCTGCGCTCCTTTATAATCAGACCAACCATTTTTGCCATAACTTATTGATTATTTGCGCTTTTTGTTTACTGGAATGTTAGTGGTTTTTTGCTGTTTATATCTTTTACCCTACCCGGCAACAACTTTTGCTCCTCATATTCAAGTGCTCCCAAACTATTTCCAATCGTAACTGCCGTCGGCAACTTTTGCCAGATGGAAAATCATTTTCCGTGGCTAAACTTGTCATAGGGCTATTCCCAAGTTATCACCATCCCAATTTCAAGCCAATGTTACACAAATTACTACACAAATACTACACAATTACTACACAAATTTAAATTATTCTATGAATCCGGAAATTCTTTCTCAGATAAGGAGCATGCTACCAAGGGGTTCGCGCAGTAAGATCAAAACCTCGACGAAGTACTCCCTGAGCTACATCGATCAGGTTTTAAAGGGAATACGACACAGTCCGATCATCGAAAGCGAGATCTTCAATATTATGGAGGAACTGCTAAGGATCGAACAAGCAAACTCAATCAAGTATAAAACAATAGTAAGGCTGTTAAAAGGTCTCCGGAGAATATAAACCCCGGCTACAATATATATAGAATAGAGTCCTATGATCGATCCAACCTCATCCGTGCTCAACCGTAGCTCCAATACCAGGAGCCTTGAGTTTATCCGCCGAGCCCTGAAGACCTACCTCAGCTTCCTGAAGAAAGCAGAATCCTACCGGATGCTGACCGCCATCGAGCCGATCAACTTCGACGATGAATTCCAATATGTCGAGCAACTGATCCGCGACATCACAATCGTTCTGAACAACCGGCGGTATGAATAGGTTGGCTGCCACCTACCCTCACCGCAAGATCCCAATCCAGGCACCACATTAATCAAGACATTCCGATGATCCCTCAATCAACCATAGACCAGCTAATCAGTATCCCGATCGTTGATGTGATTGGCAAGTACGCAAAACTTAAAAAGAACGGCACGACCTGGGAAGCCTGCTGTCCGTTTCATGATGAAAAGACACCCAGCTTCAAGATCTTCCAGAAAACAAATACCTATAAATGCTTTGGCTGCGGAGCCGGGGGAAACGGCATCGCCTTCATCATGGCGAAGGAAGGGATCTCCTTCCCGGAGGCCTGCCGGTCTCTGGCTTCCGGTCATGGCATTTCTTTACAAGAAGAAGAGCAAAGCAGCGAGCAGAAGGCCGCCCAGCATCATGCTGAATCCCTTTACGTGGTCAACTCACTGGCCGGTTCCTATTTCACCGCTCAGTTAAACGATCCCACCAATAAGCCTGCCTTGGATTATGCACTCAGCCGTTGGACCGAGGAAACCATCAAACAGTTTGAAATCGGATTTGCTCCGAGCAAGAACGATGGCCTGATCAGCTTCGCCCGCCAATCCGGAATCAAAATGGAAATACTGCAGGAGGCCGGACTGATCAAGGAAAGCGAAAACAAAGCAGGACAGCTGTATGATTTCTTCCGTGGCCGGCTGATCATTCCCATTCACAACAAATATGGCCGGATCAATGGCTTTACCGCCCGGGCCATGACAGAGGATCAAAAGGCCAAATATCTCAACACACCGGAAACGGCCATCTACCATAAAGGAAAAACTCTCTTCGGATTAAACTGGGCAAACAATGCCATAAAGGAAAAGGGATCGGCTTACC
>CAIXHD010000018.1 GCA_903919065.1 uncultured Bacteroidota bacterium
ACCGGTTCGATTACTTTCCAGGCATCCATCGAGCACTTAACTTTTGGCCGCAGGGTTGCCGGAGTGGAGCGTCTCCTTCGGCCGATCTCGAAAATGCCTGCGATACGGATAGCTCTTGCCGTGGAGATACCATCGATCTGACACATAACACTGAGCGACATTTTTGCCAGCGCGTGAAAATCATTACCGGCCAACACCAGTAATTTTCTGGAAGATTCTTCTGTAATTCCAGCAGCCACCGCCAGAATTTCAACGTTTGAGAGCGCACTGGTACCGGTCTGGACCAGCTTGGCAGTTGCAGAATCGTTCACCTGCCAGGGAGTTGAGATCTCTAAATCATACTTCATGGAAAAATCACCGATGCCTTCTATGTTGTAAAACAAGAGAATGATGAATTATTTTTTAATAATTTCACATCATAAGTCTGAAGGGGAAGTGAGCTCTGCTGGAGAGCAACTCAGCAGCAATAGGACTTATGGCTGTGAAATACTATTAAGAGCTTCTTGTTGAAAGAGGCTCTTTTTGTATTTCATGGCCAATTATGGCTAATACAAACTCACCTCCGAATTCCCATAGCGAAAATTTGGAGGTTATAAATCTATAAAACAATCTATAAAAACACCCTTCTATCAACAGAACCGGTTTGTAATTCCGGGCTGTATGGTCTCGTTTTATTTTTTATAGAAAGTGAGCCGCATCCTTTCGGTAGCAGATTCTGAAATTCAGAACTGCAAGGCATCGGTAGCAGTCTCACAAAAATTGTTCTTATAGGATAAAGTTCTAATTCACAACACAATAATTATACGGTTCGTTATTTTTTAAAACGTATCTAATCCGATTTAATAATTTTCTTGCAATCCTGATAATTGCTTTATTTGGCTCCATCCGCCTGCAATAATCGTGATAACTTTTGTTTAGAGCCATGTCCTTTCTCGCAGCGACCCAGGCACTCTCGACAATTGCACTTCGTAGAAAATTATTTCCACGGTGTGTGATTTCTCCAATTAATTCTTTCTCCCCACTTGAATTCATGGTCGGGACCAAACCAATGAAACTGCATAGCTTATCAAAACTATCAAACCTATCTATCGTTTCAATTTCCGTCAATATGATCATGGCTGTCAATATGCCAATCCCTGGAATACTCTGTAATAATTTGATTTTTTTTGCATATGTTTCGCTATGGGACAATTCTTTGATACCCATGGTCGCATCCAGGATGATTAATCTTTGATGCTCGCTTTCATCGATAATCAGATTGAGTGATTTTCTGGCACTGTATTCAACCAGTTCAATACTTCTTAACCAATTTATAAATCGCTTGGGCCAATGATTCGATGACTGGGTAAAAGTCTCAGGTATCTCAATTCCATGAAAATACAAAAAGGATTTGATCCGGTTTTTATTCCGCGTAAGATCCTTCATCATAGTTCCCCGTGTTCGCACCAGGCACCGATCTTCAAGTGTCTTAAGTGAGGATACGTGAATTCCCTTCAGATCACCGTTTCGCAAAGACTTTGCAATTTTTTTGCTGTCTCTTTTATCAGTCTTGTTAACCTTTTCCTTGTCTGTTGTAGGAATATCTGCTGGATTAACAACAATGGAATCAATGCCTAATGCCGTAAGTTTGTTATGAATCCAATATCCGCAGAATCCAGCTTCATAAGCCGAATGGTAAATTCCATTAGGAAAATTCTTCACCAGATAATGATGCAACAGTTCCGGATTGGGATCCTGAGAGAAGGTTTTTAATGTCAGTTTTTCGGCCATAATTGAAACCTTCCAACTTTTTAGGTGCACATCCAGGCCAACATAAAAGTGTTGGCCACTAAAATCGATTTTGTTACTTTGTGTGAGCATAAGTCTAAAGTTTTATTGTTTATACCGTGGTAGTTTAAATTTAATAAATCCGAAGACTTATGCTTCCTTTTACAAACATAGGACCTTTCGGATTTGTTTGAGTATCAAGCACACTCTGATTAATGTATGCACCCTCGATTGGA
>CAIXHD010000019.1 GCA_903919065.1 uncultured Bacteroidota bacterium
AGTCATGCGACCAAGCAGGTCGGCGAATTCCGGTCCGTAATATTTTAGAAGTGCTTCGTCTTCCGGATCGATCGGGTCGATTTCGGTGATAGTTTCAATATCAAAAGTAGAGAGCCGCTTCCCTTTGGCTTTAAAGCTTTTAAGACCGATAAATTCTGCTGCATCGATAATCTCGGATGGACGGGCGCTGTGTTTTCCTCCAAAGATGATTTCATATCTTGGAAGCAACTGGTCGCTGAGACTCAGCATCCTCGAATCCGGATGGTCACCGATCATCCGGTGTAATTTGTTTTCAGGGGTATCTGTTTCAATCTGGAACCGCTTCAGATAGTAGAACTTCTGTTCTGCATCGAGTAAAACGACCGAGAAGATGGTGTAGGGATTGAACTTCTCAATACGGATGAGGTTCTCCTCAAAATGGTTCGTAATATCATAATTGCTGAGGCGGAACTGACCGTCGGCGAGGATAATCAGGATCTGATCTTCCCCTTCAAATTCACCAAGACTTTGTCCGCGACCTTCGGTATTCAGCCTGTTCACGCTGTTGTCGAACCAGATCTTTAATCCACCGAGTGTTGATGTTCCCTTTTCTTTGAGCGATACCTTTATCAGTGTGTGCTTGGAAACGATATTTCCCATAGCAGCGCGGTTCTTGATTGCCAGGCTCCCGAAATCAAAATCGAAAAGCGGTTTCTTCAGCTTAGGCTTTGGTTTGAGGGACACGCGGATCACTTCCGATTCTCCATTAGGATTCTCGGTAAAGTATTGGATTTTAGATCCTTCTTTTCCCTGGGTGATGTCGTATTCCTTATCGCGCGTAATACCTTTTACCGCAAATCTTTTTGCGTAGCTGAATCCGGACTTTCCGTCGCGATATACCACATTGAAAATGGTTCGCTCATTATTTTTATTAAACAGGGCGATATGCAGGATGTTTTTTCCAACGAACGCTTTTGTGGAGACCTTTGTTACCGTGAAGGTTCCATCCTTACGGAAGATGATAATATCATCAATATCAGAACAATCAAATAGATAGGTGTCTTTTTTTAATGAAGTTCCGATAAATCCTTCTTCGTAATTGACATAAAACTTTTCATTGGCAACAACGACTTTCGAGGCCTCAATGGTATCAAAGCTCCGGATTTCCGTTTTGCGGGGATAATCGGCGCCATATTTTTTCTTCAGGTTTATGAAATAGTCGATGGCGAAAACAATCAGATTATCCAGATGATGCTGAACGACAGTCAATTCTTTCTCGATAGCTGCAATTTGTTCCTGAGCTCGTTTTGCATCGTATTTTGAGATTCTCTTAATCTTTAGTTCAGTCAGCATTACCAGGTCGTCTTCCGTAACAGGACGAATGAGCATACTCTTGAACGGCTCCAATCCCTGGTCAATGGTTTTAAGGACATCTTCCCAGGTTTCGCAGTTTTCAATGGTGATATAGAGTCGATTTTCAATGAAGATCTTTTCCAGTGAGCAAGTATGCCATTCACTTTCAAGTTCTTCCTTACGGATCAGCAATTCTTGCCGGAGCAACTCAACTGTATTTAACGTTGAAATCCTCACCATGTCAGATACACCAAAGAAAACCGGTCGGCCTTCATTGATTACGCAGGCATTCGGGGATACAGGCACTTCGCAGTCAGTGAAAGCATAAAGTGCATCGATTGTTTTATCCGGAGAAACACCAGGGGTAAGATGAATCAGGATCTCAACTGTTCTGGCCGTATTGTCATCTATTTTCCGAACCTTGATTTTTCCTTTGTCATTAGCCAGCAGGATAGAATCAATGAGGGTCCCGGTTGTTTTGCCATAAGGAATTTCATTGATGACCAGTGTCTTTTTATCCAGCTTATTGATTCGGGCGCGTATTCTGACTTTGCCACCACGCTGACCGTCATTATATTTAGAACAATCTGCCAGACCGGCTGTCGGAAAGTCCGGCAGCAATACAAATGGCTCATTATTCAGGCAGGCTATTGATGCATCAATCAGCTCATTGAAATTATGTGGAAGTACCTTAGATGCCAGACCTACAGCGATCCCTTCGACACCCATTGCAGGGAGCAGCGGGAATTTTACGGGAAGATAAACAGGCTCCTTGTTACGGCCGTCGTAGGATGATTTCCATTCGGTTGTTTTCGGGTTAAAAACTACTTCAAGAGCGAATTTCGAAAGGCGTGCCTCAATATATCTGGAAGCAGCAGCACTGTCCCCGGTAAGAATATTTCCCCAGTTTCCCTGACAGTCGATCAGCAGGTCCTTCTGGCCAAGCTGTACGAGTGCGTCACCGATGGAGACATCGCCATGCGGGTGAAATTGCATGGTATGGCCTATAATATTGGCAACCTTATTGTAACGGCCGTCTTCGAGACGTTTCATTGAATAAAGTATGCGCCGCTGAACGGGTTTCAGTCCATCATAGAGGTATGGCACTGCTCTTTCAAGGATAACATAGGATGCATATTCGAGAAACCAGTTCTCGTACATACCGGGCAAGTGGGTAATGTCGACTTTTCGACCATTACCATTATCAGGCGCCTCGGATTGACCTTCCAGTTCAGTATCGTTGATTTGCTCTTCGCTCATTTTCACCTTCCCTAATCAAAAATCTTATCTTCTTCGATCCGCAGTTTTCCAATGATGAAATCCTGCCGCTCGGGAGTGTTTTTTCCCATATAGAACTCCAGCATTGCTTCCACATTGTCCTCTTTTCTAAGCAGCACAGGTTCAAGCCGCATATCGGGCCCGATAAAATGCTGGAATTCATCAGGCGAGATTTCACCAAGGCCTTTGAATCGGGTGATTTCCGGTTTGCCAGTCAATTTTTTTACTGCACGCTGTTTTTCCTCTTCGGAATAGCAGTAAAAAGTCTGTTTTGTATTTCTGCACCTGAAGAGCGGGGTTTGGAGGATATAGAGATGTCCCTGCTTAATCAGGTCGGGAAAGAATTCCAGAAAGAAAGTGATCAGAAGCAAGCGGATATGCATACCGTCGACATCAGCATCTGTTGCAATAATGACATTGTTATATCGGAGGTCATCAATTCCCTCCTCGATATTGAGTGCTGCCTGTAGCAGGTTGAATTCCTCATTTTCGTAAACCAGTTTCTTGGTTTCGCCGTAAGTATTTTTCGGTTTGCCTTTCAGACTGAAAACGGCCTGTGTGTTTACGCTCCTGGACTTTGTTATTGAGCCGCTGGCAGAATCACCCTCCGTTAAGAAGATGCTGGTCTCCAAACGCTTTTCGTGCTGTGAATTATAATGAACCCGGCAGTCCCTGAGTTTTTTATTATGCAGCGAGGCTTTCTTTGCCCTGTCGCGCGCCAATTTTTGAATACCTGAAATGGCTTTCCTTTCTTTCTCAGAATCAAGAATTTTCCTGAGCAGAATATCGGCGGTTTCGGGGTGCTTATGAAGGTAATTATCCAGATGTTTTCCGAGGAAATCATGAATGAAGTTCCTTATCGACGGGCCATTGGGACCAATATCCTTGGATCCGAGCTTGGTTTTTGTCTGGGATTCAAAGATCGGCTCTTCAACTTTTATGCTGATAGCTGCTATAATTGATGTGCGGATATCAGAAGGTTCAAATTCTTTCTTGTAATAGTCCCTGACTGTTTTAACCAGGGCTTCGCGGAATGCCACGAGATGAGTACCGCCCTGAATAGTATGCTGACCGTTAACAAAACTGTAATATTCTTCGCCGTAATGATCCCCATGAGTTATTGCGATCTCAATGTCTTCCTCCTTAACATGAATGATCGGGTAGAGTCCCTCCTCTGACATTTTCGATTGCAGCAGATCGAGAAGTCCGTTTTTGGAAACGTATTTCTCACCGTTGAAATGGACCACGAGACCAGCATTCAGGAATGCATAGTTCTTGAGCATGGTCGATACATAGTCGTTCAGATACCGGTAATGTCCGAAGATTTCGCGATCTGGTTTGAAAAAAACTTCCACACCGCTATCCAGTTCAGTTGGCTGAAGGACTTTCTCCTCGATGAGCAGGCCTTTATTGAAAAGGGCCTCTTTGAACTGGCCTTCGCGGAAGGAGCGGATAAGAAATTCGCTCGACAAGGCATTTACAGCTTTAAGACCGACACCGTTCAGACCGACAGATTTCTTGAAAACCTTAGAGTCATATTTGGCTCCGGTATTCATCTTAGCTACAGCATCCACCAGCTTTCCGAGTGGTATGCCACGACCATGGTCGCGTATACGAACCAGTTTATCATCTATTGATATCTCGAGAGATTTTCCGTTACCCATCATGAATTCATCGATGGAATTATCGATGACCTCCTTGAGGAGGACATAAATACCATCATCATGAGCGGAACCATCGCCCAGCTTGCCGATATACATACCCGGCCTGAGACGGATATGTTCCCTCGGATCGAGAGTCTTGATGGACTCTTCGGAATAGGATTCAATTAGATCACCTGACATAAGTGATCAAAGATACTAAACCGGGGTGGGAGGGTGGTGAAAGAGAGCCGGAAGAGTTTTAAACAACGATATGAACATTATCGGTTTTCTATATAAATCAGCCAGCCCTTTCTTGGTTCGACCGGAAAAGGAGTTTTCAGATCAAAATTCCGTTCATGCTGGAAATTTTCTATTTCCGGTGCATAAAACCTGCATTTATCAGGATTTAAGCCCAGGGCTTTCCAATTTATTTTCAAATTAATGTACTGAGTTTTATCTCCGAAATTTCCGATGGAAAGCAAAGTTCTTCCTTCTTTAATGTACGCTGTTGCCTTTATTTCAGGGATATCCGTTTGTACAGGGCAGTCTGAATCCCAGAATCCCTTCATGCTGGCATCCGCTATTTTGAATTCATCCCAGATTTTCCAAACTGGTTTTGGATCACAAAGCACACCTTCGGTAGTCCATGGATAGCGAACGGTCATTCCAAAAACCATTCCGAGCCAGCGGTTGCCGCCTCCCTGAAGCATGTCGCCCATCAATCCGAATGGAATACCCGATACTTCAACCAACCAGTTTTCAGCCGACATTTTATCATACTGAAAACTTTCTCCGAACCAGAGTTTGTCGACATAAGGGAAGAATTCTGCGTACTGTGTGGCAGGACCGATGGAGAAACCTGTGTTTGAATGAAGATCAATGAGGCAGCCGGGTTTTGCCTGAGCCATTACCGATCGCATCCGCTGGAGGATACGCCGGTCGTAGGTTACATCATCGAGGTATAAGCCATCGATATCAATATTTTTAACCAGCCAGGCTAATCCTTCAATATAATAATTGAGCCAGCGGGAATCCCCGGGAGCGCTCAATACGGATGCATCAACCCTGCCATCCGGAAAATGCTGGTACCATTGGGGAGTGTAACCATCTATGAAATGTTCGCGCAGCCATGGATATCCGTCACCGCGACCATTGTCGAGTATTTCATACCCCAGGCTTCGCAGAGCCCAGACTTCAGTAACATGATTGGTTAGTTCCCTTACCGTGTAATAGATTTTAACTTTTATCCCCTTGGCGTGCAAATCATCAATGATTGAACGCATTTCTTTAACCGCGATAAATGGATAATTGATGAATGGGTTGTATTCGTTGGCATGGTGAATATTCACAATTTTCACTCCGGCATCAAAATCTTTCTGTTCGGGGGTGGGTTTTTCGCCGGTATGATAATACCTGTTTGTAAACTGGCCGGCGGAGTTAAGCTCTTTTACCGGGGTGATCAGCATTGCCCAGTCGAATACCAAAGAATCACCCGGATTCAAATTCCTTTCACCTGAATAAACCTCGGCTGTTACCTGGTTGTTTTCACGGGTAATCCGAAACCCGCCTTTTCCTTGATTATTCCAGCTTTCCGGAGGGGCAGGATGATATAAGTTAAGCATCGGGCCATGATAGGTACTTCCCCATAATTCGCACCAGATGCCGCCATCAGCATCGCCGAACCAGAAACTATCGAAGGGACCTTTCCATTTTGACTCATGGGTTTGGGGAATTGCACACCCGGGAAGTCCCATCCCCATCATATATTTTGCCTGATCAGAGGACATTGGAATCGATAAACGAATGTCTTTGATGCTTATCGGGGAAGTTTTCGAACTGTTTTTAAAGGTGACCACGCTTTTCAGATAGCCGTCATAATCATCGCTTACCCGCCAGGAAGATTCAAGATTATTACTGGCAGCCTTTGCTAATTGAGTATATCTGCCATCTTTCAGGTTGGCGCTTGTTACTGATACTGGGAAGCTGACCTTCCCATCAGGAGTTTCTACTGTTAATGTTACTGGTGATGCCAAAAGTTTGGTTCCATGGTTTTCAATCGATACTGGAAGCCCGTTCTTTCCAATATTCACCTGATGTCCGGCAACAGTCAGCTGATTTCCTGCCGTGAGCTTCATCGGTTGATATGGTGGTACGGGAACTCCTTCAGAACCAGCATTGGAATTTAGCCAACGAAGGCGTGAATGGCGCCACGGTTCGCTGTCGCCCCGATCGGCCAGGACCTTGCCGGCAACAGTCAGGGTAACATTGAATTCTTTGTCCGGCATATTCTTGCCTGTAATATGTATTTGCCCTTTATAGGTTCCGGGTGGGGTATTTTCCCGAACATCGGCGCCGATCCATAATGCCTGAACCGAGCCGGCGGGAATACTCAGCTTTTTTACAAAGGGAGTTCCATAAGGATCGATACCACGGGTATTAAAACAGGTAAGTTGAATGGCAGGGCTGTCAGGTCTTCCTGTTAATGAAAGGTCAGCAGTCAGGACATCGAGTTCTGATATTGATCCTTTTGATGCGAAAATGCCAATCTGGAAAGCAAAATATTCATTAGGTAATGCGCTGCCGGTAAACTGCAATGATGGACCCTCTTTTACCCATTTCAATGGGATTCCATCTTTCATCCTGATAGGATTCTCACGATTTTCGGCGAAACAGAGGACAGAATCACTGAATTTCTTCAGGAAGACAGTTTTCTCGGTGATGGTCGGCATGATCTCCATCGGATAAAAATTATCAAACGGTGATCGGCACTCTATGCCCTTTAGCAAAGCTTTTGAAAACTGAACAGTTGAAGTCTTGAGCCATTCAGGATCAGGAGCAGGCTCCGGCTTAAGGTAGTCCCTGCCATAATATCCCCATCCGTCGACCACTTCGAATGGCAGATAATAAAGGTAATAGGTACCGGGATTGTTAACAGGTCCGAAACGGATAGAGCAATGTTCGGAATTGACTTCAATCCGGCTGATGTTTTTTATGGTATCACCGGTTGCTGCCTCAATAATCATCAAACGTCGCTGATCCGGATTCCGGTCATGTCGGCGCCAGAGAAGGTCGATCTCGACAGCCGGTGCAGATTTTCTGATTTCGATAACTGCCCGCTGACTGCCAAAAGATTCAGGCCATGGCACTGCAGCAACGGTCCATGTAAATGACTGGGCGGGGAGTATTGCAAAGCTCAGGGCGATGCCAGCGAGGAGGGAGATAAGATGTTTCATATTTTATAGTTGCCAACTTTAATAAGGAGGCTTGCTAATTTAGCAAAGCTTCCAGATATAGTTGCCAACTTTAAAAATGCCAACTTTAGTAGTAAGGTTTCCCTCTTA
>CAIXHD010000020.1 GCA_903919065.1 uncultured Bacteroidota bacterium
AGCTTTTGCAGTTTGAAAGGCTCGCTCAAGATATTGGTCGGCATTCAGGTAGTGAACCATATCAGGATACATTTTGGCGATCTGATACATGTGCCAGTAAAGCATGATCATATGGGGGTAATCGTATGAACGCCAGACATTCATCTTATCCAGATTACGGTTTTTAACCCCCGCGCGCAGCACCGGATCGCGATTCACCATCCAGTTTGGTGTTCCGTAAATGCCATATGGATAGGGTGTTTCCTGATCGGTACGCTGTAATTTTCCCCAGACAAAATTCTTCAGATAATATTCTACCGATTCAATCTCTTCCTGGTCCGGATAGACCACATTCTTTGCTGCCACGAACGGCGCCTTGCACAGGGCAGGATCATCGCAGGCAAGAACATATCCCCACCAGAAATCGAATCCGTCGGTATTGTCAGGCCCGCGTAACACCTTGTTTTTCATGTCATAAACGGAATAAAGCCCGTTATACCATTTTGTGGAATCGCGGTGCTGCTGATGATTGACGATGAAGCTACTCCGTTTTTTAAACAGCGTTTCGAGGGGCTGGCAAGAGAAAAATTCAAGCTGTGTGGTGAGTGTTCCGTTGAAATGGATAATCAGCTTGTTTTCGCCGGGTTTACGAAATCGGACCTCATATTGGAAATGATCAGCGGGCTCCTCTTTCAGAAAAGTAATATCCGTTTGATGAGGAAACTCTGCCTCGATCGAATCGATTTTATTCTTGGTATGGAGTGAGAAGCGGGCGGTCAGGTCTTCCGGCACAGTCATCCCCGGAACAACGCGGATGTCAAACAATCCGTTGTCATATAGTAGATTACGAAGTTCCTGATAGCTCTGTGCCCACTGGATCCGGAATCCATATTTCACCCGACTTTTCTTGCCATTTATTGGATCAAGAGTGATTGAAGTATTCGGCTGACGCCAGGTTCCGCGGGTCTCCAAATTTGCAGCATGCGCAGAATGGATATAGGCCAGAAAGCCCCCGTTATTTGTATAATATTCCAGTTTTGTCCCGGGTTTTACGGTGATCAACAGGTATGGAGGCTGGCCGGATGGTTTTGTAAAATAGATGAATGAGCCGTTTCCGGAGATGAAATTATGCTTGGTAAAACACTCTTCGAATATTTCCTTTGGATCTTCGCCGTCCGGAGTTTTCCATGGGATGGGAATCGCCAGATCGCCTATCGTGACCGGAAAATTCATCATGCTTTCAATGCCGATCTCATAATCGATCCACTTCTGCCCAAGCGTAAAACTCTGCTCCAACCTCAACGGCATCCCCGGAATATAGTCTTCATACTTTATCCCCTTACCTGAGCCTTGCGCCTTGAGCCCTGTGCCTTCCCCTGAGCCTTGCGCCTTGAGCCCTGCGCCTTCCCCTGAGCCTTGAGCCTTGAGCCTTTTTTCATCCTGGTAGAGGTCCAGCCAATCCCCTTCTCCAACCCGATACCTTACAACAGGGTTTCCCAGAGAGCCTTGGAGAAGATTGGCGTTTGCGGGATCGCCCGGGAAGGTGATGGAATTAATGCCACGGGCATTGTATTTTGCTTTGATATTTTGGTTTTCGAGAACCTGACTCATGGCAGAGGGCAAAAGGCAGAAGGCAAAAATGAAGGCACAAGGCACAAGGCGCAAGGCACAGGTTAAGGAAGAAGGTACAAGGCGCAGGGCACAAGTAGAGATGGGGGCAGGCGGCTTCATTGGGGTAGGGAATTTGTCATAAGTGTAAAGGTAAAAATTATAGAATTGTGACGAATAATGGGTGACTGGTGACGGGTGACAGGTGACTGGGGTGAGTGATATTTAAAAGAAGGATTAAAATTTCTCTTTGGATTTTTCCATTTGGGGATCGATAGTGCATCTATAACTGGTGTAACTAAATTGTAAAAAAATGAAGACAATAGAAAATCGCATGGAATTATTAATTTTGGAGCGTAAAAAATTGATTATGAACAGCATCATCATCTCGACTGAAGATAAGGAAGCCATTCGGCTTTTTGTTCAGTTAGCCAAGCGAATGGGAATAAAGAGCAAGGTTTTATCAGAAGAGCAGATGCTTGATTTGGGATTACTCAATGCCATGAATGAAGGCATAAAATCCGGTTACGTTTCGAAAGAGGAAATTGCACGGAAACTTAATCCTAAGTGAGGATTTTATTTTGTTCCAGCTTCAGTAAAGACCTTTCGAAAATTGATAGTCCCCAATTATTGATCCAGATTCGCGATTTGATTGATTTATTAGAAAATTCAGACAGTTTCAAATCAATTCGCGGAGTTCAAAAGTTGAAAGGCTCAAAATCGGCTTACCGAATCCGATTGGGAGACTATAGAATAGGTTTAAACAAGCTGAAAGATGGTGTTGAATTAGTGCGGATACTTCATCGACGCGATATTTATAAGTATTTCCCTGAGTGAATCCTCCGGTTGAAACAGGAGACTAATCGAATCGCTTGCTCACATTAGCCCATTAGCA
>CAIXHD010000021.1 GCA_903919065.1 uncultured Bacteroidota bacterium
GATAACGACCTTTCGATGGCGATACTGCAGGCTCAGATTAATATGCAGATGACTCAGCCAACCCTGTCGGTTTGGTGGTCTGATAACCTGAGCCATGAATTTCAGATGAAAGCAGCTGCCTGCGTGAAAACCGGGGTGGGATATCCTGCTTTTTTCAACCAGAAAACATATGTCACGCATGAGCTTAATACCAGCGGTTTACCCGTTGAGGTGATCCGGCGTAACTGCGCTATCGGCGGTTGTACGGAGCCTACTCTCCAGGGAATGTCCTACGGAATAGTCCAGGCCGGTTTTGTTAATCATGGTAAAATGATCGATCTGGTTATTAATAAGGGAGTTGATCCACAAACCGGTATCCGGATGTACCCGGCCAGAGAGCTCAAAACTTATGAGGATGTGAGGTCATATTATCTTGATATAATGCACGCGGCAATCCGGAACTGGCAGCAGTACTGGAACATAGTGATGATTGCCCACCGTCAGACCGTACCATTGATATTCTGCTCGGTATTTGTCAACGACTGCATAGCCACCGGAAAATGCATGGACGACGGAGGTGCGGTGCTCAACAGCTCAATTACCACACTGTCATCCGGTCTGGTGAATGTGTCAAATTCCCTGGCAGTGATAAAAAAACTCTGCTTTGAGGATAAAACCTGTTCGCTGAGTGAACTTTTTTACGCGGTTCAGGAAAATTGGAATGGATTTGAAATGCTTCGGAAAAAAGCTTTGGCCGTTCCTCATTGGGGTAATGATGATGATTTTGCTGATGATATTTTTCTCGATCTGTTCAAAGAGTATTGCGACTGGGTGCGGGGACAGAATAATTTTCTGGGTAAACCCTACGACCCATCCATGCTCGCAATTTCAACACCCGTGCCTTTTGGTAAGGTTTGCGAAGCTTTCCCGGATGGCCGCATGAGCGGTGAGCCTTTGGCCGACGGCGTGACATCACCTTTCCCGGGTACCGACCTGGGTGGTCCAACGGCAGTTATTCGCTCCTCATCAAAAGTCGATCATACTCAAATCCGCGGAGGACTATTGAACCTGAAGTTTCACCCTTCAGCCCTCAAAGGCGATAGCGGCTCTGAAAACCTGCTTGCGCTCATCAAAACATATTTCGAAAAGCCCGGATTCCATGTTCAGTTTAATGTGGTGGATTCCCGCATGCTCAAGGATGCTCAGGAACATCCGGAGAACTATCGCGACCTGGTGGTCAGGGTTGCCGGTTTTTCCGCTTACTGGGTGGAAATGAGCAAAGCATTGCAGGATCAGGTAATCTGGAGAACCGAACATAGTATCTGACACGGTGAAAGGAAACATTTTTGCAATTCAGCATTATGCCGTTCACGATGGCCCGGGTATCCGCACACTTGTTTTTTTGAAAGGATGTCCGCTCCGGTGCGATTGGTGTTGTAACCCTGAATCTCACTCCTCAAAAACCCAATTGCGATACATTCCGTTCAAGTGCCGGCTTTGTCACCGTTGCCTTCCTGCCTGCCCTGTTCACGCAATTTCAGTTCAGGATGGAACCCTCCGGCACGACTTCGATTTATGCAGCGAGTGCCCTGATAAGCCCTGTACCGGTGCTTGTCCCTACGATGCCCGGAGCCTCTCGGGCAGCGAAATCACCGCTGATCTGCTCATGGATACCATCGCACGCGATATCCCTTTTTATCGGAATTCCGGCGGTGGTGTAACCTTTTCCGGCGGTGAGCCATTTCATCAACCCGCCTTCCTTCTTGAAATGCTGGAGAGGTGCCACGCTGCCGGCATCCATACTGCAATTGAAACTTGCGGCTGGGCATCGGAATCCGATATCCGTCAGGCAATGCCACTGACCAATATGTTTCTGTTCGACCTGAAAATCATCGATCCTGAAAATCATATCCGCCATACAGGAAAACCGGTAAAGCCAATTCTTGATAATCTAGCCCTCCTGGCAGCTGAACATCCTGAGGTGATCATCCGTTTTCCTCTGGTTCCTGGTATTACAGATACAATGGAAAATCTGAATGATATTGTTAAAGTAATGAATAAGAATGGGTTAGTCCGATTAAACCTGGAGCCCTATCACTCCCTTGGTGTCGATAAATATATGGAACACGGCCTGAATTATAGCCTTCATGCCCTCAGTCATTACGAATCGGGCGATCTGGAATCATTTCGTCAGTTTTTTATTTCCAGAGGTCTGAATTGTGAAATTATCTGAACAATAGCGCGCATTCCCTTGCCATTCGATTGTATTGCCGTGCAGTTCTTCTTATCTTTATGGAAACTTTACAGCCATGAACCGAATACTTTCTGTTATCATTCTTGCCATTGCCATATTGTTATCCGCCTGTCAGCCGGGTGAGAAAAAAATAACCATAGGATTTGTCCAGATTTCCCCTGATCCGGTACTGGATGCCGCCAGAGATGGTGTGTATAAAGCGCTCAGGGATAGTGGCTTTATCGATGGGCAAAATATAAAAATTCTTGAAAAAAATGCACAAAGCGATTTATCAATGATCAACATGATCCTCCAATCTTTCCAGTCGCAAAATGTTGATATGGTTATCACCAACAGTACCCCATGCATGAATGCCGCAGCTTCCACCATCAAAGGGATACCTGTAGTTTTTACCGTTTCTTTCAGCCCGGAACAGATCGGACTGAAAAATCCACCGGTCACCCTGACAGGCGTTTATGATGAAATACGGGTAAAGGAAATCGTCGACCTGATGCAGGAATGCGTTCCCGGACTGAAAAGGGTAGGGTTCCCGTTTAATAATGCAGAACCAAATGCTGAATATGCTGCCAAGGTGCTTGATAAGGAATTTGCCGCCAGGGGAATCGAAGTGATTCATGCAGCCGTCAACAGCACGAATGATATCCTGCAGACTACCCAATTTCTGGTCGGAAAACAGATCGATGCATTAGTCTCAGCCGCAGATAATACCGTATATCTCGGCCTTAACGCCATGGTAAAAATCGCCTCAGAAAATAAAATTCCGGTATTTGTGACTGATCCAATGCAGACTGAAAAAGGAGCCATGGTCGGTATCGGATCAAATTACAGCGACTGGGGTTATCAGAGCGGACTCAAGGCGGTTGCGATACTGAAAGGGAAAAAGCCGGCTGAAACACCTATCGAACCAACCCGGAAATA
>CAIXHD010000022.1 GCA_903919065.1 uncultured Bacteroidota bacterium
ACCTTCCTGATAAGAATGCCCATGTCCTTTTTGGTGAGAGGTTTCAGGGCAAAGCCTTTGATTCCCAGGGACTTCGCTTTCTCTCCTGAGATTAGGGTGCTGTAGCCAGTGCAAAGAATAATTGGCAAATCTGGGCGTATCTGCAACATCAGTCGGGCGAGATCCACACCTGTCAAGCCCGGCATCGTCTGGTCAGTGATCATTAGGTCAAATGATTTCGGCTGATTCCGGAAAGTGGTGAGGGCCTCAATACTGCTTGTTCTGGTGGTCACCCGATACCCCAACCGTTCCAGCATAACCTTGCTCAACTCTATAAGCATCTCTTCGTCGTCTACTAATAATATGTGTTCCCTGCCGACAGGAATCAGTTCTGTAGGTTCGGTTTCCAGCAAAAAATCGGTCTCCTCGACGGGTAACATTATCTGAAAAATGGTTCCTTTTCCGAGTTGACTATTGCAGGTTATAGATCCACCATAGCTCTGCACAATACCATGGACCATCGCCAGCCCCATGCCGGTCCCTTTGCCTACTTCTTTTGTTGTGAAATAGGGGTCAAATATTCTATTGAGAATTTCCGGGGCAATGCCCACGCCGGTGTCCTTGATCGAAAATTGGACGAAATGCCCCGGTCGCATATGTTTTTCGTTGCCGAGATCTTCCTGGTGCAATGTTTTTTTATGCAAAGAAATAGTGAGGGTTCCGCCGTTAATCTCCATGGCATGGAAGGCATTAGTGCCGAGATTCATCAGTATTTGATGTATCTGGGTCGGGTCGGCTAGAATGACCCCAGCTTCCGAGTCAATATCCTGCTCAATGGTAATCGTTGTCGGCAGGGAAGCTCGCAGCATTTTGATGGCTTCGGTGATAATGGGTGCTGGTTGGACAGGGAGTTTAGTGGCTTCGGATTGGCGACTGAAGGCGAGGATCTGTTTGACCAGTTCCTTGGCGCGGTTTCCGGCTTTAATGACTTGATCGATATCATGGGCAACAATTGAATTAGTCGGGCAATCATCCCTGATCATTTCAGCATAGCCGAGGATGGCGCCCAGGATGTTGTTGAAATCATGGGCGATCCCTCCAGCAAGAGTGCCGATGGCTTCCATTTTTTGCGCTTGATATAACTGGATAGTCAGTTTTTTCTTCTCTTCTTCCGCTTGCTTGCGCTCGGTGATGTCATATCCTTGGGCGATTATAGCGATCGGGATATTTCCATCTGCTCCATGGATAGTTGCAGAATTCCATAGCACGGTGCGAACGGATCCGTCTCTATGCTGTATATTGATTTCAATGTCCTGCCATCGCTCTCCTTTCAGGGTTTCCTTGATAAGGACCATGGATTTTTCAACCTGAGCGGAAGGGAAGAGAATCTCGATGGGCTCACCTTTGACTTCATCGGCACTCCTGCCGGTTATTTGTTCAAAGGCATGATTGAACCGAGTGATTCTGAATTGCATGTCCCAGACAATGATGGGGACATTTGCATACGTAATCAGATTCTCAAGGTACTCATTGCTTTCCCGAATTTTTTCTTCAGTTCGTTTGCGCTCGGTAATATCTTGCGCCACTCCCCGGAGGCCAATTGATACTCCGCTGGCATTAAGTACCGCCATGCCATGGACCCACATCCATCCATGGCTGCCATCAGCCTGCAGCGTTTCCAGTTCAAGATCGTACGGGGTGCCTGTCTCTCTGGTGGTTTGCAGGGCAACGGACAATTTGTTCCAACTCTCAGGGGTAAACAGTTTCTGGTGTTCGGTATAAGGTGGTGGAGGGAGTTCCGGATCAAAACCATACATTTTGTAAAGCTCATCCGACCAGACGACCTGATTGCTTGCGACGTCCAAACGCCAGCTGCCAACATGCGCAATTCGCTGCGATTCCCTGAGATCTTCTTCACGTTCCCTCAGTGCTTCCTTTTCACTCGCAAGCGCTTTGGTTCGGGCATCAACCTGTTTTCTGAGTGCCCG
>CAIXHD010000023.1 GCA_903919065.1 uncultured Bacteroidota bacterium
AACGACCGCAAGCTCATATCAATCAATCCATTGGTGAAATTATGGCATTCAACTGCAAGAACATTCTTGCCGTTGTGCAAAAGCATGCCTAAAATCTTCAGATCAAGATCAAAGCACTCAGGCTTCTGGCTCTGGTACATTACAGCCTCATGCGAGCGATCAGCAATTTTGTTCCATTCTACAGAGCTGATGTTCGAACTGGCGATCTCTGTTCCGTTCAGATAGGCTACAAAACCGTCATCATAATCAACATGCAGTTTGGCAGCAACAATACTTTCAACATCAGTCACTTCAAAAGAGATCCTGGTGTAAACGGAAACTTTCCGCATCGGGATCTCGGTCTTGTCGTCGCCATCCCCGTATCCGAATCCTCCCTGATCAGATTTCCAGCCGGTGTCATCAAAAGAGGATTTCATCCAGGCCACTGCAGTTGTCGAATCCGGGCAAATCCATCTCCATGTATCGTCCTCCCTGACTGCCGTTTCCCAATGATTGATACCTGTTTGAACCTGATCAACCCCTGAAGCAAAAATCAGCAACCACTTGTTTGCCGGTATCTCCACGTTTGGCAGCGTCCATTTTGCAATTCCCTGTTCATCCGACAAATGATATCCCCAAAGATCAACTGGTTGGTCACCGGAATTATACAATTCAATCCAATCCGGGTTACTCCCCGAGACATCTGCAATCTGGGTAAAATTTCTGTTAGAGGCTTCGTTGATTTTAATCTGTGCCTCAACGGTTATTATCCACAAAATACAGAATATCAGAAGAGTTATCTTTTTCATAAATTTTCCGGAAAAGTTGCCCTAAAATAGTAATACAATTAACATTCGTTATTCTATTCACGAACTTATTGACCAGTCTGATTTTTGGAAGAAAATTGTTCATATCATGGTACTAAAAACAAGAAAAATAAACCACCAATAATTCAAAAAAATCGATACAATTGTAGCAAAATAGAGGTGATGTTTTTACATCGTCAACTATTTAACAATGAAGACTTTAACCCTTACATCACTGATAACATTTTTCGCGGATAAATGAAAAAAGAAGAAACCGTATCAGAAAGTCAAGAGACAGAAGAAGCATCTAGTCTCGAACCCCCTAGCATTCAATCGGATAGCAGACAAGCAACCGCGCTTACTATCCAAGCATCCTCAAATACAGTTTTTACTGTCAGCGTCAGGTCGATGGAATTCCTGGCAAAGCACTTCCCCGGAACCGGAATAAATGACTGGAACAATTGGCAATGGCAGGTGCGTAACAGCTATACTTCACTCGATCAACTCAACTCTTTTCTTGGTCTTACCGACCTGGAATCCAACTCAAAAGCCTCCGGCAAAAACCTCCCCGTCCGGATCACACCATATTATGCAAGTTTGCTAGATCCTGAAAATCCTGCACAACCATTACGGCGAACTGTTGTGCCTGTTGCACTCGAACTTAATGTATCCCCCGGTGAAGTTGAAGACCCTCTGAGCGAAACGTATGACAGTCCGGTAAAATTAATTGTCCACCGATATCCGGACAGAGTACTTTTTCTGGTGACCAATTTTTGCTCGGCATTTTGCAGGTATTGCACCCGTACGCACATGGTTTCCAAGCAGGATAAGGTTCACTCGAGCCAGGATGAATGGGACAAAGCAATCGATTATATCAGGGAGCATACAGAAGTCAGGGATGTTCTGCTTTCCGGAGGAGATCCTCTGACGCTGAGCGACAGCCGGATCGAATATCTGTTATCAAAACTTCACGAGATCCCTCATGTAGAGATTATCAGGATCGGAACAAAAGTCCCGGTGGTAATGCCTCAGCGAATCACCCGCGACCTGTTGAAGATGCTGAAGAAATATCATCCCTTATATTTAAGCATCCATTTCACTCATCCTGATGAGATCACCCCGGAGGTGATGGATGCCTGCAATCGCCTCGCCGATGCCGGAATTCCAATGGGCAGCCAGACAGTTCTGCTGAAAGGTATAAACGACGATGCTGCAGTATTTAAAAAGCTTACTCACGAATTACTGAAAATCAGGGTTAAACCATACTATTTGTATCAGTGCGATCCGATTCCCGGCTCAGCTCACTTTCGGACTCCCTTGGAATCCGGTCTGGATATCATACGTAATCTGCGTGGTTTTACTTCAGGTTATGCCATCCCTCATTTTGTCATCGACGCCCCCGGCGGCGGTGGGAAAATCCCATTGTTGCCGGATTACGTCATTGGTCGGGAAGAAAATGAACTGCTGATCAAAAATTATGAAGGAAAAACGTATCGCTTCCCTGATTACATTTAGCTGAACTCCCAAAATGATTATAGGAATAACCTACGACCTTCGCGAGGACTACCTTTCAATGGGGTTCAGCGAAGAAGATGCTGCTGAATTCGACACGATCAGTACTATCGAAGGAATAGAAAATGCCTTGCAAAGCCTGGGTTACCAAACAGAAAGAATCGGGCACCTGCGCCTTCTGATGAAAGCCCTCATGGCCGGTCGGAAATGGGATATGGTTTTTAATATCTGTGAAGGATTTTATGGCATAGGCCGCGAAGCCCAGGTTCCTGCCTTGCTGGATGCCTTCTGCATTCCATATGTTTTCTCTAATCCACTGGTCCTGTCGCTCACCCTCGACAAGGGGATGACAAAAAGGATAATCCGGGATGCCGGAATCCCGACCGCCGACTTTACCGTGGTGAAAAATATCACAGAGATATCCGATGTCAGCCTGCCCTACCCCCTTTTCGTTAAACCAGTGGCAGAAGGCACCGGAAAAGGAATTTCAGGCGAGTCAATCATTCATACTCCGGAAGCACTTCAAACACGCTGCAGCTATCTTTTAAAACGATTTCATCAACCTGTGCTTGTCGAGACCTACCTCAATGGCCGGGAATTTACAGTCGGAATTACAGGCACCGGCTCCGAGGCATGCATAACGGGCGTAATGGAAGTTCTCCTCACTGATAAAGCTGAACAGGGAGTATATTCCTATACCAATAAAGAGGAGTGGCGCGAACGCTGCCGGTATGAAATCGCCGGTGGTGATATTGCAGCTGCATGCGAGGAAGTGGCTCTGGCCTCATGGATTGCTTTGAATTGCGAAGATGGCGGGCGTATCGATCTTCGCTGTGATGAAAAAGGAGTACCTAATTTCATTGAAGTGAATCCGCTGGCGGGAATGAATCCGGTTTATTCCGATCTGCCGATGCTTAGCCGGATGAACGGCATACCTTATAATGAATTAATAAAAAGAATCATGGATTCCGCCTTCCAAAAAACTGTCTTGCATGAGTAAAGTAATTATCCTGATAAACCGGTTATCCGATCAGCCAACGGTTGACGAACTCGATGTAATTGATCAGGCGGAAGCCGTTGAAAAAAGCCTGGACGAACTGGGACTGCTTCACGAAAGGGAATTTGTTGATTCAGACCTTACCACCCTGATCGATAAACTTGCCAGCGAACCTGATGGCCTGGCCTTCAACCTGGTGGAAAGTATCAACAACAATGCCGGATTGGTCTATTTCATTCCCGCGCTTCTCGAAAGCCTGAACTATCCGTTTACGGGAAATCCTTCAGATGCCATGTTTATGACGACCCAGAAGCCTTTGGCAAAGAAGGTTATGCAACAATTAAATATTCCTACCCCTGCTTGGTTTGCTGCCGGTGATGCCATTCAACTCGATCCATCCACACAATATATAGTAAAGCCTTCCAGGGAAGATGCCTCCATCGGAATCGATGAGGAAAATGTTTTCTGGGGAGCCCAGCCCGAAATTTTAGACAAATTCAGGAATCGCTGGGGGGAACATTTTTTCATTGAGGAGTATATCACCGGGAGGGAATTCAATATTTCGGTGATGGCCGGTCCTGATGGCGCTGAGGTACTTGCTCCGGCTGAAATGCTGTTCCTGAACTTTCCTGCCGATAAACCGGCGATCATGGGCTATGCGGCAAAGTGGGATGAAAACACCTTCGCCTATCACAATACTCAAAGGACATTCGATCTGCCTGAATCCGACACTCCATTGCTGGAGGAAATCAGGCAAATCTGCCGGCAGTGCTGGAAAGCATTTAATTTACGAGGCTTTGCCAGGGTTGATTTCCGGGTAGATAAAAACAACAGGCCTTTTGTCCTTGAAATCAATGCAAATCCATGTATTTCCCCTGACTCCGGATTTTATAATGCTGCTATCCGAAGCGGATATACTTTTAATCAGGTAATAAAACGAATTTTAGCCGACCTATGAAAATCGCACCAGAAAATATGACTATCCGGACCCGAGTAATTTCAACTGATCCGGCAGCGGTTGAACAAATAATTATCTCGTCAGGCTTTTTTCGTCCTGACGAAGTTCCGGTGGCTGTTGAACTTGTACAGGAAGGCTTTGATAAAGGCACGGATAGCGGTTACGAATATGTTTTTATTGAGGTTGACGGCCGCACCGTTGCTTATGCCTGTTTTGGCCTGATCCCCTGCACACTGTTTAGTTACGACCTTTACTGGATTGCCACCCATGAGGATTTTCGAGGTAAGGGGCTGGGTAAAATCGTACTCCTTGAAGTCGAAAAAGCAGTCGCAAAACTCGGCGGTAAAACAATCTATATTGAAACCTCCTGTCTGCCTATTTACGAACCAACCCGCGCTTTTTACCTGAAAAATGAGTACCTTGAGAAAGCAAGATTCGAGGATTTTTACAATGATGGAGATGACAAGGTGGTTTATGTGAAGAGGGTGACAGGTGACAGGTGACACTGTAGGGGAGGACCCGTGCGTCCTCCCTCTTCAGACCCGTGCGTCCTCCCTCTTCAGACCCGTGCGTCCTCCCTCTTCAGACCCGTGCGTCCTCCCTCTTTGGCCGCGGTACGACAGCGAAAAGGTGCTCCCATATCCCTGGGTACGACAGCGAAAAGGTTCCCGCTTCCGGCTGCGCCTGCGCGGGAATGACAAAAAAGGGCTGGGTACGTTGGACGCATTCTGGAAGAGCGCTTTTGCACGAATGATCACTCTTTGATGGACCTGTCTTCGACTGCCAACTGCCTACTGCTAACTGAAGACTTTTAAATATTCTTGGTGTCTCCGTGGTTAAATTTATTTCTTTGATTTGCGATATTATGCAAGAAGTATTCATCGACATACATACCCACCTGGAGTCAGCCCCTCCGCCCGGCTCCATGGCCATCCGGAATATCCGCCTCAGGCATCCCTACCCCATTATCCCCGACAACGATCTATTTACCATTGGCCTGCATCCATGGGACACGGATGAAATGTCCATTGATTTCGATTACCTGACAAAAATTGCCGGAATGCCCAATTGCCTCGGGATCGGCGAATGCGGAATCGACAGACTAAGGGGAACCGATTTCCATAGACAGGCGGATATTTTCAAACAACAGGTTCTTTTTGCCGAACAGGTTAAAAAGCCGGTATTCATACATTGCGTAAGGGCCTGGCTGGAAATCATGAAAATCAAATCAGAAGTTAGCACAACCGTTCCCTGGATAATTCATGGTTACCGTGGAAAGGCATCGACCGCGCTGCAATTGATCGACAAAGGCTTTTACCTCTCTTTCGGAGAGAGTATTTTATCGATGAATCAGGTTCTTTCAGATATTCTGAGGAAAACACCGGAAGACCGGCTCTTCCTGGAAACCGACGACGGAAAACATTCCATACAGGAAATCTACCAGGCTGCATCTGAAATCAAAAATATACCTTTGGCGATATTGAAAGATATCCTGAACCTAAATTTTAATAAAGTCTTTAAAATCAATGGACCATCCGGAATGGCTGCAAAGGACTGAGCTGTTAATTGGTAATGAAAAACTCGCATGTCTGAGGCAAGCCCACATTCTGGTGGTCGGACTTGGCGGTGTCGGCGCTTACGCTGCTGAAATGCTTTGCCGCTCAGGGATCGGGAAAATGACGATCGTGGATGGCGATAAAATTCATGCGACCAACCGCAACAGGCAATTGATAGCCTTAACAAGTCTCGAAGGTCAGCCAAAAGCTGCCACTATGGGAGAAAGGTTACTGGACATAAATCCCGAGTTGGAACTCACCGTGCACGACGAATATATCAAGGACGACCGGATGATTGAAATTCTGGGCGGAAAGTTTGATTATGTCATAGATGCAATAGATACCCTTGCTCCGAAGGTTTTCCTGATCTTTCATTCAGTGAAAAATGGATTAAAAATCGTAAGCTCGATGGGTTCCGGGGGCAAGTTCGATCCTGAACAGGTTAAGATAGCTGACCTCTCAGAATCGTACAACTGCAAGCTCGCCAGCATCCTTAGAAAACGGCTGCACGGTCTCGGTGTTTACACAGGAGTAAAAGTTGTTTTCTCCCCCGAAAAAGTCAATCCCGATGCCATTACCCTAACAAACGGCGAACAGAATAAAAGATCTACCGTAGGTACTATCAGCTATATGCCACCGGTTTTCGGATGTCACCTCGCCTCCATCGTAATTCGCGACCTAATTGATCAATTATGAAATATATCCCAATTTTATTATCAGCTGGTCTTGCGGCATTACCTGCGGCAGCGAAGGATAAGCCGAATATCGTTTATATCCTGGCTGATGATCTTGGATATTCGGAAATCGGACCGTATGGTCAGAAACTCATTGAAACACCAAACCTCGATCTGCTGGCTCGCAATGGCATCCGGTTTACCCAGCATTATTGCGGCAGTCCGGTCAGCGCACCATCGCGATGCGTCCTTCTTACCGGCCAGCATTCAGGCCATTCTTATATCCGGGGAAATCACGAATGGGCCGAGCGTGGTGAAGTTTGGAATATGGCAAAAGCAGAGGATGACACGAATCTCGAAGGTCAGTACCCGATTGCAGACAGTTTGAAAACATTGGCTGAATATCTCAAAACAGCAGGTTACCGCACCGGCATTGTTGGGAAATGGGGTTTAGGGGCACCGAACAGTGAGGGAGTACCAAACAAGCAGGGATTCGATTTCTTTTTTGGGTATAACTGTCAGCGGCAGGCCCATACCCACTACCCCAAACATCTTTGGAGAAATGAAGAGAAAGTCGTACTAAACAATGATTTAATAGTGCCCGGCACTAAGCTGGCACCGGGAGCCGATCCGCTGGATATGGCCAGTTATGCCCCCTTTATGCAGAAGGAATATGCTTCGGCACTCATGATTGATGAAGCCAGCCAGTTTATCGAAAAAAGCAAAGGAGAGCCGTTCTTCCTTTATTTCGCTTCAGTTTTACCTCATCTGGCCCTTCAGGCGCCCAAGGAATGGATCGATAAATACCTAGCCAAATTCGGTGACGAAAAGCCATATCTCGGTAAAGAGGGATATTTTCCTGCCAGATATCCCCACGCAACTTATGCAGCAATGGTGTCATTTCTCGACTACCAGGTGGGCCAGCTGATTAAAAAACTTAAGGAGACCGGTCAATATGAGAATACCCTGATCATTTTCTCCAGCGATAACGGTTATGCCTATAATGCAGGTTGCGATCCGGCATGGTTCAATTCTTTCGCCCCATTTATAACTACCTATGGGTGGGGAAAAGGTTTTGTGCATGAAGGAGGTATCCGCGTGCCAATGATCGCCTCATGGCCCGGCAAAATCAAGCCGGGTTCACAATCGGAGCTCATCTCCTGCTTTTATGATGTTTTACCCACCTTGTGCGATGTTGCAGGCGTAGCAAAACCTGCGGATACCGATGGCATCAGCTTTCTGCCTACCCTGCTTGGAAAGAAAAATCAACCTTCACACGAATACCTGTACTGGGATTTCCCGGAATATGACGGTCAGCAGGCAGTCAGGCTCGGTCCCTGGAAAGGTATGAGACTGAAAATGCAAAAAGGGAATACGGTACTACAGCTGTTTAATGTGGAGACCGATTCGAAAGAACAGATTGATGTGGCGGCACAAAATCCGGATATCGTAAAAAAAGTACTTGATATCATGAATTCAGAGCATCGAAAATCCAAATTCAGCAGATTCTATCTTAAGGCAATCGACAATTGATTAACTTGTGCAGGTATTGAAATCCCTATTATGACAAGCAAAGAGCGACTTCTGGCGACACTGAATCATCAGCAACCTGACAGGGTATGCGTTGACTTCGGTGCAACACCCGTTACCGGTATCCATGTTTCAGTGATCAATAAATTATGGCAGAAAACCTTCGGACACCATGATTATCGTGTCAAGGTTATTGAGCCCTATCAAATGCTGGGTGAGATTGACCCTGGTTTGCGCGATGCCCTTGGCATTGATGTTATTGGCACACCAGCACGGAAATCTCTTCTCGGAACTGATGAAGATGGCGTGTGGAAGCCATTCCGGCTTTTCGACGGAACCGAAGTCATGGTGCATCATAATTTAATGTACACCATCGATCCGGAAAAAGGAGATTTACTGGTATACCCCGAGGGAGATATGTCGCTGAAGCCAAGCGCCAGAATGCCGAAAAATGGCCTCTTTTTCGATACTATAATCCGCCAGGAGCCTATCGATGATGATAACCTGAATGTTGATGATAATACGGAAGAGTTTAAGCTTTTCTCCGAGGAAGACCTGAACTATTACCATAACAGGAAACGGTATATCGACAGGAATCTTGAATATGGGAGCCTGATAGTAGTTCCGGGTACTGCCTTTGGAGATATTGCATTGGTTCCGGCGCCTTTCATGAAACATCCAAAGGGAATCCGCGATATCCAGGAATGGTACATGTCGCCGCTGATGCGACGCGATTATGTGTATTCCATCTTTGAAAAGCAGTGCGAAATAGCCCTTCAGAATATTGATACCCTGGCATCAATAATGGGTGACAGCGTTCAGGTTGCCATGGTTAGCGGTACCGATTTCGGAACGCAGACCGGGACCTTTATTGGCTGCGATACCTATCGCGATCTGTGGAAGCCTTTCTATATCAAGGTTAATAAGCGCATTCACGAGAAAACCAACTGGAAAACATTTATTCATTCCTGTGGTGCAGTCAGGGATCTGATCCCCGATTTTATTGAATCAGGCTTCGATATTCTCAATCCCGTTCAGGTTTCAGCAGCCGGCATGGATGCCCGGAATTTAAAAAGAGACTTTGGTAAAGACATCGTATTCTGGGGTGGCGGAGTTGACACGCAAAACACCTTACCGTATGGCACGCCGGACGAAGTTTACCGCGAAGTCAGGGAAAGAATCGATATTTTTAATGTAGACGGAGGATTTGTCTTTAATACTGTCCACAACATCCAGGGGAATGTGCCGGTTGAAAATGTGGAAGCCATGTTTAAAGCGATCCGCGACAGTCAATAGCTTCAGTAGATTAACACCATCTGCGTTAAGTTAAAAGATGTTAATTGGACAGGGTTAAATCCCTTAAATCAATTTTTTCCTTACGTTTAGAGTTGCCAACTTAAGAAAAGAAAAGTTGGCAACTCTAACCTATAAAAAGGAGGCCATCGTGATTTTCCGAAACATTCCTATGTACCGCAGGAAATTGATCTTCAGCACATTATTGGTGCTGACCGGTCTATTCTGTCAGATGAATGCCGGCTTTACCCAAACCGCCGGAACTTACCTTAATTATGATGAATTGACCAAAGCTGTCAAAGCTTTCGCCGATTCAAACAAGGACTTCGCAAAGGTTGAGTCGATCGGCAAAACTGCCGGTGGACGAGAAATCTGGGTGCTGACTCTTGCCAAAGCAGGCCAGATGCCCGTTGCGGAACGTCCGGGACTGCTGATTGCCGCCAACTTCGAAGGCGACCATCTGATCGGCAGCAGCCTTTCTATTGAAATTGCCCGTTACCTTATCGCTGGCTATGCTACTGATGAAGCGGTAAAGGCAAGTCTTGACAATCATGTTTTCTATATCATGCCCAGGCTCAACCCTGATGGTGCTGAAACCATGTTTACCGCACTGAAAACCGGCAGAAAAACAAATTCTTCAGCACTCGATGCTGATAACGACGGCCGTTTAGATGAAGATGGACCGGACGATCTGAACAATGACGGGCAGATTACCGTGATGAGGGTTAAAGATGCCAACGGATTATACCGGATTGATGCGGATGAACCCATGTTAATGAAAAAAGCAGACCCTGCCAAAGGTGAACGCGGTGAATATTCCATTTACCCTGAAGGACTGGATAACGACAAGGATGGCTTCATCAATGAAGATCCTGCCGGCGGTACCGATATAAACCGGAATTTCATGCATGCTTATCCTTACTTCAAGGAAAATGCAGGCCGGTATATGGTCAGCGAAATTGAGACCCGCTCGCTTGTTGAATGGATGTTGGCTCATAAAAATGTAGCGATGGTTATGACCTTCGGCGAAAGTGATAACCTGATCGTTCCTCCAACCTCACGCGGAGCGTTATCTACTGATCGTCCGCTCGACCTGATACAATTCGCTCAGGCAGCCATTTCAGAAGCCTCCCGCGTTGGAATGGTTTCTGAAGGTGGCCGTGGTGGCCGTGGTCGCTTTAATATGGGTGATTTTACCCGGGGCATGTCAGGGCCAGCTGCAGCGGAAACTTCCGGCCGCAGCCAGCGCCCTGCACAAACAGCAGCAACAACCATTAACACTTCCGACCTTGAGTATTTTAACAAGGCCAGCGAAAAATACAAGGAACTAACCGGCATTAAAACCCAACCGGTACTAAGGAATCCTGAAGGTGCATTCTTTCAGTATACTTATTACCAACTTGGACTGCCATCTTTCGCTACCCCGGGCTGGGGATTGGTTCTGCCGGCTGACACCACCAGACGAGGTGCCAGAGGCGGTGCACAAAGGCCTGGCGCTACAGATACACCTACCACCGGAGGCGGAGCCTTCACGATGGGTGGCGGCGGCGGCGGCAGATCAGCCGGAGGCGGTGCAGCCATGCCTGGTGCCGGTGCACAGCAGGATGCAGGATCACAGGCAGCAGGGATCGATGCCAGCTACTATAAATACCTTACCGCGGCCAAAATCAATGGCTTTGTAAAATGGCAAACAGTTAAACATCCGGAGTTCGGAGACGTTGAAGTTGGCGGATTTACTCCAACCGAAATCTCCAATCCTCCTGCTGAAAAAATCGCAGAACTGGGTGTAAGTCATGCCAAATTCGCACTTTACCTGTCGACCCTCTATGCCGAGATTAAAGTGGCCAAGACAGAGGTAATCAATGAAGGCGGTGGCCTGTTCAGGATTAAAGCTGAAGTTTCGAACGAAGGTTTTCTGCCCACTGCCCTTCGTCAGGGTGTTCAGGCACGATCAGTAAAACCAACCATGGTTCAGCTGGGAGTAAAACCGGAACAGATTATCGGCGGTAATAGTAAAACAAACTTCTTCCAGGCCCTTGATGGTTCAGGAAAACGGCAGAAATTTGAATGGCTGATCAAAGGAAAAACCGGCGACCAGATCGACCTCAAGGTGGTCTCACAGAAGAGCGGCACCGATCTGGCTAAAATCACATTAAAATAAGGAGGACCATCACTATGAAAACAAAAAGATTTTTAAGCGTTGGCCTTTGCCTGGTGGTCGTGATGCTGGCTTTTCAGCCGGTGAATGTTATCGCACAGAAATATTTCTCCGATCCTCAGTTCAAGGTTAAGCTCGATTTTAACCGCTGGCACGATGTTAATGAATTGTATGCCGATATGTCCCGTCTGGAAAAGGCTTTCCCAAAGTTCCTGAAATTACAGAGTATGGGTAAAAGCTATGAAGGCCGTGATATTATGATCATGACTATCAACAACCCGGAAACAGGTCCTGAAATGTCGAAAGCAGGGATGTATGTGGATGCAAATATTCATGGAAACGAAATCCAGGGCGGCGAGGTTTGCTTGTATACTATCTGGTACCTGATGGAAAATTATGGCAGGATAGAAGATGTTACCCGCCTGGTGAATGAACGTGTATTCTACATTGCACCCTGCGTAAACCCTGATGGTCGCCAGTGGTTCATGGAAACTGATGGCGGTAACGCCCGTGCCGGACATTTACCCGTTGATGACGATAACGACGGTTTAATTGATGAAGACGGACCAGACGATATGAATGGTAACGGCATCATTGAACAAATCAGGAAATATGTTCCCGGCCAGGGAAATTACAGGATCAGCGCTACCGACAAGCGTAATCTGGAACCTGTTGCTTTCGGAGAAAAAGGCGACTATATCCTTTTAGGTGAAGAAGGTATTGATAATGACAGCGACGGACGTGTAAACGAAGATGATAAAGGAGGCTACGATCCTAACCGTAACTGGGCCATTGACTGGCAGCCGAATTACGTTCAGGGCGGTGCAATGGATTTCCCATTCCAGTTGCCTGAAGCAAAAGCTGAAAACGAATTTCTGATGGCTCATCCGAATATCGCCGGTGTTCAGGCTTATCATAACTCAGGCGGGATGATTCTTCGCGGACCGGGTGCTGAGTCACTTGGAGAATACTCAGGATCTGATGTCAGGGCTTATGATGAAATTGGCAATAACGGCCAGCGTATACTTCCATTTTACAAGTATATGGTGATCTGGAGCGGGCTTTATACCGTACATGGTGGGTTTATCGACTGGACCAATGACGGCCTCGGAATCATGTCCTTCTCCAACGAACTCTGGAATAGTTCACAATATTTCTCCAGCCCTGACCTTCTGAAGGAAAGAGAAGATCCAAACAGTCCGATTTCAGGAAGAAAATCAGGCAGCTTCTTTGATGATAAACTTGAATTTGGAGATCAATATGTGGATTGGAAAGAGTTTGATCATCCTGTATACGGCAAGGTTGAAATGGGCGGAGAATGGAAGAAATTCGTTGGCCGGATTCCACCTCGTTTTATGAACGAAGAACTTTGTCACCGTAACATGGCCTTCACTCTTTACCAGGCTGATGAAATGCCTAAAATGGAAATTGGCGAAACCACAGTCAAAAAGATCGGCGACAATGTTTACAGAGTATGGATCGATTTTACCAATAAAAAAGTAGCTCCGACTATCACGGCTAAAGCAGCTACGAACAATGTTGTTCGGCCCGATCTGATCACTTTCGATGGTAAGCAGGATATCATTTCCGCCAGCTGGATAAGCAATAAGGAATCTTTTGATTACCTGAATCCTATTACTGAACTGATCGATCAGAAGCAAATGAAACGGCTGATGATCCGCAACGGACATCCGGGTAAAACCACCCGCACGTTGCAATATCTGGTTAAAGGCAATGGCAACATTATCATTACCTACGATAGCGTAAAAGGCGGAAAAGTCACCAAAACCATTTCGGTGAACTGATTGCTGAACTATCAATAACAAAAGAGGCTTCCTGGATCAGGAGGCCTCTTTTGTTATCATCCAATCCCCCGGTTGAAACCGGGGGTTATTGATATCGGTTCATCGAATTATTTTTTCACGGCCACGAGAGTTACATCGAGCGGAATCATATCGTCAATTGCCTTATCTCCAAGGTTCTCAAAGAATTTTCCAGATCCGTATTTTACATCATACAAGGAACGGTCGAAAGTAACGGTAGTCTGATAAGCATCACCAATCCTTTTAACCTCGAAGGTAACCGGATGGGTAGCCCCTTTAATGGTAAGATCCGCAGTTACGGTTGCCAGATCTTTTACAAAAGCAGTACTGCCAGTGATCTTCAGTGTGGCAGTCGGAAATTTTTCCGAACTGAAAAAATCATCTGATTTCAGATGCTTCATCAGCATAGCACCCTTATTAGGATCAGTACCATCACCCTCTACCATGGAATTCATATCAATGACAAACTCACCGCTGATAAATTTGTTTTTCTTTATCGTGAAATTTCCCTCTTTAAGCTTGATAACTCCCTGATGCGATTTTGTAACTTTTTTACCCGTCCAGCGAAGTACCGATTTCTCAGCCAATACACTGTAATCCTGTGCAAAACCTTGAGCTCCCAGTATTAGTATAGCTGCCAAAAATAATAGTGCGTTCTTCTTCATAATCATGATTTTTCTTTTGTTTAATTATTTACTGAACAAAACACAGAAGGTGCCAAAAAGATTAGCCTTTCAGGAGAATTAACAATTATTTAGGAGAACTGTCATAACTTGGCACTGTGAAACAATAAACCGAAGCAAAATGAAAGCGGCCAACAAAATCAAATTTCTCCTTTTCGCCCTTTTGATGTCTAATGGCATTCAGGCTCAGGATCTTGAAACGATCTGGCAAGATGAAAAAGTCAATTCTATCAATAGGGAGCCGATGCATTCCACCTATTTTGCATTTGAGAGTCCCGATCTGGCCGCGATGGGCGTAAAAGATCACTCAAGCCGGTTTATGTCGCTTAATGGCAGCTGGAAGTTCAACTGGGTAGAAAAGCCTGCAGATAAACCCAAAGAATTCTTCAATCTGACCTATGATGATTCCTCCTGGAAACTTTTCGAAATACCTGGCATCTGGGAAGTTAATGGATATGGAGATGCCATCTATACAAACACCGGATATGAATTCAGCAACCTGATAAAACCAGCACCGCCAAAAGTTCCAACTGAATTTAACCCGGTAGGCTCCTATCGCAGAACCATCACCATTCCGGATTCATGGAAGGGTCAGGAGGTTTTTATTCAGTTCGGGGCCGTTCGTTCAAACCTCTGGTTGTGGGTTAATGGAAAATTTGTCGGATACAGCGAAGACAGTAAGCTTCCGGCGGAGTTCAACCTGACCAAATTCATCAAACCCGGCCAGAACCTCATCGCTTTTCAATCCATGAGGTGGTGCGATGGCAACTATCTGGAATGTCAGGATATGTGGAGGGTAACCGGAGTTTCACGCGACGTATATATGTATGCACGCAATCCTCAGCACATCCGCGACCTGGAGATCATACCCGGTCTGGATGCTGAATACAAAAACGGCTCCTTAACTATATCCTATGATCTAGCGGGCAAAACCAAAGGTTATACCCTGAAATTCGAATTGCTGAATAATGGCAACCCGGTCCAGTCGCTGGAAGCGAAGGATGAGGAAAATATCCGCAAGGTTTCCATCCAGGTGGTCAATCCGGCCAAGTGGACTGCCGAAACACCAAATCTCTATACTCTCGTAACAACTTTATCTGATGCAAAGGGTAAACTCATTGAAGCCATTCCCCAAACCGTCGGTTTCAGAAAAGTGGAAATTAAAAATGCCCAACTGCTGATCAATGGCAAGCCGATCATTATAAAAGGGGTTAACCGCCATGAAATGGACCCATTAACCGCTACATGGGTCAGCCGTCAGAGAATGGAGCAG
>CAIXHD010000024.1 GCA_903919065.1 uncultured Bacteroidota bacterium
GAGAAAATCATCAATGAAGCACAGGTTTGCTATCTGGGAATGGCAGAGGACAATAATCCTTATGTACTGCCGATGAATTTTGCCTACGAACCGGGTGTGATGTATTTGCATGCTGCACCAGAGGGGCATAAGCTTGAGGTTTTGAAAAACAACCCGGCCGTGTGTATCAATATCAATACGGGCAACGAAGTTTTTCACCGTCACAAGGAAGTTGGCTGCTCCTGGGGCATGAAATTCAAAAGCATCAACGTTTTTGGGAAAGCGGAGTTTATCGAAGATTATAACGAGAAGTATCGTATCATGCAGATGTTTATGATCAAGTTTTCCGGCGAGATTTATGAATTTTCAGAACCATCAATCCGGAACGTAGCGATCATCAAGGTGGTCTCGGAGAAGATGACCGGAAAGGTTTATGGGTATTAGGAGGTATCGGGTATCGGGTATCGGGTTTCGGGTTTCGGGACTGAAGACTGAAAACTGAGAACTGAAGACTAAAAAACAAGACTATGGAAGAAAAAACAGTAACATATAAGCAGGCGATTGAGGAGATTGAAGGTATCCTTAAGAAAATCGAAAACCAGGATCTCGATGTTGATGATCTGGGAAACAAGCTTAAAAGGGTAAATGAATTAGTGAGGATATGTAAAAAGAAGCTCCACACCGCTGAGAAAGAGGTTGAGAAGATTCTGGGAGAAATGGAATGAGAAAGAGAATTGTATCGATATTCATTATTTGCCTGGTTGGGATAGCTGTTCTTCAGGCACAGCAGGTGGTAAAAATTGCCTGTGTCGGGAATTCCATTACTTATGGATCAGGCATTGCCAATCGGGACAAGCTCTCCTACCCTGCCCAGTTGCAGGCATGGCTTGGGCCAAGATATGATGTCAGGAATTTCGGGGTTTCCGGAGCTACCTTGCTTCGCAAGGGCGATAAGCCCTATTGGAACCAGCCTCAATATCAGGAAGTTCTGGAATTTAAACCTGACATTATTATCATTAAGCTGGGTACCAATGATTCGAAGCCTCAGAATTGGCAGTTTGCCGATGATTTTGAGAAGGATTATAAAGAAATGGTTGGGGTATTTCAGGCTTTGGATTCGAAACCACGGGTGTTGCTGGCTTTGCCCGTGCCGGTTTTTGTGCCCGATAAATGGGGTATCAGGGATTCAATTGTCAGGGACCGGATAATTCCTATAATCAAGGACATATGCAAAGACACAAAGTGCTCTTACATTGACCTTTACACACCACTATTATCCTATAAATGGGCATTTCCGGATGATGTGCATCCCAATTCCCTCGGTGCGGCTGAAATGGTTGAGCAGATTTACCGCGCTTTGTTTCAGCGAGATAAAATGCATAGTTCAGGCTATCTGAATACGGCTATCCTGGCAGCTCCCGGGGCTGAGTGCCGCGGAGCTTCAGCCGGATGGGGTGAAGGGAAGGACTGGTTTTCAGAGTTCGACGAAATAAATAAAATCGGGACCGATCGAAATATTGATTTTGTTTTACTGGGCAACTCTGTCACACAGGGCTGGGGAGGCGAAGGAAGGGCCGTGTGGTCACCAGTTCCCGAACTATGGGATTCACTTTTTAAGCCACTTAATGCAGCTAATTTCGGCATCTCGGGCGACCGTACCCAGAATGTTCTGTGGCGCATTCAGAATGGCGGTTTCGACAAAATAAAGCCAAAGGTTGTCGCTCTTGAAATCGGGGTAAATAATTTTCAGGATAACAGTGCAAAAGAGATTGCTGACGGCATCCAATTAATTATCAAGGCTCTGCAAAAAAAGGTCCCGGCTGTTAAGATTATACTGTTCGGTCCACTGCCAGCCGGAGCTGAAAGCAAAGATCCTAACCGGCAGAAATATAAGCAGGTACATGAGATCATTCACAGTTACAGCAACGGAAAGAATGTTTTCTACCATAATCTGAATAAGATATTTATCAATTCCACAGGAGCAATAGTTGACGGACTGATGGCGGATGATGCTGTGCACCTTACGGCTGCGGGATATCGGGCGTGGGCAAGTGTGATGGTTCCGGAGGCACGGAAGTTATTAGGAAAATGAAGTTGAAATTGAAATAGTCGAGATTCGAAGGCCAATGTTGAATTTTGAATTATCAGGATCAAATTAACCTCGGAGAAGTGTCATCCCGTTGAAAAACGGGATCTCGTCGCTTACCACGAAATTTGACTTTGTAATTTCAGCATTCAAAACTGGTCCTCGAATCTCTAAATTCCTCCCTTCGGCAAGAAAGCTCTTAGGTTGAAGGCTATTGGGGATGGGGGGTGAGGTGGATCGAGGGGGAGGTGGATCGAACTATGAATAAAATTATAAGTCTATGAAATATAAAGCATTGTTGATTTCAGCCGGATTGCTTCTGGCCACTTTGTCGGTTGGGGCTCAGGAGAATACGAAACCAGTGATCAAGCCGGTGCAATTTTCCATCGGCATACAACCGGGCTTTAAACCAATCCTGTTTAATGAATTTAATCAATATGCCTGGGATATCAATATCCTTCCATTCACCTTTGAATATGCCATGGATCGACATTGGGCCCTGAGGGTTCATACAATCTGGGATGTAGAGGTACGACCCGAGAACTATCCGACAGTCTCAGCTACCATCGGATTTGAAATTGCCGCACCGTTTCATTTATCGCTAAAAAACAGTGAAGAAGGACACCGTGGCTTTTTCATCGCCCCTGTATTCTCGCCAGGCTATAACATTCTGAATAAATATTACCTCATTGGTCTTGGCGGCGAAGCCGGGTTTGCTTTACTTTTCGGCAATAAATGGACCATTAATATCAGTGCACAGGTCGGGTTTCAGATGCAGAAATACCCGAATGACCGGTTTATCCGCTACATCCCTTACTCCATTCCCGTAATTACCCTGGCTCGATGGTTATAACCTCACCCGGAGTCCGCCCATGAAGTTGATTCCAGCCTGAGGGAAATAACCGTCCATCTTATTGCGCTGCCCTTCATAATAATAGCTATAAACCCAGCCGTTCGTTTCGTACTGGTGGTTCAACAGGTTATTCACCTGAACAAAAAGCATAAGCTCTTGTATTTTCGGCGGTTTTATGGTCCACGAAAAGGAGATGTTGTTAATCCAGTAAGGGTCCAGCGAACGATTCAGATCAGAGGTATTGTCGATATATTGCCGTCCCACATAACGACTGTCAAGCATAAAGCGCAGATCATCCAATATCAGCCAGGTCAATCTGCCTCCGGTTATAATTTCCGGGGAAAAAGCCAGATCTGTCCTGCCTAAATCAGCAACCTTCTGAATGCCGGTATCCCAGTCATCCACATATTCGGTGAAGTTCCTGATTTTGTTCCGGCTAAGCGTTAGGTTCATTTCAAGCTGAATTGATTTTATCGGATTGATTCGAACAGCAGATTCCAGCCCTGCTCGAAAACTTGAAGGAATATTCACCATAATCGGAGCTCCAACATCATTTATCTGCCCTGTAAGAATAAGCTGATCAGTGTAATCCATCCAATACAGTGTAAAATTGGCAGAAACAGGGCGTTGATCGATCTGATAGCCTGCCTCCAGGTCGCGGAGAATTTCCGGCCTGACATTTTGATGGTTCGGAGCATCTATAAAATTGCTCCGGGTAGGTTCACGGTGCGCTATTGAGTAGCTGAGAAAGGCTTTCTGAATATCAGAGATGTTATAGGTGAGTCCGAATTTAGGATTCAAAAAATGGTAATTGTGGTTTTGAGTGATGGTGCTCAGGTCATCGTCGATACCCGAAATGCGGTAATTGACAAAACGATATTGCATATCAGCATACAATCCCAACTTGCGGGCGAGTTGATAGTTGACCTTAACAAATTGATTTGCATCGTTTTTAATTCCCCGGTTAAGATAATATTCATAATCAGGACCGGCATTCGAAGCAAATTCCGACCAGATCACACGGCCGTAGTGGTCGCCTGTGTATTGATTTAACCCTCCACCGGCTGTTACGGCGATTCCTTTGCTGTGATAGTTAACTGAATAAACACCGCCATAAAATCTATTATTGAGCCATTTCCGTCTGACTAAAGTGCTCTCGGTAATGGTGTCCGCTCCAATAATTACAGGATTGATCAGATAATCGGCAAGGGCTTCCCCTACTCGATATTGTTCGTAATATCCTGAGCCACCGGTATAATGCAGCGCCACAGAAAAATCCAGTTTCGGGCGTATTTGTCCTGACCAATGAAGCCGAGCATTATTTTGCAGATAATCATCTACCTCATCCTTATAGGTATAGGGATTAAAAGTCCGTTGCGTTTGCAGCAACTCAGAGGGAACACCACCCCAGGCCTGATAGGTTCTTTCCTTTCCGGTAAAGAATGTTGCCTTGAAAATATTTTTCCCCGAAAAGTATCCTGCTGATATATAAGCTGATGCAAGATTTGTATAAGCACGATCGATGAATCCGTCGGAGTGGATTTTCGACAGTCGGACATCCATGCTGAAGTGGTCGCTGATCAAACCTGTACCTGCACTAAGACTCGTTTTCCAGGTATTGAAGGAGCCGGCAGAGGTATTAATTTCGGCATTAGGTTTTGGATTAAGCGCTAAAGTCTGAAAATTGATATTGGCACCGAATGCAGCCGCTCCCTGTGTTGATGAACCGACACCACGCTGAATCTGAATATTTTCGGTTGATGAAGCTATATCGGGAATGTCCACCCAATAGACTTCATGCGATTCCGGATCGTTGAAAGGTACTCCATCGATTGTAACATTTATGCGCGAAGGATCCGTTCCCCTGATCCTTAGGGCTGAATATCCAACACCGGTACCTCCATCAGAAGTTGCAACCACTGAGGGTGTATTGATCAGAAGGAATGGAATATCGCGTATCTGATTTTCCGCCCGAAGATCAGCCTTACTCAAATTTGTAAAGCTGACGGGATCCTTCAAACCAGCGCGGCTACCATGAATGGTGACCTCGTCGGCCAGGATTTCTGCAGGTTTCATTTTGATCCGGATAGTCGCCGGTGCTTTCAGATCGAGTTGGTATTCCACTTTCTGATAACCCATAAAGGTTACAAAAAGTGTGTATTGGCCCGGAGGCAGGTTTTTAAGCCTGAAGGTCCCGTCATCATTGGTAATCGCACCCAGGAGGGTATGATCTGCCACAACACTTGCCCCTCCCAGGGGCTGATCCTGTTCGTTTGAAATTGTCCCGGTAATCGTTAACTGCGCGAACGCAGCCAGAGACACGAAGCAGGATACTGCAAAAAGCAAAATCCTTTTAATCATCGTATTTAACAATTATAGCCAGGCCTGAAGTCCTCGTGGCCATTCTCCCTTCGCCGGCATTATCCGGATCAGGTTCTAAGGGTATGATCTCAGCCCGTAATTTTCAGGCACCCCCTTAGAGGACAGTACAAAAATATGAAAAAAAAGCCGGCCGGAAATAAATCCAGCCGGCTAAACCCAAACCAAACAAACCAAAATCACAAATTTACTCTATATCAACTTTTAAAACTTCTGAAAAAGCCTGCTTAAAAGATTCCTTTGGCATTGCGCCTTTTGCCATTGATGGCTGGCCTTCCATTGGAATAAAAAGAATTGAGGGTATACTCTGTATGGCAAACATGCTTGCTAACTCACGTTCTGCCTCAGTGTCTACTTTGAAAATATCAATTTTCCCTTCGTAATCCACTGCCAGATCTTCCAGAACCGGAGCAACCATTTTACATGGTCCGCACCAATCTGCATAAAAATCCACTACTGCCGGACGGGTTCCTTCGAACTTCCATTCCGTGTTTTTTTCGAAATCAAAAACTTTCTGTTTAAATGTTTCTAACGTCAAATGTTCAAGTGCCATTTTTTACCCCTCTTCTTTTCTAAATTATTATACAAATTCTATTTCCTTTTGTTTAAACCTATGCAAAATATTTAATCTAATGCATCTATTTATATAACTACATATATCAATATTTATGCCTTTTTCGCCGACACCTAAAAATTGGTAATTTTGTCAGCTATAATGAAAGATATGTCATTTTCACTGCTCAAAGAGCTCAATCACCCGGTCTTTAAAATTGTTTCGGAGGCTGCAGCTGCCGAAGGCATTGATGCCTATGTAATTGGCGGATATGTCAGAGACATTATCCTGCACAGGACCTCCAAGGATATTGACATCATGGCGGTCGGAAACGCGATGGATCTTGCCAGCACTGTTGGTAAAAAATTAGGTAGTACAAAAGTTCAGGTCTTCAAGAATTTCGGTACAGCCATGATCCGTTATAAGGATCTGGATATCGAATTTGTAGGAGCCCGCAAAGAATCTTATGTTCGTGAATCCAGAAAGCCAGAAGTGGAAACCGGCACTCTTGAAGACGACCAGCAACGCAGGGATTTTACCATTAATGCATTAGCTATCAGCTTAAATGAAGGCAATTATGGCGAACTGATAGACCCATTCGATGGATTAAAGGACATGGAGAATAGCATCATTCGAACTCCACTGGATCCTGACATAACGTTTTCCGACGATCCATTGCGTATGATGAGGGCCATAAGATTTGCTGCACAGTTAAGGTTCCATATTGAACCCCTTACCCTTGATTCGATCACGAGAAACAGGGCCCGGATGGAAATAGTTTCCACCGAAAGGATCTCCGACGAACTGAACAAAATCATATTATCATCAAAACCATCAATTGGATTCAGGCTTCTGGATGATACCGGGTTGCTTGAAATTGTTTTCCCTGAGCTGTATAAACTCAAAGGAGTGGAAGAAAGAAGATCCATCAGGCATAAGGATAACTTTCTGCATACCATCCGCGTACTGGATAATATTGCCCCAAATACAGACGACTTGTGGCTAAGGTGGGCAACTCTGCTGCATGATATTGCCAAACCGCTGACCAAGCGTTTCGATCCTGAATCAGGGTGGACCTTTCACGGGCATAATCATTATGGCGCAAGAATGGTACCCGAGATATTCAGGAGGATGAAACTTCCAATGAATGAGAAAATGAAATTCGTGGAGAAGTTGGTCAATCTGCATATGCGTCCGATTGTACTCTCCCAGGAAATCGTTTCAGACTCAGCCGTAAGAAGGTTATTGTTCGAAGCCGGTGATGACATAGATGACCTGATGACGTTATGCGAAGCTGACATAACTTCAGGTATCAAGGATAAAGTGGAACGTTATTTAAGAAATTTCCAGCTTGTTCGTCAAAAACTGACTGAAATCGAAGAGAAGGACCGCATGAGGAACTGGCAACCTCCCATCAGCGGTGAAGAAATCATGGAAGTTTTTGGAATCCCACCTTGCCGCGCCGTAGGTGATATAAAAAATGCCATCAGGGATGCCATTCTCGATGGGGAAATACATAATGACAGAGAAGAAGCCTGGGCATTAATGCTGCAGACTGGAATAAACCTGGATTTGAAACCGGTACCAGGAAATGAACTTCCTAAACCTATTGAAACTGAAAACCATGAAGACTGATTTTAAGCCAGGCACCATGATCTATCCGCTTCCGGCAGTACTCGTAAGTTGCGGAGATGTTGAAAGTGAGTACAACCTGGTGACCATTTCATGGACCGGAACCATCTGCACCAGTCCGCCCATGTGCTACATTTCTGTCAGGCCGGAACGTCACTCCTACCCTATTATCAAGCGTACCGGCGAATTTGTCATCAATCTGACTACCATTGAAATGACCAAGAAGGTTGATTGGTGCGGTGTCAGATCCGGAAAGGATTTCAACAAGTTCAAGGAAACAAACTTCACCCCGGGACCGTCAAAAATGATCAAGGCACCGATAGTCATGGAATCACCAGTAAATATTGAGTGCAAAGTATTCGACATCAGGGAGCTTGGCACACATCACATGTTTATGGCCGAGGTAGTTAATGTTCAGGTGAACGACAAACTCATTAATGCTGATACCGGAAAACTCAACATCCTCGACTCGGGGCTCATTGCTTACGTACACGGAAGCTATTGTGTTATGGGCAAACGTATCGGAACCTTTGGCTATAGCGTTGCCAAATCCGGTGACGTAATTAAAAACCGTAATAAGTAAGTAACTCTTTTACTTTCTATACCGGATGTCCAGGTATACCGGAAGATGATCGGAATAACCACCCTGATAATAGGAACCCATATAGGTTCGTAAAGGACGATTGCCAAGATTCTCCTTATCCGCTTCCAGCAGATAATCCTCATGAAAAACATGCAGATCCGAAGGTCTGGAATAGAGTTGGCGCGTAGTATCGAGGAGGGAGCCGGAAACCACCATATGATCAAGCGTACTCCAGGTTCCTTTATACTTATAGGAGCCACCGGGGGTGCCATTTTTTAATTGATTAGTCAGATCATATAATCCCGACCTCTCCGGATTATTATACGTCAGCAAGGCTTTCAGACCCGATATCACGCTCAAATCCATCGGTTCATCATTAAAGTCTCCCGTGATCACTATTTGGGCTGTCGGATTCCTCTGCAAAATGGAGTCGACCCTTTGTTTTACCTGTTCAGCAACAAAAACCCTCAATGGCCTGGTCCGAATCTCACCGGATGATCGGGAAGGCCAGTGATTTACAAAAACATGCAAAGTGTCCTTGCTCACGAGAATTCCACGGGCATACAGGATATCACGGGTTTTGAATTCCGGGTCGGCGGGATATTCGATTTTAATAAAATGTGAATCCAGGAGTTGAAAATATCTCGACCGGTACAGAAGTGCAACATCGATCCCCCGGGAATCCGGTGATTCTTTATGAACTACTTTGTAATCAGTTCCTTTCAAAGATGTTTTACCTATCAGGTCATCAACTGTTTTCCGGTTTTCCACTTCGCACAATCCCACCAGTATTGGCAGGGTATCCTTCCCAAGATCACGGATCACTTTAGCTACATGATCCAGCTTCTCCTCATATCGGATTTCTGTCCATTTTTTCTGGCTCCCGGGCAGAAACTCCTCATCATTGATGGCAGGATCATCAACGGCATCAAAAAGATTCTCTGTATTATAAAACATCACCCGAAAAGAAGGATTGGGATCAGTCGCTGCTGATGGCTGCTGCTTTTCGCAGGAAGCCGCCAGGAGGAGAGACGCTAGAACAAGGAAGCTTATGTATTTCATTTTTTGGTGATTGAGACCCCAAGGCCAGTTTTGAATGTTGAAATCACAAAATCAAGTGGGTTAAAATTCATTACCTAAAATTCGTAATATGGGATGGTGTCCAGTTTTTCAATGGGATAACACTTTTCTGAGAGTCCCCTGATTTTGGAACTTCAAAATTCAAAATTGGTCGTCGAATCTCGTCTTTGAACTCTTACTTCTCCATTCTCTCAAACGCCCCGATATCCGGCCCGGTATCCGACAGCCTGTTGTTGCCTTTTATATCCAGCGGGAAAAATTTGGCAAAGAAGAGATTTCCCTGATTTTGCGCCGGAGATAGGGTATCCAGACTGTAATCCCTATGTGTATAGGTTAGTGAGTCGAACCGGGGATTAACGTTTTTAACCACATTAATCCATTTCGTGGCATCACTGGTATTCATGGTATCAACGGTCACAAGGCAATGATCAAAAACGTAATTAAACTGTCCGGGTACCGGAACTTTATTAAGCGTATTGATGAATTCGATTTCTATCTGCCTGCTTCCTGTAATTATACAATTGGCGAATAATGCGTTATACAGATTATACACATAAGCAGTCCCATTGTAAATAAAGAAATTATTCAGCATCAGGGTCGGCTCGGTCCGGTTCCCGACACCGAAATTATTCGATAATGTACAATGATAGAATTCGTATGATCCGCCCAGCGTAAGAGCCACACACCAGGATCCGCAGTTGGCAATGACGCAGTTACTGGCAACTATGGTGGAACTTTGTGCATAGATTCCTGCCACTGACATATTCTCAATGTGTGTATCGGAAATGGTCAGTGTTGGCTTGCTAAGGCTTGCCAGTGTATCCACCTGAATACCTTTCATGGCATTTTTTATGATCGCATACTTAATAACGTTATCCTTGCTGCCGTTGGCAAAGTGCAGGCCCCCATACAAATACACTGATCCATCTTCATTTTCCTTCCATCCTCCCCATTGACCCGGAAATTCGTCATACAGGTGTTCCAGGCGATCGCCAAGAAAGCTAACCGGCTCCTCGAGAGTGCCATTAACAAGCAATGTTCCAAGCACCAAAAGACTCGACCTCTTATGGAAATAAATTCGGCTACCCGGATCTATAGTCAGGGTTTGCCCTTTATCAACCAGCATAGAGTTATAAACCAGGTAAGGCTTATCATTAACCCATTTCTGAGTTTTCAGGATCTCTCCGTTTATCAGGTGAACATCCTGACCAAAGGCGATTACTTTAACATCCTGGGTGTTACCGTTGGTCAGAAAAACAACTGAATCCTGCACCACCAATGGATTATTCACATTACCGGGATTAAGAGTCACGGCAACGAAAATGTAAATACTATCATTTGCAGGAATCTCGACTTTATCCATCGCATTAACCTGGTGGCCGTTAATATTGAGCCGGAAAGTCGACCCGTTACTACCGGCAAGCTGAATCTTATCAATGGTTAAGGGTTGATTATTCTTGTTATAAACCCTGAAATTTTTCGTTGTGGAACCGATGGTGGTAAATATGGTATCAAACAGAACAGTATCTGAAGAAAACTCCAGTTTAGCATTGGGGTTGATGATCGGATCTTTCCTGCAGGAAAAAAAGAGCAGAAGCAAAACAGAGCCGGCAAAAAATAAATATCTAAGGTTCATTCGTAAATAATTGCTTTTTTCAAATCAAATTGGCTTGTACTCATGGAGCCATCAGATAAGTTTCATTGCATTTTGCGAGCTTAGCTTATGATGGGTTCATTGGATAAAAATTCCGGGTTCGGTGATATAACGCCGCTAAATCAATTTTATGTTGACAAAGTTAATTTTTAACGCATCGGATTGAAAATCCGTAGCCTTTGTCATACCAATCCCGTCCAGCCTGCGATTTATCAGTATGCAATGCCCTGTAAATTGCCTTGCCTTCAGTATTACCTGTGGATGACCAGAACCCGGCATGCGTATTAATACCTCCAAACTGCCCCCCTGGTGCCCGGTAACCTCCCGGCCTTGCAGTAAATCCTGAAATATTAGTTGCACCGGCATTTGGAGCTGTCCAGTATTGATTTCCCTGTTCTTTCAACATTCCTCCTTCTGCCCCACCCCGATACCATTCCATCAAGGATGTATTTGCATCCATACCCAGGAACACCTCCAGTTGACGCCATTCATTATCGGAAGGGAGATGCCATCCGGCGGGACAAGCTGATTGAGCAGTATTCCAGTCATACAACCTGCCATAAATCGATGCGGAATTTGCACTGTAATCATAAGCATTACTTCCCTGCATGGAAAAATTAAGGTTCTCCGACATCCAGTACTGGTCGCCAAGTTTAATAGCCCGATAGGTTTTGCGATCCCTTGAATCTTCAAGAACAACGCCGGAAATAAATGAAATAACCACCATGTCGGAATTCTCCAGGCAAGCCCCGGACAAGGTCCATTTCAGGGTATAAATCTGTCCATTGATTCCCGTAAACAGTGATCCGGGATTAGCTGAATTCTCAATAAATCCATTTGTTCCAGAAATAATTGACCAGGATCCGGTAGTGTTGGTACCCGGACTATTCCCTTGCAGGTTAACGGATAGCTGGCCATCTGAGATTCTCCTGTCCTGACCGGCATCTGCCTTAATCTCTACCTGATTCAAAACCACATTTACCTCATCAAAAGCAGAGATGCAGGGAGTGGATACTGTCCAACGCAAAGTGTATGTATGACATTGTTGCCCGTAAAACATTGTATTGGGCTTACTTGGGTCCGACAAGCTTCCTCCACCCCCGGATAAGATCGTCCAAAGTCCGGTTCCATTTACAGGCGGAGTTGCGTTTAATTGAGCAAAAATGGTTCCATCGGTAATATACAAGTCGGGACCAGCATTAGGTGTGGATGGCAGATCATTGAACGATAGAGTCATTTCGTCTGACGAACTTTCGCATAAAGTAGAAATGGTCCATCTCAAAATATAAGTTTCACAAGGCTGCCCGATGAATCCACTTTTGGGATCAGAAGTATTTCCAAAAACACCTCCTGATCCGGAGGTAACTGTCCAAAGGCCGGTGCCCAGGCCGGTAGGATTAGCAGCAAGGGTAGTTGTTTTCCGTCCGTCGGTAAAGCTTTGGTCGGGTCCGGCATTGGCAGGTGTGAGATACGGTTTAAACTTTATATCAACAGTATCAGCAGTGGAAGCACAAGGGGTGGAAACCCGCCATATCAGTTTATAGTCAATGCATAGCTGTCCGGTAAAGGAAGTTGTGGGACTTGAGGAATTACTGAATACCCCGGAGCCACCCGATAGTATTTCCCAAAGGCCATTTCCATCTTTGGGCGTTTCGGCATTGAGTATTGCCGTAGTTGTTCCATTGAAGATCCACTGATCGGTCCCGGCATTTGCTTTTGATGGTTGATAATTAAACCGGATAATAACATCACTGGATACCTGGACAGCCCCATTATTGATCGACCATCTGAGAGTATATGCCTGGCATGGAAGTCCTGTCAGTGTAGCATTTTTATTATGAATATCTGAAATCGCACCTCCGGTACCGGACAAAATCGACCAGGTACCCGTGCTGAAAGGCTGCAAAACTGCCTGCAATACGTAACTGGTGCGGGAATCCGTAAAAGTGGTATCCCTGCCGGCACTGGTAGTTAAAATATCCACTACCCTTACCGGTGCCTGAATGATATAGGGTTCACCCTGATCATCAATTGCCTTGATCTCGACGTGATAATCACCACTTACCAAAGTAGCGGTAGGCCATAAGAATTCATACGGAGCCACTGTATCGCTGTAACCTGTGGTGTTGGGTGCCTTAAATACCACCTGAATAATTTTACCATCCACATCATAGGCATCCACCTTAAAATTAACAACTTCGCCAATCGTAAAAACCGCGCTGTCAGCAGGATTGACTTTCCTCACATACGGAGGTTTGTTGGGAAGAATATAATTACAACCGCCGATTATCAGGACCAGAAAAACAGAAAGCGGGAGTAAACTGATCCATTTATATGAGAATCGCGATTTTACAGTGTTCATAGATATATTTTGGCTTAATAATATAAAATTAACGCATCTTCAAAGAAAAAATGATGCATTGCCCGATTTTTCTATTTTTGTTAACAACTACAAGTATTCCCAAAAATGAAAATCCTGTCTGTTATGGCTCTTCTATTGGCATCTGTGGCATTACCATCCTGCCAAAAGCCGGAAAGTGCCGATTTTATTGTTAAAAACTCGATAGTCTATTCCGTTGACAGCAATTTCCGCATTGCAGAGAGTTTTGCAGTGAGGGATGGAAAATTTCTTGCCGTTGGAACTAACAAGGAAATAGAAGACGGTTACCATTCCGATAAAGTATATGATTTGGCTGGCAAGGCGGTATATCCGGGATTATATGATGCACATTGCCATTTTGCCGGATACGCAGGAAACCTGAGGAAGGCTGACCTTGTGGGAACGGCAAGTTTTGAAGAAGTATGCAATCGTCTGGTGGAAAATCAAAAAATCAGCCCATCTGTCTGGGCTCAAGGCCGTGGCTGGGACCAGAATGACTGGCCGGTTAAGAAATTCCCTGACAGGGCTGAGCTCGACAAGCTTTTTCCTGATCAGCCTGTTTATCTTATCCGGATTGATGGCCATGCAGCCATGGTCAATGGTGCAGCATTGAAATTGGCTGGAATTGACGAAAGTACAAAAGTTAAAGGAGGGGAAATCATAAAGGAAGGAAACCGGATTACCGGCGTGCTGGTTGACAATGCAATGAATCTGGTGACGAGGCTGATACCTGAAATAGCTGAAGCTGAAGAATCGGCTGCCCTGCTCCAGGCACAAAAAAACTGCTTTGCCGTGGGCTTAACCAGTGTGGCAGATGCCGGTCTGGGCACAGCTACGGTAAAACTCATGGATAAGTTGCAAAAAGAGGGGCAACTGAAGATGCGGATATTCGCCATGCTATCGGCAACTGAGGAAAACTTTAAAGAGTTTCTTTCAAAGGGGATCTATAAAACGGAACGGCTGAATGTCAGGTCGGTGAAACTTTATGCCGACGGGGCCTTAGGCTCCCGGGGGGCCCTGATGCTGGAACCATATGCTGATGCGCCTGAAAAATCAGGGCTTCAGGTTAACTCAACCACTTATCTGACAGACATCTGCCAGAAATGTTACGATGCCGGATATCAGGTGGAAACTCATTGCATTGGTGACAGCGCCAACCGATTGATGTTGAATATTTATAAGGGGATTCTGAAGGCAAAAAACGACAGGCGCTGGAGAATTGAGCATGCTCAGATTGTGAGCCCGAATGATTTCCATCTATTTGGAGAATTTAATATCATTCCTTCGGTGCAAACAACCCATGCAACATCCGATATGTACTGGGCGGTTGACCGGGTTGGCCCCGTGCGCATCAAGGGTGCCTATGCCTATAAACAACTGATGGAACAGAACGGATGGATACCCAATGGTTCCGATTTCCCCATTGAGAAAATCAATCCCCTTTTTGGCTTTTTCGCCGGATTTGCCAGGATGGATCAATCGGGCTACCCGGAAGGTGGCTGGATGATGGAAAATGCACTATCACGTGAGGAAGCATTGAAAGCAATGACCATATGGGCAGCCAGGTCATGCTTCGAAGAAAATGAGCGCGGCAGTATTGAACCAGGCAAAATGGCAGATTTCGTTGTTCTGGATACAGATATTATGAAAGTCGAAGCTCTAAAAGTTCCGAAAGCAAAAGTGGTGGAGACATGGATTGGCGGCGAAAAGGTGTTTTCCGCTGATAAATGATAAATAGATTATGAAAATAGTTTTACTCCTGACCGGAGGTGCTTTGGGAACCCTGGCCAGATATGCTCTGGCCGGTTATACCTATAAAGTTTATTCGGGCACTTTCCCCTTGGGTACCCTGATTGTTAACCTGGTTGGTTCCTTTATTATCGGGCTTCTTTGGGGAATCTCCGAAGGCAGTAAAATTTCACCTAATTACCGTGCGTTTGCCTTTATTGGCCTCCTTGGTGGATTTACTACTTTTTCCTCTTTGGCGCTTGATACCATGAACCTCATCAGAGTAAATGCAATACGTCACGCTGCAATCAATATGCTCGCTACCAATATACTGGGACTGATATTGGTGTTTGCAGGATTTTTTATCGCAAGGGAAATAATCAACCTAATAAAATAAGCATGAGAGTGATAAAATTAGCGGCAGGACTTTTCCTGCTTGTCCTGATGGGATTCACTCCATCAAAAGATCCGGAGGGTTTTAAGGTATCGATGTTTGATGAGCTGGCACCGTTATATCCCGATTCAAAAATCGAAAAACCGGTAACCTCTTATACCGTTGATGTCAGTCTCGGTAGCATTGCCGGGGTTGATATCCTTCTTAACGACATGGTCCCCGGTGAGGCTATCCGATTTGCAGTAACATCCAAAGGCATTCTGGATAAATTCTATTCCAACTGGTACTTCATGATTGATGTTCCGGTTGCTGAGAATACGGGTCTCGATAGCCGGACAGAGCGATTTACAGGCCAATCGAATCCATATGTCATCCGAAAGGCTCCATTCAGGATTTACGAAGCGCTGGATCCCGTACAAACAGGTTATATCCCCGGAAGGGCAACGCAGGCCCTGCGCATGGAAATACCTATCGGACCTGACTTTCCCACAGGAAGGCATATTTTCACCATTCACCTCAGCTCAAAAGCTCTGGTTAAGAAATTGGAATTCACGGTAAATGTTTACCCCGTAGAGATACCACCCGTTAATCAGGCGCATCTTAATTATGTTAACTGGCTGAATCTTGGGAATATCTGCAAAGACCATCAGGTTGAAATGTGGTCGGAGCCTTTTTGGGGAATGCTTCGGAAATATGCTCAAATCATGGTTAGCGGCCGGCAAAACACTTTTTGGTTTATCTGGAGTGATTTTTTCAGATTCAATCCGGATGGCAGCGTGGCCGAATTTTATGAGCAGCGACTCGCCAGGTACATAAGCACATTTCTCTCAGAGGGATTGACTACAATTCAGGGGGCACCTTTTGCCAGCCGGCGCAACTGGGAGTCGGATGCATTTCTCGTGGCTGTGCCAACCTCAGATAAAAAGGAAATCCCTGCCGTATCCGATGAAGGGCGTGCTATTATCCGCTCAATGGCCGAACCCATCATCTCCCTAATGAAGAAGAATGGATGGGAAGCCAAATGGTACCAGGGTATATTTGATGAACCTACAGATGAGTATGTTGACCGGTATAAGTCGACTGTGGCTTTTCTGAAATCCATGAAACCCGACCTGAAAGTTCTGGAAGCCACGATGACAGTCAGTCTGGCAGGTATTGTGGACTGCTGGTGTCCTCAGGTTCAGGAATATCAAAAAAATGCTTCTTTTTTCGTCGATAGACAGGCAGCTGGTGACCAGGTTTGGGTTTATACCTGCCTCGTACCGGGCGGTCCCTGGATTAACCGATTGGTTGACCAGGAGCGTTTGCGTCAGGTATATGTTGGTTGGGCATGTGCAAAATACAACCTGCAGGGATTCCTTCACTGGGGTCTGAATATGCACAGCGGCAAACCTTATGAAGAACTTGTCAGAATGCACGGTGGACCAAACAATTACCTCCCAGCCGGTGATTCCCACATTATCTATCCCGGGAAAAATGGTCCGATATCGAGTCAGCGTTTTGAGGCTCATCGTATTGGAATGGAGGATTATGAGCTACTTTATCTACTGAAGAAACAAAAACCGGAAATTGCCAGCCAACTGATCGACAAGCTTTTTCAGGCTTTTGATAAATATGACAAGGATATAAGCGATTATCGCCGGGTAAAAAAAGAATTACTGGCTTTATTAACCGGAACAACCCTCTGATTATGGCGTCCGAAATTTTCACTCCCGACTACCGGAATGTTCTCGATGTTTTGAATAATCGCCGGCCGGCACGGTTACCATTGTATGAACATGCAATTGATCCCCCTTTCATCACCAAGGTTATCAACCGGGAACTTCATCTGCAGGGCAACAGCGATGCCGATTATGAAGAATATTACCGCACCATAAGCAAGTTCTGGATGGACATGACCTATGATTCCTTTGCTTATGAAGCGGCGATTTGTGAAATTCTTCCCGGACATGGCGCTATAAACGGTGGCATGGCAGGCCCCATTCAAACCAGGGCTGATTTCGATCGCTATCCTTTCGATGAATTTCCTGAACTCTTTTGGAAAACGTATACTCCTCATCTGGAGGCTATCAGGAAAATATTACCTCCTGGCATGAAAGTCTGGGGCGGTTGCGGTTATGGCATTTTTGAGACAAGCGAAGATCTGGTCGGATTTGAAAACCTGGCAGTTATGCAATATCTCGATCCTGATCTTTTTGCAGATCTTTACCGAAGGGTTGGCGATCTTTTTGCTACTCTCTGGACGGAGATGGTGCGCAGATATTCTGATATTTTTGTCTTCTTCCGGATGGGTGATGATATAGGATTTAAGACTTCCACCTTTTTTGAACCGGATGTGATCAGGCAACATCTTATTCCTCAATATCAAAGGGTTATCAATATCGTTCACGGGGCAGATAAGAAATTCCTGCTGCACAGTTGCGGAAATATTTTTTCCGTGATGGACGACCTGATAAAAGCAGGAATTAATGCCAAACATTCAAATGAAGACCAGATTGCTGCCTTCGATGAATGGATCAGGCTGTATTCCAGTCGTATTGGCCTTATGGGCGGTATCGATGTAAATGATCTTTGCCTGAACTCTTACGATGATATTTTTAAAATGGTGAAGGAAAAAGGAGCTCGCTACCGTAAAAGTGCCGGAGGATTTGGCCTCGGGTCAGGAAATTCCATAGCAGGATATATCCCGGTTGAAGGATTTATGGCGATGGTAGATGCCGCAAAAGCTATCAGGCGAGAGGAGATGTGACGACGAGATCGCTAATTAATAGCCGCCGGTTTCAACCGGTGGATGAAATGATGAGAATCTAATATTAATAGCCTTCGGTTTCAACCGGAGCATTTATAATGAATATGAAAACACCTGCTGGTCGGTTTATTTTGATTTTGTGGTTTGCATTAGGTGCATTAATCCCTGTCAACGCTCAGGAAAACAACATTCTGACCAAGACGGCAGCCTATAATGTGGTATGGAACACTCCAAGTGTAAATTCTCTGGGCTCAATGCCACTTGGAAATGGTGATATCGGAATGAATGTATGGGTTGAGGGGAATGGAGACCTGTATTTATATCTGTCGAAAACCGATGCATGGAGCGAAAACGGACAGCTTCTGAAACTTGGAAAAATAAGGATCAGTCTGGATTCTAATCCATTTATCACAGGAAAACCTTTCCGACAGGAGCTTAACCTTAACGATGGCGAGATTGTAATTCATGCAGGGAAACCTGCTGAGGAAGTAATCATAACATTGAGAGCAGATGCCAATCATCCGTTAGCCGAAATCCAGGTTGCCTCAAAAAAGCCGGTAAAAGTCAAGGTAGAGTTACTCCCCTGGAGAACCGAACGCCGGGCCATGACCAATAAAAATGAGCTTATCAGCGCCTATGGAATTGAAGAAACCAATGGTAACCCTATCATTCAGGAGCCTGATCATTTTCTTTCCCCTGCGGGCAACAGGATCACCTGGTATCACCGCAACGACCGGTCGGTTTGGACCGCCAACATGAAACTTCAAGCCCTGGATGAATTTGCCGACCACGCAAATGATCCGCTTTTCTATCGGACCTTTGGAGCCTGTGTAGAAAGCAAGGAGCTGAAACCATTAACAAATCTGTCATTATCGAGCGATGGCAAAATTGGCGCCTGTACGATCTCCATTTATCCTCTGACTTCTATAGCTATTACTGAAAGCATCTGGGTAAATCAATTGAATTATGGGATTGAAAAAATAAAATCCATTCCGGCTGATGCACGAATAAAGGCGCATCATGACTGGTGGGCTGATTTCTGGAAGCGGAGCTATATTTTTGTTTCATCGGCAGACCAAAAAGCCAATGAAAACGCTGCTACGATAACCCGCGGCTATATCTTGCAGAGATACATCAACGCCTGCGGAGGAAGAGGTGGATCGCCAATAAAATTTAACGGATCGATCTTTACCGTCGACACCTATAACAGAAAAGCTTATAATGGGTTTGATGCCGATTTCCGTCTATGGGGAGGACCTTTCTGGTTTCAGAACACCCGTCTGCCCTATTGGTCGATGCTGGAGTCAGGTGATTTTGAAATGATGAAGCCACTCTTCGATATGTACATGAAGGCCTTGCCGCTCAGGCAGTTTGCCACAAAAAAATACTACAAGCATACGGGTGCATTTTTTCCGGAAACCATGAATTTCTGGGGTACCTGGACAAATGTTAATTACGGTTCCAAAAGAGATGGCATGCCCGATGGTCTGACCGAAAACACCTATATCCGATACTATTGGACCAGTGGTCTGGAATTATCCCTCATGATGCTGGATTATTACGATTTTACAAAATCCAAAACCTTTGCCAGGGATACTCTTTTACCATTCGTCACAGAGGTTCTGGAGTTTTTCGACAAGCACTGGATGAGGGATATTGAGGGAAAAATCCTGTTTACACCCGCTCAGTCACTGGAAACTTTCCAAACCGTCGTCAACCCAACACCTGATGTGGCAGGATTACGGTTTATCACTGCCAAGATGCTTGAATTTAATGGCGTTGAAATAAGTCCGGAGCACCGCAAGCAATGGGAAAATCTGCTGGCATCAGTACCGGATATTCCTTTAAGGACGATCTCCGGAGATAAGGTAATAGCCCCTGCAACTCTATCGGCACAGGAAGCGAATATTGAAAATCCCGGGCTATATGCTGTTTTCCCTTTCCGTCTCTATGGAGTTGGAAAACCAGATATTGACTTAGGAATCAACACCTTCGCGACCCGCAAAAATCGATCAAATATCGGATGGCAGCACAGCTCCATTCAGGCAGCATACCTTGGATTAGCCAATGAAGCATCGTCACTGGTTCTCGATAAGTTTTCAAACAGCGACACGGAATGTCGTTTTTCTGCATTCTGGGGCCCGAACTACGACTGGAGCCCTGACCAGGATCACGGAACTGTTGCCATGACAGCTCTCCAGCGCATGATACTGCAATATGAAGGCGATAAAATCACCACCTTCCCGGCATGGCCGGAGGATTGGAACGTTGAATTCAGGCTCTTCGGAACAGGCAATCGCATTATCGAAGGCAGCTCAACAAACGGAAAACGCACTGAAAAAATATTGATTCGATGATGGGCGTTTTGTACAAAAGATACCTGATTGTTTTGCTGGGTGTTCTCACAGGCTGCCTGGCTTTTGGGCAGGATTACGACAGTGTAAGGCTGGCCCGTTTGCCGAAGCTTACTATGCCTGTTTCATTGAAGTCAGCAGGGCTTCCGTATAAGGTTGATAATTCCCGCACAAAACATTTTCCTCCGATATTCACCCAATATGGATATAGTTGCAACCAGGCTGCTTCCATAAGTGTTGGGTTTACTTATGAAATAAATGCACTGAGAAATAAGGATGCCTATTATGAAGAGAACCGGCTGCCGGTATTTTTCACCTGGAACATGATGAATTCAGGCAATGCCGATACCGGGGTTTCCTACTTCGAAAGCTGGGATATGATAAGAGCGATTGGCTGCCCAAACTGGACTGATTATGGCACGAGCGTAATAAACGCAACCCGGTGGATGAATGGTTATGATAATTATTACCGGGGCATGAGCAACCGGGTGGAGGATGTTTATTCCATTGATGTGAGCAATGAGGCGGGTCTGGTCACATTAAAGCATTGGCTGTATGATCATCTGGGAGATTACCAACCCGGCGGTGTGGCCAATTTTCAGATTGCCACACTTGACC
>CAIXHD010000025.1 GCA_903919065.1 uncultured Bacteroidota bacterium
CCGGCAGATTATCCTTATTACATAAGTGATTGGTACATTCTGCCGTATCGCCAGGATCGGATTATTGAAATGCTGAATGAGAAGGAAAAGCTTTCTATTGATGATTTTAAAAAGATGCAAGGCGATCAGAAATCAAAAATGTCTGAAAAATTCACCCGGTATTTCCTTAACCGGCTGTCTGCGAAAAATGGGTTGTCCGAGTCGGAAAAGTCAGTATACGAAATGATGAGGAAATGGGATTATGGTATGCAAAAAGAGCGTCCTGAAGGATTGATATTTGAAAAATGGTATTTCTTCATAGGCCTTAACCTGGTGAAGGATCAAATGGATTCAGCAATGGTTGCGGAATTTACCGGCGAAAAAATATTTTTCGAGAATTTCATGGAAAATATTCTGGTATCACCTGTTAATGAATGGACCGACGACATAACCACGAAGCAGGTAAGCGAGTCGTTGGGAGATATTATTGGATCCTCTTTTCAGCAGGCAATAAAGGAGATTTCAGCAAAACACGGATCAAACCCTGCCGAATGGAAATGGGGCAATGAACATCTTTTTACTCTTGCTCATCCGATGTCCAGCGTTAAATTGCTGGATAAGGCCCTTCACCTGAACCGCGGGCCATATTCGGTGGGGGGGAGCTTTCATACCGTTTCTCCTTATTCAAATCCGCTGAACAAGAACTCGGGAGTAAATAACGGAGCATCGGAACGCCACATTTTCGATGCATCAGATTGGGATTTGTCTTTATCAGTCATTCCAACCGGTACCTCAGGAATTCCTGCAAGCAAGTATTATTGCGATCAGACAGATATGTATTTAAACAATGTCTATCACACAGATTACGTTACCCGCACAAAAGTGGAGAGTAAAAAGTTATATCAAATGAAATTCACCCGGTAGAGACGGATAATTATCCGTGTAACAATTACCGGTAATAGAAAAATGCCGAAGCAGGAACCGGTTCTGGTTTGTCACCGGCTGTGTTCCAAAGTAATTCCAGGCTATTGCCTCCGCTTTTCTCGAAAAATGAAATCCTGATTGAGTGCAGGCCTTTGCCCAATGCAAGGTCTGCACTTTTTACTGCAGATCCGTGGAGGCCATTATTATCAATGGCAAGTTTTTCCCCAATAAATAGCAGGCTTCCATCATCCGACGAAAGGCTTAAAGTGTAGATCCCATCAGAAGGAATCTTCAGAAATCCCTGATAATCAATAGAAAATTTATCTTCAGTAGCATTATTTGCGAGCGCAAAGTCCGATGCAATACCCGACAGATTTGGCGTGAGACCATTAAAATCAGGCACCTTATCCCAATCGCCACGGTAGAGATTGAAAAGTAATCCCGGTTTAACCTCAGCCAGTGTGCGTCCGGGAATAGGAGCAACTTTACTCACAGTTAACATGGATGAGCCCGACATCGCCTTTCCATCTTTGAAGCAGGCAGCTGTTATCGTTGTAGTAGCCTTCACCTTCACAGGTGCGGAATATAAAGTGGACGTAGCGGAAGGCTGAGTTCCATCGAGAGTATATCTGATTTCAGATAAGGATTCACCTTTCGTAATGGAAATCTCTGTCTCTTCAATGAAGATCGAAGCAGTGGATTTTATCCCGGGAGCATCATAAACTGCAGGGTCTCCCTCGATATCAAGAACGATAACAGAATTGATGAGGTCTGGTGCCTGGACCGCAAGTTGTATGTTAATTCCGCCTTGTTCGGCGGTAATCGGGAGTTCTTCCTGATTAATGTCAGCAAGCATGTATGCACGGATCGCTTTGTTTCCAAGGCCCGGAACCACCAACATCTGATTTGACGGCCAATCGAAAACATGCAGATATAACCTGGTGCTGCCGGTCATTTTTTTCTGGGTGCATCTTCCCCAGGCGAGGCTTTTAAACGGGCTTGCCTGAGTTCCATAAATTGCTTCTCCGTTTTTTTTCATCCAGTTGCCTATTTCCTTCAGACGATCAATACTCTCCTGAGGAAAAACACCATCAGCTGTTGGTCCTATGTTAAGCAAATAATTACCGCCTTTCGACGCAATATCTGCGAGCATGTGTAACATCTCCGAGGCTGTTTTAAAGTTTTTATCGTTTTTGTTATACCCCCAATGATCATTCATGGTCATGCAGGATTCCCAATCGGCGCCTGGAATGCCGGTAGCAGGAATTTCCTGCTCGGGAGTACCGAAATCACCCGAAAATTCACCTTCGCCGGTCATGCCGGCCATACCTGAACGACCAACCGTAACACGGTTATTGATGATGATTCCCGGTTGTAAACTTCGCAC
>CAIXHD010000026.1 GCA_903919065.1 uncultured Bacteroidota bacterium
ATTATCATCTCAATGGAGGGAGCAAAAATGGTTTTGGTGATCCGCGCCTTCCCGGTGGAGCCGTCGGACAGGAATTGGATGGGAAAATCAGTTCACAGGGTGTCTGGTTTAATCAGGGGGATGGCGCGATCGATGAAGACTGGTTCATCGGGACAACCGTGGCAGGTTTGATTATGGAATCTGACCGTCTTCTTGTCCGTCATGATGTGCCGGCTGCCACTGAGCGGTTGGGTCAGTTGAAGCGCGTAGCGGCATTTCTGGACACGCGTCGCGATCCGAAAATTAATCTGCTGATTGGCGGAAAAGGGAGCAATCTTTTAGCACCATCGTATGCCCCCAGGAATAGCGATGGGACCATCGGTCAGGGCTATCTCACAGAACTTTCGGTTAACTATGTGGCAGGTTTGGAGCGGCTGGCAGAAGTTTGCGATTTATGTAATCTTCCGGCTGATGCAAAACAATATCGTACAACTGCCGAAAGAGTTCGTCTTGCGTTGCCACGACTGATGACTCCGGAGGGTTATTTTATCCGTGGCGAGGACCTTACAGGTACGCGTCGGGGTATTTTTGGGGCTGAGAAACACGGCTATTTTGAAGCTCAACCCAACCATTTTGCAGGTGCATTCCGGGTTGTCGACGATAAATCCAATAAACAGATTGTCCGTTTTATGCTGGATAAGGTCAAAGGTCCGCAGGAACCCGGAAGTCTTGCACCTCATGGTCTTATCATCCCTAATTATCCCGGCTACGACGATCATGCCGGTGAAGGTGACATGACCTATGGTTTTTGGTGTAATGGCGCTGGTTGGCCTGCTCACCAGGGAACGATGGATATGGCATGTTTCCGGGCTGACGAATTTGATCACCCCTTCGTTGCATGGGCTGCAATGCGGCCGATGATGGAGGCTTTCCGTGCTGAGACCCCTTTACGTTCATGGGGATTGCTCCCATGGAAAGGAACCCTTCGGCAACCTTATAACCTGGTTTTTGATTGCTGGGGTGCTTCGGGTGGACTTCTACGCGCTTTATTCGAATATGAATATACCGCTAAAGGTATTAGGCTATGGCCACATCTTCCTCCCGGCATTACCCGATTGGTACAGAAAATCCCCGCATCATTTGGTCAAACACGGATATTCATTGGCGCTACAGGCGTCGGTAAACCCGTTAAAGTACTTGTAAATGGCCAATCATTACCAATGGAACCTGATGGATCTCTGTTCCTTCAGCTTGATGGCGCCAGGAAAAATGTAACCGTAGAATTTCTCCTTGGTGATGCAAAACCCAGAGGTGTTCCGGTTATTCGGTCAAAAACAATCATTCCACCTGTGATGGATAAGAAATTCTGGGAACTGGCTTCCAGGTTGGACACCACAAATAATCCGCCCGATTTTGCAGCCGCCGGAGTTTTTCTAAAATTGATGGAGCGCGCTCAACTTGGTGATTCTTTTGAAGCTGGTCAGGCACGGGTAATTATCCAGATCCTCTCAGCTTTACATGAACGCCGTCTGCTTTCGGCCAAAGGGACTTTGCACACCCCTCTGCTTGAAGGAATTCCTGCTGCCAAACCTGATGAAGTGGAAAAACTCTATGCAAAACAAGCCCGATTTATTTTCGGTGGATTGCAGGACCATCTCACCGGGCGCTCACTTCAGCAATATCCTGTCAAACCAAATGTGCTTCAACTGGCAAAGGAAGCCGGTTTGATAAATAATATGTAATTCTGAATTATACTCACTTTAAAGATTCATTATCTTTGACAATGGAAACTCTGGTGTTATTATATTTAAAATCTCTACTGTCCGGGAAA
>CAIXHD010000027.1 GCA_903919065.1 uncultured Bacteroidota bacterium
CGTCAGGAGGGCCAGCAAGAGAAGTGTAGATTTAATCGATTTCATAGTCAATTCTATTTGCGGTTAGTATTTTAAACCGATGCAAAAAAAGGCCTTGAATATGAATCTGCAGTTAACCGGATGTTACCAAATTGTTAAGAAGTTAATTTCTTCATCTTCCCTTCATGTTGAGCTATTATGTTTGCATCAACATTAGATGACAGATACAAGGAATGCTCTATTCAAGTTTGGTTTAGGTTTTTTAGGTTTAGGTTTGGTAGTTTTAGGTTAAAGATGAGCTGACAATTTGAACGGTTGTCAGCTTTCTTTTTCCAGCATCCTCTTGATTGCCGCCCCTTCGTTATCACTGAGGTTTGGCATCTGTTCCAGCGCCTGGACAATGCGAGTTTTAAAATTCCAGCAAGTCATCTGTCTGAGCGACAGCCTTCGGGCAAATTCATAAGTCGAAATATCTTCTTTTCCCTTGCAAACATGCCAGGCAATATAGAATGCCTTGCTCACCGGAAATTTGCAGTTGTGGAAAATGGTTCCTGTAGTTGCCGATTCCTCGGATTTACATTTTGTGCACCGGCGGGAATGTGGCGCCTTGCCCGGACAGGAATTTTGATTGCCGCATTTGCGACAGGTAAATCCTTCGGACCATTTTAATCCGGATAGAAATTCCAGACACGCATCATCGCTGGTAAACAATGATTCCAGCTCCCCAGCCGTTAATTTGTCGTGAAAAATTCTACTCATAATCAGGATTATAGACTGCAATATTAATAAAATTGGTGATAGTAAAAAGATTTAGGTGATACTAAAGCGATTTATCAGAATAGATTTTTAACTTTGCCCTCTGAAATACTATTAGAATGAAAAACACCTGCGAAGTAGAGCCACGGCCAAAGACATTCAGGGATCTTATCGTTTCGAACTGGTTCTGGAGATCGGCGAATGCTACCATTATCGGTGCAATTCTGGGTTACCTTTATTATCATTTTACGCATGACACAACTGGCGCATCGACCTTTATGAGTACTCCGCTGTCCGGAATATTATCAGGAGGTTTTCTTGGTTGGTTTTTTGTCAATCGTCCTTGTAGTTCCTGCTAATTATTTGTAACTTAGAAGATCATGGAAATTAAAGAGATTAACACCCGATATAGCGAGCTGGCAGAATCAGATTGCTGTCTATCCTGCGGAGGAGCAATTAATTATGCCGTTCCCCTGCCTGGTGAGGTATGTGTGGATCTGGGCAGTGGTCGTGGTACCGATGCTCTCCGGATGGCAGAGCGGGTAGGTGAGAGTGGATTCGTTTATGGTCTGGACATTGCTGAGGGTATGCTGGAGAAAGCCAGGAAAAATGCGGAAAAGCTTGATGTGGCAAATGTTTTGTTTGTGAGAAGCGAATTGGAAAAACTCGAATTGCCCGATAAAACTGCGGACCTGGTTATATCCAATTGTACACTCAACCATGCGTCAAATAAGCAGATTGTCTGGAATGAGATTTTTCGAATACTGAAAAAGGGCGGACGGTTTGTGGTAAGCGATATCTATGCAACAAGTCCTATACCAAATGAGTACAAGAACGATCCGGTGGCTATTGCCGAATGCTGGGCAGGAGCAGTTACGCGTCAGGAATACCTGGATCACCTGAGGATAGCCGGTTTCTTATCTGTAGAGATTATCGAGGAGTCGGCACCTTATGCAAAAGGGAAAGCCGAAGTGGCTAGTTTTACCATTGCAGGTAAAAGAGCTGCCGGGTGCGGATGTTGCTGACCTCCCCCTGCCCCCTCCTTAAGAAGGAGGGGGTAAGCACAACTGCTTGAATTAGTGGTTGAACCAAAGAGCTGAACCAACCCCATCCTTTCTAAGGAGGGGGCAGGGGGAGGTCTCAGGGGCAGGGGGAGGTAAAAAAATGGGAAATTGATAACTAATATAGTACGATTATGAAAACTCTGATCAAAAAGAAAACCCAAAAAGCGGTAGAGAAAAAGCCAGCCCAGTGCTGCGCAAAAACCTCAAAAGTTGTGGCAGGTTGCCATGACTGATTTTCGCTTATCATCCATTGATCGTGAAATTCTCGAAGCATAATATTTTTTCAAAGGTCGCCGGATCGGAAAACTATTTTATAGTTAACCTGCTCACGGGAAATGCCGATATCCTTTCACCGGAGGAGGGAATTCAGCTTACTGAATACCTCGGTGGACGGATGATTGATCCCGGCTTTACCGATGATCTGGTAGCAAAAGGATATATTATGCCTGCTGAAGAGGAAAAGCGGCTGTATCGACGGAAGTATCTTGATTTTCTGGATGCCCGCGAAAAGGATGAAGTACAATTGTTCTTTGTGCCCAATTACAGCTGCAATTTTGCCTGTACCTATTGCTATCAGGATGAATATGCCAATCCCTTACAGTCGTTAAGCAAGGAAATTGTTGATTCATTCTTCAGCTATATTGCTGTTGAATTCGCCGGACGGAAGACGTATATCACGGTTTTTGGCGGAGAACCTCTTCTGAACACGCCCAAACAAAGAGACTTAATTGAATACCTGCTCGAAAAATCGAACGAGGCCAATCTGGAAGTCTGCGTGGTAACCAATGGTTTCTGGCTGGAGGAGTATGTCGACATTCTAAAACAAGGCCGAATACGGGAAATTCAGGTGACACTTGACGGGACACGGGCTGTTCACGATCAACGGCGTTTTCTCAAGGGTGGCGGCCCTACTTTTGAGAAGATTGTAGAAGGGATAGATGCCTGTCTGGCTGCCAAAATTCCCGTTAATCTGCGGATGGTCGCCGACAAGGAAAATATTGATGACCTTCCTGGTTTGGCGAAATTCGCCATCGACCGGAAATGGACTATAAACCCGTTGTTCAAAACGCAGCTTGGCCGGAATTATGAACTCCATCATTGCCAGGCCACACAGGATAAACTGTTTTCAAGAATCAGCCTGTATGAGTCGATATTTGAAATGATTCAGGACCATCCATATATTCTTGAATTTTATAAACCGGCTTTTTCGGTTTCGAAATTCCTGGCCGAAAATGGCAATCTTCCCGATCCGCTTTTTGATGGCTGTCCGGCCTGTAAAACTGAATGGGCATTCGACTATACGGGTCATATTTTCCCCTGTACAGCAACTGTTGGCAAGGCAGATGAGTCACTAGGTACCTTTTACCCGGATATTATCCGGAACAAAGAACGGATCAGCGAATGGGAAAACCGCGACGTAACAGCCATTGATGCATGCGCCGGATGCAGTCTGCAACTTGCATGTGGTGGCGGCTGTGGATCCGTTGCAAAAAACCGCACCGGCCAGGTATGTACCACGGACTGCCGACCCGTTAAAGAACTTCTCGAGCTTGGCTTCGCCGCCTACCTCAACACCTGAGACACGAGACGAAAGACAAGAGACAAGAGACATAAGACAAGAGATAAAAGACAAGAAAGAGGTAACTCAAATGAAAGAAATTACTACTGCTGAATTCGAAAATGAAGTACTAGCCGGAGGCAAAGTTGTCCTGGATTTTTACTCAACAGAGTGTCCTCCATGCGAAGCGCTGGCTCCAAAATTCGAGGGCCTGGCTGGTTTGTATGGCCACAAGATAAAATTTGTAAAAATGTTTCGTCAGCAAAATAAGGCTTTGGCGGAAAAACTGGGCGTGAAATCCTCACCAACACTGCTTTTCTTTGATAATGGCATTCAGCTTCCGGGAATGCTGTCGGGTGGTATCAAGAGAAGTGATATCATTCATCATCTTGACAATATGCTTTCAACTGATGATGTGAATGAGATTACCGGAAAAATTAAACCGGTGGTGACGGATTTTGATGTACTCATACTTGGAGCCGGTCCTGGTGGCCTGACAGCAGGATTGTACCTCTGTCAGTCGAAAATAAATACTGTCCTTATCGATATAGCACTTCCGGGCGGTCATGTTTCCACAACCCACGAGGTATCCAATTATCCTGGGTTTATCGATCCTCAGCCAGGTTACCTGCTATCACACAATATGTCGGAACAAACCAAACTTTGCGGTACTTCTTACAAAGTTGCCGTCGATGTTACCCGTGTTGACCTGGAGAATAAGGAGGTCGTGATTGACGAGTACGAAACAGTTCGTGCAAAGAAAATTATTATTGCAACCGGAACCTCACCGAACCTGATGGGAGTGCCGGGTGAGAAGGAGCTGAAAGGCCGCGGGATATCTTATTGTGCTACCTGCGATGCAAAATATTATGGTGAAAAAGAGGTTGTTGTTATTGGTGGCGGAAATTCGGCTGTTGAGGAAGCTGATTTTATCAGCAAGTTTGCCAGTAAGATAACCATGGTTCACCAGTTCGATAAACTCAGCGCTAATAAACAGGCCCAGGAAAAACTGTTTGCAAATCCAAAAATCAGTGTGCTTTTTGAAACTGAACCACGCGGATTTAAACGTGACGGCGATAAAATGATCACGGAAATTGAGAATCTGAAAACCGGTGAAAAAGCAGAAATTGTAAGCGACGGTGTGTTTGTTTTTATCGGCATGAAACCTAATATCGGCTTATTTAAAGATAAACTGGAACTCGATAAGTGGGGGTATATCAAAACTGATGAAGATATGCGGACGAGTATTCCTGGTATTTTTGCTGTAGGCGATGTTATCAGTAAAAAATACAGACAGATTACAACGGCAGTCGCTGATGGAACCATTGCCGCCATTGTTATTGCGAAAGAATTAGACTAACCAAAAAACCAAAATAGCCATGAACGCAAATCAATTTATAGTTGAGAGGGTGAGTCCTTTTGATGTTGGAATCACCGTTGAAAAGATAGTCAAAGTTGCTGCCGATAAGGGATGGCAAAACCCAACCACCCATAATCTTCAGCAATCCCTGGCCAAATCAGGAAAAGAAGTCCGGCCTGTTCAGGTGGTGGAAATTTGCAAACCTGAATTTTCGGGCAAAATGCTTGAGGGAAGTAATGAACGCATCGTATCTATTATGATGCCTTGCCGCATATCGGTTTACGAAAAAGAGGACGGAAAAACGTACATCGCACTTCTGAATACCTCAGGTATGGCCGCCGGAATGCCGGATTCAATTGTTTCTGCCATGACGGCTGCTTCCGATGAGACCTTTGAGATCGTGGATCAGGTTACAAAAGCCTGATCACTTCTTCATTCATCACTGATCCAGCCGGTTATTCGTCCTTGATGCAGCGTATCGGGAACCAGTAATTCCTCCCGACTAACGCCTCCCTGTTCTCTTTTCGGATCGGATCGATATACCATATCCAGGCCTGACCGGTAAGGTTATCCGTGGACGTCCAGATGTTTGTAAATTTTCCCAGTCCTGAAAATTTGCTGACCTGGCCTGGAAATTCAGCATGAAAATCTTCCTGGCCGGAAAGAACCACGTGAAACTCACTGCGTCCTCCTTCCATCAGCCTTTCAACCGTTGCATCCGGACCAAGGTCTGTCATCAATTGCTGCCATTCAGCTCTTGTGGGTACGTGCCAGTCTTTCGGACAAGCCTGCGGATTTTTGGAATTGGTTGCACCATGCGGATATAATGCTCCGTATCTTTCAGCCAAAGCCGAATTGTTATTGTAATAATCCGCAGTCCAATCACTTTTACCGGTCGGGTTATATCGCAGGTTCGACTGCATCCACCATCGGTTACCAATTTTTACTGTTCCATAATAGATTGGGAGAAAAGTTCCTCTCCGGTCGGAAAGCAGCCCGGTTTCATGGGTTCCGGCCACTACCCAAACGGTGTCGGTATCCGTGGTCGATTTGTTTTTCGGGTCGGTCATCATTGCTGTTACCGGGTATCTGCCTGGTGCATTAAACTTGATGTTGATCTCGTATAAGCCGTCATATTCTGCTTCCCAAAAGCCATCATTATTAGTGTCCCAGCGCGATTTTAGGTCCATATAGCTATCGTCGCGGTCAGTGGATGCGCGAATGTGGAGGTAGTAGGTTGATCCTGTGTTGCCGATCCGATTGCCCACTATGAGCCTTGTTACCGGAGGGGAATTAAAGGCAAACAATTCAACGGAATCAATAAAATCCATATACAGCCCCTCATCATCTGTTACTCTGGCCCGTATGGCAAATTTCCCCTCCCTTTTAATAACCTTTTGGTAATAAGGATTTTCGTTGTTTAAAACTTCCCAGATATTGTCATTGAACAGATCCCAGGAATAAAGCAACTTAGCACCGGGCTTTCCGATAAGGTAGCTCCCGCTGGCGTCGAGTCTTACGGTATCCTCC
>CAIXHD010000028.1 GCA_903919065.1 uncultured Bacteroidota bacterium
GGTTATGTTTTTCGCTGGGACTGGGAATCCGATGGAACCTGGGATACCAAATACTCAGCGGTACCCTGGATACGAAAGAGTTTTGCCACACCGGGGGATCTTAATGTAAAGGTGGAGGCGCTGACTGCTGATGGAATTGCGCTCATTGCCACAGCTCAACTCAAAGTGATTCAGGGATTCTCAGCACCTGTTCCAGATTTTAAATTCAGCCCCGACAGCGGCAACTTTAGAACAGTTTTCACTTTTAATGCAGCTCTTACCCGCGATGCGCAGGAAACAACATCGCAGCTTACCTATTCCTGGGACTTCAATAACGATCAGAAATTTGAGGTCGTGGAGAAGGGCAATCCCATTGCCACACACAAGTTTTCGACTGATGGGAAATACAAAGTGAATCTTCTGGTAACCGATACCTCAAAACTCTGGGCCCGCGTAACCAGGGAAGTCAATGTAAACAGGCTCGATACACTCATAGTTCCAGCCTGGCAGGTAACACCGGAATATCCGTCGGACCTCGATACCGTGCGCATGGATGCCTCCGGAAGCACTTATACCGGTATGCCCGGAACATCATTTATTTACTCTTGGAGAAAGCCCCGCGGTGCCTGGACAGAGCTTTCCACTGATCCGGTACTCACCTGGCTGCGACCGGCAAACGGCGCTTATCTTATGAGTCTGCGTGTGTATGGTCCGGATAACCTGTACAATGAGAAATACTTTGAAGTGGTCGTTGCCCGGGCCAATAAAAAGCCTACAGCGCGCATTACCCGCAATATCAGGTTTGGAAATATCCTGAGCGTTTTTCAGCTCAGCGCATGGAGCTCCTCCGATCCCGAAAATGTACCTTCGGAAATGCAGGCACGCTGGGATTTTGATGGCGATGGTGCCTGGGATACCCCCTATTCTTATGAGAAAAACGTGCAACGCGTATATTCAGTGCCCGGCGTCTATGCAGTCAAAGTGGAGATCATGGACGAGGGCGGACTGAAAGATGTGGCGTCCACAAGTATTAATGTCAGCGCCAATACCAACCCTACCAGTCAGATCGAGGACATACGCGATAACCAGGTCTACGGTATCGTTCAGATAGGAAAACAATGGTGGATGGGCGAGAACCTTAAATGGGACATGCGGCAGACAGGCTTCGGAAACTATTACCCAAGCTGGTGCTTCAACGATAATCCTGCCATCTGCACCGTTACCGGACGCCTGTATTATGCGGCAACCATAGCTTCCGATTACACGGGTGAAACCGAAACACGCAATCTTTGTCCAAGGGGATTCCATATACCTACCATCGACGACTGGATGGAACTAATTCGGGAAGTCGGCCGCGAAACCGCCGGTACCAGTCTGGCCTATGGCGGAACATCGGATTTTAATATTCTCCTCGGGGGATTCGCCGCTTATCATCATTATGGTGAATACACTGAATTCGAGCCCGACAGTCTATATAAAGTTGCCTATTTTCTGATGGCCCCGGTAGGAGCTCCAACCCGTGCCATACAATACCGGCGAAACGAAACAACCATCCAGTTCAGGGATGTCACTGCCGAAGGATACTACTCGGTGAGGTGCGTGAAAGACAAATAAATTTCCGAGGGCCGGAACGTGGCTGATAATGGTTTTTCTTAATTTAGTGAAATCATAGCCACTAAACTCCTTTGCTCCTAACCTTCTAACCTCTTTGCCATGCGCCAGATATCCTTCACCAAACTTCTGCTCCTCCTTGCAATTGCTCTGGTATCCGCCTGCAAAAATGATTACCTCAATTACAATAAGGTCCCCGAAAATATTAAAACCGGCACCCCTATCGATGTAACAACCAAAACCATAGGATCTGGTGGAGGGACAATAACAGTATCCATGCCGGGCACCCCGGTTGACGGACTCGAAGTCGTGGTCCCTGACAGTGCTTATTCTTCATCCGAGACTTTTACCATTACCTATTCCGAGATAATCAGTCATGAATTCGGGACCAATTTTAACCCGATTTCTCCAATGATCACTATTAAATGTGACGGCGGATATTCCGGTAAACTGATGAATATTACAGTGCCGGTAGCCATTCCTGCAGGCCACATCCCCATCGGTTTCATGGTCGATAAATCAACTGGCAAACTGGAGGGAATCCCGGTGGAGTCTGTTACTTCCAATTCCATAACTCTCTCTACCCGCCACTTCCTGTCGGGAAATATGCTGCGGGCCGAAGCTTCCACCCTGAAAAGCGGCATGGGCCTGATTAATACCGGTGCCAATATAATTATCACCTCACTTGCAGAAAGTATGCTAAAAGGTTTGACCAGTATCTCCTCTGGATATAAGCCGGGCACCGATGACTGGGAATTCGTTAACCGGGGCTCATTCATTGCTCCCGGGGGGCATTGTGCCGGGCAGACTTTTACTTCCATGTGGTATTATTATGAAATGAAAGCAGCTGAAGGAAGTCTTTTCGAAAAATTCAGCAACCTGGCGGGCTACGACAAGGATAATGCCCGGGGATACCGCTTCAGTTCTGTTGTTCAGGAGGATCTGGATTTCGGCGGTGCACTTAATGATTTTCTATGGGCGAATGTCGACCTGAATCCGGAGACCGATAAATTAAAAATGTACACCATAGCCGGAGCCATGCTGGTGACCGGGGAACCACAGGCAATCGGGATTTACCGCATTAAAGGTCACAAGGCCAATGGTAAACCCATCTATGGCGGACATGCACTCGTTTGCTACGCTGCTTCAATCAGCGGGGGGAAGCTTTCAATTGCGGATCCTAATAAACCGGGGCTCGTGCAAGAGATAGATTATGTAAATGATAAGTTTCAGCCTTATGTAGCAATGGCAAATGCAGAAGCAGCCTCCGATCCTTATCCTTTCATTACTTATTCGGCCAAAACTGCTCTTATCGAGTGGGACAAAATAGGCCAGCGATATGGCGAGCTGCTGAATTTTACCGTCGGTACAGTTGGAGCCAATAAATTCCCGGAATATACGATCATGGTTAAGGGGAAGGTGGACAAGGAGCTGACCGATAACTTTTCCATCGACAGCGATACGCTGAGAACCGAAGTGGAGTTGCCCGATGCATATATGTATTTCAATGTCAACGGTAAAAAGTTGGTCAGGCACGTAATGGTGAACGAGAAGGGGCAAACGATCAATACCTGGGATAATGTCGGTAGCTATACCATCCTTAAGCCCGGGCTCAATGTGATAGGGTTCGATATTTATGCGAAGAAAGAGGGAGCTGTCGATAAAGCTGGAAATCTTAGGAATTTGTTCGTTGATTTCAAATGGTACAATATCTATTATTCAAAATTAAGGATTTCCCCGAATCCAATTGCAGCTGAGCCAGGTAAGGATGTTGAAATCACAGCCAATACCGATGGTACCGCCCCGAAAAATGCCAAATATGTATGGAATTTTGGTGATGGCAGCAAGGAGGTTACCCTTCAGAACGATAGTACCGTCGTGCATAAATTCTCAAAAAAGGGAGAATACACAGTCACAGTTACCCTTATCGACAACTCGAATGCAAAGGAAATGGGCAAAGCCACGGCTGAGGCAACTATTCAGGACGGGATTTTGGGTGAACTGCAGAAGTGCAGGTATGTTCACCTGATCTTTAATGCCGATATGGACTGTGGTTCCCAAACTGCTGTATGCTTTTCGGGCATCGACATCGCCAATGAACCGGTTGATAATCCGTCGGTGAATATCGAGCTCAAATGGGTGGGAACAAAATTCAGCTCCGATTACTCCTATTGGTTTATTGCTGCAGATGGCGACAAGGTGTCATATGAGGGAACAATAGCCGGAGAAGTTTCTGCTAATGGTTTGAAGGTCATTAGTTTTAATGGGAATGAAACATCTAAGTCAAACGGTGGAAAGGACATTAAAACCAGAGCAATTAAAGTTACGGATGTCCCTTATGATCCCACCTACCAGTACAATGAATACTCTCCCCGGTTCAGCGTGGAAGGGACACAGGTGCAAACTCACATAGTATCTGCAAGCTCATCCGCATCGTTTGTATCCAGCGACGGCTCCCCCTGGTCAATCAGCCTGATCGGAATTAATTATAACGACCCGGAAGATGAGCCGTACCTTTGGGTGACCTTTTTCGGAAAACGATAATATTCGTATAATTATACATAAATTTTATTATTATACACATAAAGCCCGCTAAACCGGGCTTTATGTGCATTTTATAATGCATAATATTTCATGTATCATTGCCGGGTTAGATTCTTTGGAGATAAACAGGGAGAAATTTATGGCGCTACCAAAAGCACAGGGTTTGTACGACCCTGCCAATGAGCATGATAACTGTGGGATAGGATTTGTTGCAAACATACGCGGCCAAAAGTCGCACGATATAATTGAACGCGGCCTCCAGGTACTCGAAAATATGGACCATCGCGGTGCCACCGGAGCCGATAATAAAACCGGCGATGGCGCCGGTATACTGGTCCAGATACCCGACGAGTATATCCGCGAAGTGCTGAACGTAAATGTTCCCTCAGCAGGCCAGTATGGCACCGGACTGATATTCCTTCCGCAAAACCGTGAGGAGGCTGCCCTTTGCCAGGAGGTCGTCACTCGCTATATCTTATCTGAAGGACTGGAACTGATCTGCTACCGCGATGTGGATGTCGACAGTCGCGTGCCAGGTGAGATTGCCCGACTCGCAGAACCCTATGTTGTTCAGGTATTTATCAAATCAAATTTGGAACAGGAAGCCCTGGAACAAAAACTCTACCTCGTACGCAAGCAAGCCGAAAGGGAGATCCGCGAATCAAAACTGAAACATCGCCATACATTCTACGTATCAAGCCTCTCCACAAAGGTCATCGTTTACAAGGGCATGCTCACCTCGGGCCAGCTGCGCGAATATTATAAGGACCTCACCCACCCGAAATTCACCAGCGCCAGCGCTCTCGTCCACTCCCGCTTCAGCACGAACACTTTTCCAACATGGGATCTGGCCCAGCCTTTCCGCATGGTGGCCCACAACGGTGAAATCAATACCATTAAAGGCAACCGCATGTATATGCAGGCCCGGGAATCACTCCTGAAAAGCGAAATCTTCGGCGACGACCTCAAAAAGCTTTTTCCGGTGATCGAGCCGGATAAATCGGACTCGGCATCGTTCGATAATACCCTGGAATTCCTTCACATGACGGGTAGGTCCATCCCGCACGTCCTTTGCATGTTGATTCCGGAATCCTTCAACGAGAAAAACCCAATCCCCGAGAGCCTCAAGCTGTTCTACGAATATCACTCTACCATCATGGAGCCCTGGGACGGCCCGGCTGCGATGATGTTCTCCGATGGCCGCTATATCGGTGGCACCCTCGACCGCAACGGTCTGCGCCCATCGAGATATATTATTCTTAAAAATGATATGATTGTGATGGGCTCCGAAGTTGGCGTGCAAACGTTCAGTGCCGATGAGGTGAGAGAAAAGGGCCGCCTTCGTCCGGGGAAAATTCTATTGATTGATACCCAGCTGGGAGTTATCATCCCCGACAAGGAGGTCAAGGCACAGCTCAGCTCACGAAATCCCTATGGCAACTGGCTGCGCGAAAATCGTATGATGATGGAGGATATCGCAGTCAAACAGCGCGTTATGTCATCATTGGGCGACCAGTTTCCCATCTGGTCCAAAGTGTTTGGCTACAGTAAAGAGGATATGGAGATGATCATTAAGCCGATGGCCGTTACCGGCGCAGAGCCCACCAGCTCAATGGGCAACGATACCCCGCTGGCCTGCTTCTCCGATAAGCCACAGCGCTTTTTCAACTATTTCCGGCAGGTATTCGCCCAGGTCACCAATCCGCCTATCGATTCCATCCGCGAGGGATTGGTGATGTCGCTCACGAATTATATCGGGTCGCTCCATTCGAATATTCTCGATGAATCGCCCGCCCACTGCAAACTGATAAAATTCGAGGACCCCATCATCACGAATACCGATCTCGGAAAAATCAAGGACCTCAAGCACGAGGTTTTCTCACACAGCATTATTCCGATGGTGTTTCCGGTGGAGGAGGGGACCGATGGTTTTAAAAATGCTTTCGATAACCTTCTGATGCAGGCCGAAAAGGCGGTGGACGATAAAAAGAATTTCATTATCCTCACCGATCGTGCAGTGTCTGAGAAGCTGGCACCAATTCCATCGCTCCTCTGTGTGGCTGCCGTTCACCACCACCTGATACAAACGCAGAAGCGCATGCAGATAGGCATTATCGTGGAAACTGCAGAGGCTCGTGAAGTAGCTCATTTTGCGTTGCTCTTCGGCTATGGCGCCAGCTCGGTGAATCCCTACCTTGCCTTCGCTGCTATCGATGAACTGATAAAAAATGGCGATATCGACCTCCCATATTCTGAAGCCCGACACAACTATATAAAATCCATCGATAAGGGTCTGCTCAAGGTCATGTCGAAAATGGGCATCTCCACACTCCGCAGTTATCAGGGCTGTCAGATATTTGAGGCCCTTGGGGTGAGCGATGAGATCATCCAAAAATATTTTACCGGTACCGTATCAAAATTCGGCGGCATCGGGTTCGATGAGATCTGCCGCGAATCACTGCTGTTTCACAATGAGGCTTTTGGGAAAAAGAAATCCGTTGACTCTCCTGATTTCGAGAGCTCAGGCACCTACCATTATCGAAAATACGGCGAGTATCATGCATGGAATCCCGAGACGATCGCCCTGCTCCAATGGGCGTCCCGTACCAACGATTACAAGGTGTATAAAGAGTTCAGCCGCAAGGTCGACAGCGAAAATGCAAAGCCTGCTTTTATCCGCGGATGTTTGCAGTACAAGCGCAATCCTATCGACATCAGCAAGGTAGAGCCGGCCGAAAATATTATGAAACGGTTTGTCACGGGCGCCATGTCATACGGATCAATCAGTCAGGAGGCGCACGAAGCTCTCGCTGTAGCCATGAACACTATAGGCGGACGAAGCAATACCGGCGAGGGTGGGGAGGATGCCTCACGTTTCAATACCAATAAGCGCAGCGCCATAAAGCAGGTAGCATCGGGCCGCTTTGGCGTCACCAATAATTATCTGATTAACGCTGATGAGCTGCAGATCAAGGTTGCCCAGGGCGCCAAGCCGGGCGAGGGCGGACAGCTGCCGGGATTCAAGGTGAACGAAATCATTGCCGGACTGCGCCATTCCACGCCGGGCATTACGCTGATCTCACCACCGCCGCATCACGATATCTATTCCATCGAAGATCTTGCCCAGCTGATATACGACCTCAAAGTCACTAACCCGCGGGCAAAAGTCTCGGTAAAACTGGTGGCGGAAAATGGCGTGGGCACCATTGCTGCCGGCGTCGCCAAAGCCTTCTCCGATTTGATTACCATATCAGGCGCGGAGGGCGGCACGGGCGCCTCACCGGCCAGCTCCATAAAATATGCAGGTCTGCCAATAGAATTGGGTATTGCAGAAGCACAACAGACCCTCGTAATGAATAACCTCCGCGGCAGGGTAAAACTGCAGGTCGACGGACAGCTGAAAACCGGCCGCGATGTAGTCATCCTTGGATTGCTGGGAGGCGAGGAGTTTGGTTTTGCCACCTCGGCACTCATCACCATGGGATGCATCATGATGCGCAAATGTCATTTAAATACCTGTCCCGCCGGCATCGCCACGCAGGACGAAACTTTGCGAAAGCGTTTCATTGGCAAGTCACAGAACGTTATCAACTTTTTCCGCTTCATCGCCGAAGAGGTTCGCGAACATCTCGCCGAACTTGGTTTTTCTACTTTTGATGAGATCGTGGGTCGGGCCGATCTGCTGGAACAGAATCCCAATGTGGGTAGCTGGAAAATGAAGAATGTCGATTTTTCCCGAGTACTCTATCAGCCTTGCGAGGCACAGAAAAATGATATACGCTATACATTCCCCAATATCAAGTCGATAGAGGATCACATGGATCATCAGCTGATAAAAGAGGCCGGCAAAGCCATCAAAAGCAAGGAAAAAGTGTGGCTCTCACACACAATCAGCAATACCGACCGCACCACCGGTGCCATGCTCTCGGGCGAGATATCCCGGCGCTATGGCGAGGAGGGACTGCCGAATAATACCATCATGGCTAATTTCGCCGGCACAGCAGGACAGAGTTTCGGTGCATTTCTCGTGAAAGGCGTGAGCTTCCGTCTGGAGGGCCAGAGCAACGATTATATCGGTAAGGGTCTATCCGGAGGACGCATAATTGTGGTGCCACCGGAGGGTTCCACCTTTAAGCCGGAGGAAAATATCATCATCGGAAATACCTCCTTTTATGGCGCAACCTCAGGTACCGCCTATATCCGCGGGGTTGCCGGCGAACGGTTCTGTGTGCGCAACTCGGGTGCCCGGACCGTGATCGAGGGAAGTGGCGACCATTGTTGCGAATACATGACCGGGGGCAGGGTAGTGGTGCTTGGCGCCACCGGCCGAAATTTCGCCGCAGGTATGAGCGGTGGCATCGCCTATGTGCTCGATCTGGAAGGAAATTTCGAATATTTCTGCAATAAAGGCCTCGTGGATCTCGGACCGGTAGAGGACAAAGCCGATGTGGTGGAACTGCAGGATATGATCAACAAGCACCTGCTTTACACGCAAAGTGCGCTGGCCGGCAAGGTGCTCACCAACTGGGATGAATATCTTCCCAAATTCGTAAAGGTGATCCCGTTTGAGTATAAAAAAGTTTTGGAAGAGATAAAACTTCGCGAGCTAGAACGAAAATTGCAACTCACCGACGACGACTCCTTCCGCCACGAATAACACCCCATACCCCATACCCCATACCCTATACCCTATACCCCCATGGCCGACCCTAAAGGATTTATCAAAATACGCCGCAAAGAAGCCGGCTATCGTCCGCTCAACGAGCGCATCTATGATTTTGGCGAAGTGGAGCAAACGCTCGACGAGAAGGATCGTATTGATCAGGCGGCCCGCTGCATGGATTGTGGGGTGCCATTCTGCCACTGGGGCTGTCCCGTTGGCAGCAAGATTCCCGAATGGCAGGACGCGGTATTTAAGGGCAACTGGAAGAACGCGTACGATATCCTGCACTCCACTAATCCCTTTCCTGAATTTACGGGAAGAATTTGTCCCGCACCTTGCGAAAAGGCTTGCGTTCTCGCCATCCACGA
>CAIXHD010000029.1 GCA_903919065.1 uncultured Bacteroidota bacterium
GTCTTTGGAGCTTTATGTAAACGGTAATCTTGCTGCCTCATTGCCTATTTCCGGTTCCCTTACCTATCCGGCCAAAACCAAATGCATAATCGGCATGGTGGCAGAACCGGAGAAGCCGTCTGATATTCACAGAACATGGGGCACTTTGGCGGAATTTTATGGATTAGAGGGTATTATCGATGAAATCAGTGTTTACGATCAGGCGATGGGTCCTGAGCAGGTCAAGGCGAATTTTTCGAAGTACACCGTTAAGGCGCCTGAGATTGCCATTCGGAAGATGCCCAAAATCGATAAGAATCCCGGCCGGTTCGGAGCCTTTTATACAAAACTCAAGTACTATCCGGGCTGGGACAACTTGTGGCCTGTTGATCAGGATCCTGATATCGTGGTTTGTTTCGAAAAATCACCCATTAAGGTAGTATTCTGGAGGGGAATCCGTTATGGTGCTTCCTGGGTTTCGGAAAATGAAAACTGGATGTCAGACCAGAGCGTGGAAGCCTGGGGTACTGGCAAGGGGGATACCGAAGGGTGTTTCGAGCATATGCAGGACCGCCATTGTCGCTTTTCCAGTGTCAGGATAATTGAGAATACCGATGCACGCGTGGTTATTCACTGGAGATATGCGCCGGTGAGTGCTTATAATAATACCTGGAGGATAGATCCGAAAACCGGGTGGGAATGCTGGGTTGATGAATATTATTACATCTATCCCGATGCAACCGGCATCCGTAAAGTGTCCTGGAAAAAGGGTTCGCTGGGTTACCCACGGCAGTTTCAGGAATCGTTGCCTCTGTTACATCCCGGACAGATGAAAGGCGAGCTTTTGAATATTGATTACGTACATGTGGCTGATTATGAAAATAATATCAAGCCCGTCTCTTTTGTTGAAAATCCAAAAGAACAACCTACCGACTGGGCGCAGAAATTCACCATCCAGCAATATAATTTCAAATCTGAAAATAAACCATTTATCTGTTTTGAACCCGGCAATGAGATGACTATACGATGGAACGACCTGAAGACTTACGACAAGCACGTTGGGTGCAACCATTTTCCGGTTGGCCAGGCCCGCTGCGACGGGCGCACCAGCAAGATGTCCGACCGGCCGTCGCATTGCGACAGCTTTCCGATCTCAGATCCGATTATCCATGAGGATAGTGAGCGGGAGTGGTGGAATGGTCTTTATGGCATGACCGGGATGAGCATGACGGATCTCGTAAGTTTCGGCCGCTCATGGGCTTATGCTCCTGAATTGAAGGTAATCGGAAACGGGTTTGCCTCAAAAGGGTACGACAGAAGTGAGCGGTGCTATCAGCTCGAGAATACCGGTGGAAAAGCCGCAAAGGCTGAACTTACCCTTCAGGGAAGCAAAAGTTCGCCGATAACCAATCCGGCCATCAGAATAAAAAACTGGAACGGCGAGAAGGCGAGGATTCTTGTAAACGGAAAAGAGATCCAGAATTGCCGCATCGGCATCAACCATGAACTGGAAGGGAATGATTTGGTTTTCTTCCTGTTTATCAATGAGACCAGACCGGTTACGATTATCGTATTGCCCTGAAACATAAACCGCGATGAATAAAGGAAAAAGCTGTAAATATTATCAGGTGATCCTGATTGTTTTTTTAAGCCTGCAAATCCTGGCAGGCAGGGCTCAAGACTGGAAGCAGGCTGACGGGCCGCTGAAGACCCGCTGGGCCAAAGAGGTGTCGCCCGGGAATGCCCTGCCTGAGTATCCGCGGCCCCAGATGGTGCGAAAGGATTGGCTCAACCTGAACGGCTTGTGGGATGTCAGGCTTGCAGATGGAACCGTAGCCCGGATCCTGGTCCCGTATCCTGTTGAGTCTGCATTGTCGGGAGTGATGAAGCACACCGACCGGCTTACCTATCATCGCAGCTTTGACATTCCCCGCAGCTGGCGCGGAAAGCGGGTACTTCTGCATTTTGGCGCGGTGGACTGGGAAGCCAGTGTATCGGTCAACGGTAAGAAAATGGGCGTTCATCGTGGCGGCTATGATGCTTTTAGTTTTGACATCACCGGAGCGCTGAAAGCTGAAGGTGCACAGGAGATTTCGGTCGAGGTGTTTGACCCGACCGATCTGGGCGGGCAGGCCCGCGGCAAGCAGAAGTTGAAACCGGGCAGCATAATGTACACACCAACGACCGGAATCTGGCAGACAGTTTGGCTGGAACCGGTGATGGAAGCCTGCATCAGATCGCTGAAAATAGTTCCGGATGTGGACCAAGGCTGCTTAAACCTTACCGTGGACGGGACCGGCAAAGTGGAGGCTATCGTGACAGACAACGGCAGGAAAGTTGCCGAAATCACCGGAGCCGCCGGATCGGAATTAAAGATTCTCATCCCCGACCCAAAATTGTGGTCGCCTGATTCGCCGCATCTTTATGACCTGGCTGTAAAGCTGAAATCCGGTGATCGGGTGGTTGATGCGGTGAGCAGCTACTTTGGCATGCGAAAGATTGCGCTGGGCAAGGATGAACGGGGCATTACCCGGATGATGCTAAATGGTAAGTTTGTCTTCCAGGTTGGCCCGCTGGATCAGGGGTTTTGGCCGGATGGCATCTATACCGCTCCAACCGACGAGGCATTGCGGTTTGACATCGAGGAAACAAAACGGCTTGGATTCAATACCACCCGTAAGCATGTCAAGATCGAACCTGACCGATGGTATTACTGGTGCGACAAGCTTGGATTATTAGTGTGGCAGGACATGCCCTGCGGGAATTCATATACCGACAAACCGCAGCCAATCGATGCGCCCCAATTTAAATCGGAGTTAGTCAGCATGGTCAGGGATCATTGGAACCATCCCTCCATTATCATGTGGGTAATTTTTAACGAGTCGCAGGGTCAGCATGATACGGAGGCCCTGGTTGCCGAAGTCAAATCTCTCGATCCTTACCGGCTGGTTAATAACGCGAGCGGTAATGACGATAAGAAGTGCGGCGATGTGATTGACACGCATAGCTATCCAGGTCCCGATTTCCCCATACCTGAAGAGCATCGTGCTGCAGTATTAGGTGAGTTCGGCGGTCTTGGTCTGCCCATCGAGGGCCATACCTGGAGTAAGAAGACCTGGGGTTATGAGGGTACAAAGAATATAGAAGATCTGACCCGGGGGTATGAAAAACTCCTCACCAAAGCCCGGGAATTTAATGAAAGGGCCGGCCTGTCAGCGGTCATTTACACTCAGCTTACCGATGTGGAAACCGAGTGCAATGGCCTGATCACCTACGACCGGCAGGTGAATAAAGTGATTCCGGAACGGGCGGCTGTAGCGAATTCCGGCAGGCAAAAGAACCCGGCGACAGGGGCCCTTTTCAAGACGGTCAC
>CAIXHD010000030.1 GCA_903919065.1 uncultured Bacteroidota bacterium
CTTATCCACACATTCCTGTACGACACCGGATTCCCATGATCCTGCAGCAATAATGGCATATCACCATGCTTTGCATATTTCGGAAAGCCGGCATAGGTGGTCGGTCCCTTTAATTCAAAATGGTCCTGAATCAACACTCCGTTATGAAAAACGGTTAATGATGCAGGTTTGGTAACACTGCCATCCGCTGCAAATCTTGGCATATGGAAAATGATATCATATACCTGCCATTTGCCGGGCTTGCGCGATGCATTCACCAATGGAGGCGATTGCTTGTAAACCGATCCTGCCTGACCGTTATAATAGGTCTCATTGATATAGGAATCGAGCACCTGTACTTCATAAAGAGTCTGAATATAGACGCCGCTGTTACCTCTGCCCTGACCTTCGCCAATAGCTTTGGAAGGGGTGCGGAATTCAACATGAAGCTGGCAATCACCGAATTTTTCTTTAGTAATTATATCACCGGTACCGTTAACTGTCAGGGTTTTACACCTTGTTTTCCATTTTGCTTCCCCTGAGCGACTGGTCCAGTTTGAAAGGTCTTTAGCTTTTCTGAAAAGGATAATTGCATCCGAAGGGGGGGTGTTGTTACATCCTGTGGTGATAATCGCAGGCTTCTTTGACCAGTCTTCGGTGTCTTTAGGATCTTGTCCATAGACGAATACGCTGGTAAGGCATCCGGCTAAAATCAGTAATAATAGTTTTTTCATGAGATCTTTGGTATTTCCCAGGGCTTCCTGTATAAAGGTTCTAAATATTTATTTGCTTCTTTTTCATTAAAAGTTCCGGTTTCGTCGTTCCAGTTCAGCTTCTGACCGCTCCGGTAGGCTATGTTACCCAAATGAGCCACCCTTGCAACATCGCGACCGATTGTAATGCTTGCTGCCGTTGCAAAGTTGCGCGTCTTGATTGCATCCAGGAAATTTCGGACATGCAGGGTAAGATCGTTTCCCGCATTTTGGTTTCGTGGTACCGGCTCAATCACCGGAACTCCGTTAACCTGTGCAGGAATGATTTCCCAGAAACTGCGGTTGGCTCGCAAATCACCGTTGGCTCCATGAAAACAGAGACCGTGATCGAATCCAAAATCGTTGACTTTTAACGCGAAATTATTTTGCCAGGTAACAAGTACCTGATCAAATTGATAATCAACAGTTAATGTATCTGGTGTTTCCATCGCATCATTGGGAAAGGCGATGTTTCCGCCGGTTGCTGTTATTGAATCCGGTTGCTCCAGTTTGAGCGCCCACATGGCCATATCAAGCAGATGTACACCCCAGTCTGTCATTTTACCACCGGCATATTCCCAGAACCACCTGAAGTTATAATGAAAGCGGTTGGAATTGAACGGTCTTAAGGGTGCCGGGCCGAGCCACATATCATAGTTTACCCCGCTGGGAACCATCGAATCCATAACCTTTGGAACGGAATTGCCACCCAGGCGCCATACATCAACATTACTGATCGGTCCCAGTTTTTCGGAGCGGATGTAATCAACCATCTCCTGCCAGTGCAAACCGCTTCTTTGCCACTGTCCCACCTGTACAACCCTGTTATATCGCCTCGCCGCGTTAACCATCTGGTTGGCTTCATAAATGGAATTTGCGACAGGCTTTTCGACGTAAACATCTTTTCCGGCCTGACAGGCCATGATGGCGATCAGCGCATGCCAGTGGTCAGGTGTTGCAATAATAACGGCATCAATGTCCTTGCGCTCCAGAACTTTCCTGAAATCTTCATACGGTTCAAGCTTGGGGACAATGATTTTTTTATCATAGGCATATTTCTGCAGGTCGGTCATCCGCGATTCACGAATGGTTTTATCTATATCGCAAACCGCTACCAGATCAACATCGGGCTGTTCTAAAAACGCACAGCCATCGGTAAAACCCATGTTCCGACAGCCAATCAGGGCAACCCGGATACGGTCGCTGGCTCCTTTTCGGGCGGTGCAGGAGGTAAGTCCCAAACTGCCTGGAACGATGCCAGCTAATCCTATTCCGGCTGCCAGACTGAGGCCGGTACCCAAAAAGTCTCTCCGGCTTTGAGCCATATCAGAAATCAGTTAATTGCCAGGGTGCGCGATAATCCGGTTTAATCATTTGGTTTGCTTCAGCATCGCCCTTGAAGCTTTCAGTTGCAGAATCCCAATAGATTTTTCTTCCTGTGCGGATGGCTATGTTGCCCATATGAGCCATCGTGGCCACTGCCCTTCCAACGGTTGGACTGGCATTGGTTTCACGGTTATTCGTCTTGATGCATTCCATGAAATTCTTGACGTTCAGGTCGAGCCCCTGACCGGTGCCTTTTGTACGAGGAACTTCCTCAACCAATGGCCCTTTATCCGAAACTTCAGGGTGAACTTCCCAACCGCCGCGGTCAGCTACCAGTGTACCGTTGTTACCAATGAAGGCAACACCATGATCACGGCCCCAATCGCCCATGCCAATTCCCATAGCATGATCCCAAATCACGTTAAACCCGTCGAATTCATAAATCACCTGCTGTGTATCAGGAGTCTCAATCGGACTTTCCAAAAAGGCCAGTTTGCCTCCGGAACTCATAGCCGATTTAGGAAATTCTGCTTTCATGCCGGCAAGGGCCATATCGAGAAGATGCACGCCCCAGTCGGTCATTAAACCGCCTGCATAATCCCAGAACCAGCGGAAATTGAAGTGGAACCGGTTACGGTTGAATTTACGGTCAGGTGCCGGTCCGAGCCACATATTATAGTCAACTCCTTCAGGAGTGGATTCATCAGGCACTTGTCCTGGAGGCATCAGCCAACTTTCATAGCACCAAACTTTTACCGTTCTCACTTTACCCAGCTTGCCCGACTGTACAAAGGCAAAAGCATCATTCCAGTGCGGATCGCTGCGCTGCCACTGTCCAACCTGTACAACAACGTCATATTTGCGGGCAGCTTTTTCCATCTGAAAAGCTTCGTATATCGTCCGTGCCATCGGTTTTTCAACATAAACATGCTTTCCGGCCTTGCAGGCTTCAATCATGATTGCTGAATGCCAATGATCCGGAGTTCCGATAATTACAGCTTCAATATCTTTTCTCTCAAGCAGTTTTCTAAAATCGGTGAACAACTCAGGTTTTTTACCTGTTTTTTCTTCCACCTGGGCAGCACGCTTATTCAATACGGCTTGATCCACATCGCATAACGCCACACACTCAACATTCGGCTGGCGAAGAAAAGCCTGCAGATCCGACCATCCCATTCCATTAATCCCGATGGCCCCGATGGTTAGTTTACCATCATCCTTAGGGGCGCATCCAACGGCACCCGGAATAATTGATGCAGTAGCAACAACAGCAGCTGCAGTGGTAGTTGTTTTTACGAATTCTCTTCTTGACGACATTTTAATTGGGTTTAAATTGGCACATTGCCTAATTAGTGTACTGTCCTGTAATCCGCTCGATAGCATACCTGCCCATCTCAGCAGTTTCTTCATTATTCAGCAGTTTCTTCAGTTCAGGAACGGCTTTTTCAGTGCCATAAACACTAAGCTCTTTGCAGATATAATTTTTAGCCTCCACTGAACCGGTTCCACCGAGAAACTCCAGCAAGCTCTTTTCGATTTTCGCGAATTTTTCGCCGCCATCGTAATTAGCCCGGATATAATTGGTGAGATCCTGGAGATTATAACGGGTATCTCCTGATTTATAATCTTTCAGGTTCGACAGGATTTCAGGAAGGGTAAAAGGCCGGTAAAGAGTCCATTTGCTTTCCGTAACAATAGTTGGGAAAACTTCAGGAACAGCCTGGGTAACGACTCCTGTGGCTGCCCATTCGGCACCTCTCTGGAGGGTTACAATGAATCCAATACACTGCATGGCAGGGTTAGCTGTCTCATCTCCTGCATGGCCCAGAACGGTATGGAAAATGCGCCCTTTTCCGTAATTGATGGTCATCAGGATAGGCTCATGATTGCCGGTACCTTTTTGAGCGGTATCAGCATAGGCAGTTGCCAGGATGGTCATGTTTTCGGCCGGTCCGCGGAGTTTGCTGTACAACTCATCCTGAGAGTGAATCCATGCGGCCGGTAAACCTTTGGTGATAGGATGTTCAGCGTTGCGCACGGTTACACGGAATGCATGCTGCTTGCCATGGGTACCGCCAGCTCCCGGAGAGCTGTCACGGACAAATCCGTCAGTTTTCCATGTAACATAAGGACCATCTTTTTCATTACGGTCGCCCCAGCCGCCTAAACCAATCATTTTATTGTATTCTTTCCAGTCAGAAAATGAATTGTCGGCTGCATGATATACCACTACACCTCCACCGCCAGATACGTAAGCTTCGAATGCTGTTTTGGTTTCAGCCGGCCATGAATCTCCGTTATAGTCGAGAACAACCACCTGATATTTCGAGAAATCAGGCTTGAATTTCGACATGTCCTTTCCAGCTTCAGGGGTTTGCGCGATATCTGCAGAAAACAACTCTGAATTTTCAAGGATCTGTTTCAGGACAGGGCTTGATACTTTCCAGTTATGATTGTTCTGTCCGGTAATGATCAGCGCCCGGTTGGGTGCGTTGGAAACCGGTGATTTTGTGCAGGAGGGTGCAAGCAGGATAAAACTGAATATCCCGGCTAATATGATAAATGATAAGAAAAACTTTTTCATTGCTTTAATAGTTTGGATTAGTTGCCTTCAAGTTTCCACGGACTCCTGAACGGACGTCTTAACATGCGTGAAGCAATCGGATCTCCGATGAATTCCTGTGTATCGGGATTCCATTTCAGTTTCCGTCCGGTAAGCATCGCAATTTCGCCCAGAAGAGCAGCTGAAATTGAGCGATGAGCAACCTGGCATGGAGTGATGGTTTCCTTGCGGGTGCGGATGCAATCAAGAAGGTTCTGCGCATGGTCGAGGCTCCGGTACAGCTTTATTTCATTATCGCCGATCTTTTCCTCAAGGATTTTCGGATCGCTGGCAAACAAGCGGTTTCCGCGGTCGACATGGATCCACTGGCCGTTTTCACCGTACCAGCATACTCCCATGCCATGAGGAACCTTGCGTGCATTTGCAATGTGCAGCTCAACGCCGGTAGCATATTTTGCATGAATCGAATACTCAACGGGAACATCAAAAATGCCATCGCGCGGATAAACACCAACTCCTTCAATCTCGATAGGTCCGGTACGATCCAGCCCAAGGCCCCAGTGTGCTATATCGATATGGTGGCCTGCCCAGTCAGTGAGCTGTCCTCCGGAATAGGCAAGAATCCATCTCCAGTCCCAGTGGCATACACCGCGATAAGCCTCTTTTGGAGAAGGTCCGAGCCACATGTCCCAATCCAGTCCTTCAGGAACAGGCTGTACCGGATAAGGTTTGTTGGTTGGTCCACCGTCAGGTAAACCCACTTCACAAAAAGTCACTTTTCCGATTCGGCCGTTGATAACCAGCTCGCAGGCACGGTGAAAATGAGCTTCCGAACGTTGCCAGCTGCCAGTCTGCCAGATGACATTGTTTTTTTCAACCGCTTCAATGATTTTCCTGCCTTCCCAGATGGTGCGGGCAAGGGGTTTCTGACCGAAAATATCAAGTTTCGCATTTGCACAGGCTACTGCGATTATACCATGCCATTGATCCGGCAATGCCAGACATACAGCGTCAACCTTTTCTTTGAGCAGGAAATCGCGAAAGTCGCCGTAAGCACGTGCATCTGTGTTTCCATACTTTGCATCCATGGCGGCCTTTGCATTGTCGCGGTGTCCTTTGTCGACATCACATGCAGCAACCATCTGGACTTCCTTTTTACTCATGAATTCGTGCATGTCACCTGTTCCCATCGATCCTGATCCTATGACACCCATAACGATCCGGTCGCTGGCGGCTGTAGCACCATCTTTTCCCAATGCAGTTCCGGGAATGATATAGGGCAATGCAATTGCTGCCCCTGCGGCTCCGGCCACTTTCCCGAAGAAAGATCTGCGGTTGATAAATTTCGGTTGACTCATATTATTTAGGTTTAATCCCGTAAAGTTGTTTAAAATAATTTGTAGAGTTGCCAACTTTATTAGAAAAGTAGACTACCTACTGATTAAAGTTGGCAACTCTATCGTAAGAGAAAAATCTGCAGGATTGGATTGTCATCCTCCTTGCTGGCATTGATCAGCCCGATAAACTCTTGGCGTTTAGCCGGGAATTTGATTTCCTGAACCTCCGGACAACTGTTCAAAATATTGTCTTTCAAGTCGATAACCTGATTGGTCATTACGCAGATACCCCGATCTTCCGTGACGCTTCTTGGATTTACAATCCCATCAATATCATTCAAAATTGCCCTTCGGCCCAGTGTATCCGGAGGACAGGGAGGATACTTTTTTAACAGGGCGATCTCACCGCTTTGCTTGTTGTACAACATGACACCTCCCTTCTTTGGTACAATCCGGGTATTCAAAATCAGATATTCTGATAATTCGGTAAAATTCAAAGTACTTGTATAATCACCCATCTGCTTATGCAATCCTGAAACCAGATAGGGACCGGGTAAATGATCGGCTCCAACCGGGAAATTGAACCGGGGAATCATCTTGCCTTTGGAATCACCATAGAGTGTATCAAAAGAAAATTGCCGGAACTGGATGGAGCCGTTATGGAGGTAGAAATCGCTGCCACCCCAATAAAAACCGTTGCCGGCGATAAGGGAAGTGTTTACGGGATAAAGCGAATCGAGCTGGTTAAAATTCGCATCCATTTTGCGGATCAGGTAGAAATTTTTCTTTTCCATCCGGGGATATTCCATCCGCAGATAAATTTCATCTGAGCTCTGAATAACCATGCTCGACACGTCAGCATCAAGCTTTTCCTTGTTATTGTAATTCAAAATTACCTTTCCGTCGAAATCAAATTTCATGATTATATCCCGCTGATAATCATTGACAAGCAGGTAGGTTTCCTCCGGATCGGTCACCACGGATGAGATGCTGACATATTCCAGCGGACCCTTTCCTTCGCCGCCAATTTTACGCAAAAACTTGCCCGACCGGTCGAAAAGAAAAACCTGTGCCGGTCCGTAGGGTTGCACAGCGACAATATATTTTTTGCCAACCAGGTACATGGCACTGGAAAGCAGGCACTCCGGTGTAGTCTCGAGTTTCACATACTCCACATCGTCTACGATTTCGCTCAGTCTGAACTCCTTTTCTGTTTTCAGCCCATCGAGAATATTGATTGTGGCGATGCCGGAAGGTTCCTTTGTACTGCAGGAAATCAGTAAGGCGAGGAGGCAGAAAGTGAGGAGGCGAATGGAGAAGAGCGGAATGTTGAATAGGTAAGGGCGTTTCATTTAATGAAGATTAGATATTTCGTCATAAATCAATTTTGCCCTTTTTTCAGGAAATCCTGCACTGGTTGCTGCATTTATAAGATCTTCGATATCTGGATTTCCTTTTCCATTGATAGTGGTGGCGTGGTTGCCGTTGAATCCGTCGCTTGGAACAAGATCATATGCCGGAGCAAATCGCCAGCTCCCGTTTTTAAACAGGAAGGAAAAATTTTTAGCATGATCGTCCCTGTTTCCCCAGAGAACATTGAAAACCATCAGTCGATATACTTTGGCTACCTCTTCTATGTTGCGGGTCAGGACCGATGTCGCTTTCATCAGATCCGTATAATCCAGTGAGGGGAACCGATGGCTGGCATTGAGCAACCCGCTCGCAGAATGCATGTGGATCCGATTAGTTTCTTCGCGGTCGAATCGGCGAACTCCAAAAAATTTTCCCTCAAAAAGCTTGGTTTCCGGCATTTCGATTCCGCATTTTTTAGCATCCAAAGAATATTGATATTCAATTGCACCGATATTTTCTGGGTCGTGGGCCGATCTGAATTTCACCAGCCAATGCTCCCCATTTTCGGTCAGCATGACTTTAGGTCTGGCACCTCCTGAAGATCCGTTATTCCGAAAAAGGAGTTCCAGATCGCCGGAGTTTTCTTCTTTCAGGATCTTGTCAACTTCACCCGACAGATAATTCAAATCTATAAGACCAGCTTCGCTAACCTGCATGTTTTCGGGATGATACGTAAGGGCTCCCATTCCTGAATTACCAACGATACTTAAACGATCGAGGGGTGAGAGGCTGCCCGGACGAACTCCTTCCCTGGCAAGAAGACGGTCGACCAGGAGATTACCCCATCCATCCGGAAGAGAGTCATTGAAGACCCCGAACAGACCGTTGAAAGGCTCATGCCTGGCGGTAAAAGCTCCTGCCTGCAACGGCAGATAAAATGGTGAAATGGAAAAGCCGGTTTCTATCCATCCCGCATCATACTCAAATACGCATCTCCGATCCGGAGCCAAGGCTAATCGGCCGACTGTCTTTTCATCAATGCAGATCCTCAGAAGATTTATCGGGTTAAACATTCTTGCGGCCCCTTTTCCTTGATTTGGCTTTCTGAACTGTCAAAAGTTCATCGATATTTTGATATTGACGAAGAGTGAACAAATGGTGAAATTCATCAGTTGCACCCAAAGCAACGGCGATCATCAGTAAATGCTTGAGTGATATTTCAAAACGTGATTCAAATCGTTTAAGTGTGCCCAAACTCACTCCGGACCGTTTTGCCAATGCCTCTTGCGTCAAATCAGCATCCAGCCGCCGTTGCCTCATTTTTTCGGAGATCTCCTTAGCGATGGCTTTCGGATTAAAAGCATCAAGAAAAGAAATATCGGATAATATATTATCTGTAATAGCCATATATCAAAGTTACGAATAATATATTAACTTTTAGAGTTGCCAACTTTAATCAGTAGGTTGGCAACTTTTCTAATAAAGTTGGCAACTATAAAGTTGGCAACTCTAATATGGCCACATCCCCCGCCTCCACCTCGAGCGTTTCAATGTAGGTATTAGCCGGAACCAATGTGCCGTCCTTCATCACCCTCTTGACTTTCGGATCGCAGGAAATCTTCATTTTCATGGGCCTTTTGAAATCGCGGTTTACAACAACCAGATAAGATTTCGATCCATTTTGCAGATGAGATACAATAGCACCCGTTCCTTCGGTTTCCAAGCTTTTGATTGATGGCGGAAGTGTGGTAAGCTGTTTTGTCCCTATGGGAATTTTAGCTCCTGTATGAGCAACTGAAATAACTTTTGCACCCAGAAAAACCGGTGAAAGATTCTTGATTTCTCCGTTAACGAGTTTTATCCTGTCGTACACCTCGGTCCGTTTTCCATCAGCCGTAATCGGACCATGGTTGAATTTCCAGGTGGTATCAACCGGTGTCCAGTAGGTGAAATATTGGATGCCCTGAGCACCGTAAGCCAGATCGCTGTATACCTGCAACCTCAGCTGGGGAATCGTCGCTATAGGGTAGGGCCCGTGAGCAACCGCCAGGGCAAAAGCCCAGAATGGCTTCCCTGCTTTTTTTGCTGCTGTGGAAATGATTTCAAGATTTTCGTACCAGCCCGCCCGCAAGGTATCACCGATAACCGGATAATGATCAAATGAAATTACCTGCACCGAAACCTCTGCAACAAACTGATCAACATGCTCCTGATAGGTCTTGTTACCGAGTTGCTGCTCGTTTGCATAATTTGGAAACAGGTTCAGGTAGCAAAAATTAAAGTCATCAATATCCCTGATTTTTTTTGCCCATTCGCTGAGCTCAGGAAAATCTGTCCGGCAGGGCTCATCGCGAAGCATCCAGGCCCCAACATTCGGATCTCTCATGAACCGTTTAACAGTTGCCTCTGTATTGGTTTTCAGTTCCGGACAGGCAACAATCATTTTTATACCTGTTTTCCGGGCAATTTTCAGCGCTTTTGCCATGGCTTCTGCATCGGGAAAAACGGTCAGGTTCCAGGTTATCCCCGATTCCCTCAGCTCCCGGTATCGCTTAATTGTTGTCTGATCCGCCGGCACCCCATACCATGCCAGAATCGGAATCTCCCCTTTACTTTTTAACCTCTCCTTCGAAAACAGATCATTTGCTCCAAAAGTTATCAGGCCAATTGCCAGCAATATATAATACAGCTTCTTCATACTTTAAACTTAAAATTAGTGAGCGAAGCGAACCATTTAGCTAACGAAGTTAGCATATTTAGTGAGCCGCAGGCGATCCTGTTAGTGAGCCGCAGGCGATCCTGTTAGTGAGGCGCAGCCGATCCTGTTAGTGAGGCGCTAGCCGAACCAATTAGCTGAGCGCAGCGAAGCCTTTTAGGAGCGAAGCGACCTATTAGTGAGGCGCAAGCCGAACCTCTTCAAAAACTCCACTTAACCCGCAAAAATCCGAGAGTTGCCTTCTGAACGGAACCGGATTGCAGCTCAATGGCAAAATGTTGAACAATGAGCGATAGATCAAGGTTGTTTCGAAGGGATAGATCGAGTGAGGGGCCGGCAAAAAATCCGTTCAGTTTGGGAAAAAACATCGCAGCTAATCCTCCGCTGAATAACGGGGTAAAGGGATAGCTAAGATTTGCAAAGAAGGTGTGTGGTGCAAAAGAGAGGTCGCGGACACTGAGGTTGCGATAATAGAAATCGGTAAAATTATTGAGTGTGCTGTTTTCGGCAGCCTGATTATAAAGATACTCAAGCTGAACATTGAGCTCAAAGGGAGTGAGATAACTGATGCCACCACCGGCAATGATCGCAGGTTCGGGATGTGAAATCATTCTTCGGGGTTGCAGATAGGTGATCTCACCATTCAGAGAAACAGGTCCGATATAACCGGAAAAACCTCCTCCGGCAACCCACTCCTTTTCTTCCAGTTGGCCACCCAGAAGCTGGAAATCATATCCGGCCAAAGAAAAACGGAAAAGGCCTGCATAACTTAGCTGATTGAAACTATTCATTTTCGCGGCCAACTCCAGATGTGCCGATGGTGTAAAATAGTACTGAAGCCTTATTGCATCGCTGCCGGGGCGCTCTACATAATCAAAATCAAAAAAACTATAGGCATTGAATATGTCGTTGGGATTCCACACATAGTTCATTCCCCAGTTAATTCGCTGCCTGCCCAGAATAGCCTGGAACTTTCCATAGTTTATATCGATATATGCCCGATCGATGGCAGTGTTCATAATAAAGGAGGTATCGGAAATCAGATTCCAGCTCATGTCGATCAAGCCACGATCCAAACCGATCATCTGGTCATATCCGGGAAAATTTCTGATAGTTTCTCCGTAAAAAAACCGATTCCTGACTTCCACTGCCGCATTGATGTGGGATCCGTATCCGGCCTTAAAATTGAGCCGGTTATGAAGTAAATTGTCTATCGTCCAATGACCATCGATCTTTTCAAACATCGCTGATTCCATGTCAGACAGATAGCCGCTGGCGCTGGCTGTGAACTGAGCCCTCGCGGGCAGGCTGGAAAATAGGACGAAGAAGAGGATCGATAGACGAAGAAGGAGATCGAAAGACGAAACGCGTGACACGTGACGCACAAGAAAGCTCCCCCGGAGAGTTGTCATCCCCGCGAAGGCGGGGACCCCGTCGCATACCACGAATGCATGCTGGTGCTGTTCTTCCGGTCTTCTTTTTCGTCTCACGGTCTTCTTCTTCGTTTTTCGAATCTAATGTTCAGGGAAGTCCACATCGCTCTTCACATACCCATCTTCCACAGTGATCACACGATGGGCCTTGGCAACCACACGGGCGTCATGGGTGGAGAAAATAAAAGTGATCTTTTCATCGTGATTGAGCTTTTCCATGATATCCAAGAGGGTTTCCGCCGATTTGGAGTCGAGGTTGGCAGTAGGCTCATCAGCAAGGATAAATTTAGGTTTTGAAGCCAGCGCCCTTGCAACCGCCACCCGCTGCTGCTGTCCACCGGAGAGCTTGCCAGGCCGCGTATTCAGCCTGTCCCCTAAGCCAACCTGATCAAGGAGATCCTTTGCACGTTCCAGCCGTTCAGCTTTTGGCCTGCCCTGAAGGTGCATGATAAATTCAACGTTTTCCAGCGCTGTCAGTACCGGAATCAGGTTATAGGCCTGGAAAACAAATCCGATATTCCGCATCCTGAAATCGATTACCTCGCGGGGTTTCAATTTGTTCAGATCCACCCCGTCAATTATGATGGATCCGGAAGTCGGCTCATCAAGACCTCCCAGGATATTCAGTAAAGTCGTTTTACCCGATCCGGATGGCCCTACAATGGTGGTGAACTCTCCTTCCCTAAAATTCAGGGTGATTCCGTTGATCGCTGTAACCGGTACGCTTTTCCGGTCGTCGTAAATCTTCACCAGATCGTTAATCTCTATTATATTCATCATTTTAGGTTGTATTTCGTTGTTACTCTGTGCGCAGCGCATCCGCCGGATTGAGTTTGAGCGCTTTCCACGCCGGATATACTGAAGCAAGCAGTCCGGTGATGATAACGGAGGCGCCCACCATGAGGTAAAAATCCCAACTCAGTGATGGATACATCACGGCACTGAAACCCATTGCTTCAAGGCCCTGCTGTGCATAAGCGGAGAGATCGATCCCCTTGCGACTGAAAATGCCTATGAAAAGGGCACCCACTGCCATTCCTGCAGATGCACCTGTCAGGCAAAGCAATACGGATTCAAGAATGATCATATAGAAAACTCTCTTTCTGCTCATGCCGACAGCGATCAGCATGCCGAATTCCTTCACTCGTTCCAGAACCACCATCAGCATGGTATTAACGATACCAAATCCAAGTGCTGCCATAATGATGATGATCATGATCATACTCAGGAGAACGATCTGGTCGTTTAACATAGCCAGATCGGGCAAAAGCTCTTTCCACCCGGTGACTTCAAGGTCGGGATACCTCTCCGCAATGGTTGTTATCACCTTACCGGTCAAATCCGGAATCTCCATGAAAACGGCCACTTCATGTGCCACTTCTGCCGGCAGAGCGGCTAATGGGGCCAGATCTGCCTGTTGCACGAATACATTCATTTCCTCAAAGGCTTTGTTATCCATCCGATAAATCCCGCAGACCCGGAAAGAGCCGCCTGTCAGGTTTCCATCGGCGGCCTGGAATGTGAGTACAACCCGCGAGTTAACTTTGACTTTTAGCTTGCGTGCCAGTTTTTCACCGATGACAATTGGATTTCGCTGTACACTTCCAAACCATCTCCCGGTACTGTCGCGGAGATAAGTTCCAATGACACCGGAATCAGTCAGTTTTAATCTTTTCGCCAGCGTTATTGAATCATAAACAGCAGTATAGAGTTCCGATACCCGTTTCTCCCTTTCAGGGTCGATTCCCGAAACCGTTACTCCCGTTGAAGCTGCCGGGCTGTTAATCATAGTGACAATCTTCAAACGGCTTGCTGCCGCCTTAACCCCCGGTAAGCTTTCTGCAAAGGCCACCAGGCCTTGCGGATCGGCCAACGTCAGGCCAACTTCCGGGTTTTCCATAAAGTGGCGATCATGTATCTGAATGTGTGAGGATTCCTTGGTCAGGGCCTCTTTCATACGGCGGTCACTCATGCCTGTATATATCGCGGTTGAAAAGAGTCCGCCGAAGATCCCGAAGGCCATGGCCCCCATCACGATTAAGCTGCGGACCTTGTTCCGCCAGATGTTTTTCCAGGATAGGCTTGGTATCATTTTGTATTCAATTTTTTATGTTCTCAGTGCCTTGGTAACATGAAGGCGGGTAACATTCCAGACCGGCAGGATCACTGCAGCCAGTATGATCAGCATGGCCACAAGCGTCTGGCTGACAAAATACCCGGCTTCCCATGCCATGGGCATGACAGGTTCCAGCCCGTAATTGATGAGGGATTCTGCCATCTGACCGGTGAGCCGGATCGGGTGTATATATCCCAGATAAACAACAGGGATGCTCATGGCGATGCCGCCAATGGTAGCAAGAATTCCCATCAGAAACATCTCCAATGCAAGGATCAGACCCAACCTGTGCTTTTGCATACCAACCGCCACCACTACACCGAATTCGCGGCGCCGCTCATTGGTCATCATCTGAACGGTTCCGAATACCCCGAAACCGATGATCAGGTAGAGCAAGCCAAGCATGATCTTGCCACTGGCATTGTCGGACTCTATCTGCTGGACCAGTTCCACCAGGATCTTATCCCAGGTGCGGACATCATAAAGGCTGCCCAGTTTTTTTTGGAGGATGGCTGACGTTTCTGACTGCTCCTTACTGTCTGCCAGATCAATGGATACAGAGGTCACCCGGTTTTCGGCCGAAAAGAACGACTGTGCCTGACCCAGCGTAAGGTACACCAGCTTATTGTCGAGATCGGGAGAGGGGAAGCGAAGAATGCCCTTTACTGCATATTTTCCGGCAGCCCCGGCACCGTGATAACCTTGGGAAATCAATACCAGGGTGTCACCGATATCAATTTTAAGAAATTTTGCCAAACGTTCTGAGACCATCGCTGAGCTGTCGCCGTTGCTCAGGTATTTTCCACTGACCACTTTTTTTGAAAGATGGGTGAGCCGGTCATCTTTTTCAGGATCGGTTCCAACCAGAAGAACACCCTTGGTTTGATTGCCCGAACTGGCCAATGCGAAAGATTCCAGGCGCGGGAGAGCCAGCGTAACGTTTTTGGAGTGCTCCATTTCGGCAACCAGTTCGTCACTGATCAGGATTGAGTTTTCTATAACCTTGTCCGACTGATAGTTGTGGTCAAAAATCTGAATATATCCCGTATACGCCTGCACCACATTGTCGACCATTTTCCGGTACGACCCAAGTTGGAATCCACGCATCACGATGGAAAAGAAAACAGCAAAAAGGATAGAGGAGATAGTGATCAGCGAACGGCGCTTATTTCTCCAGATATTTCTCCAGGCCATTGTCAGGTAATACTTCATAATCAATATTTTATCTGATTATTTAACTGATTTCATATTCTGCTGAGAGAAAAAACTGTCATCGATCCTGACATCGAAATCCATCGACTGAATTAGTACAATGGTGCGGTTGTCAGGTTCATCTGCAGGAATAATATCCATTCGGGTTGGAATTTTCCTGCCATCCATCAGCTTGATTTCGCCAGCTGATTCAGTCCGCATGAGCCTTTGGTTCTCATCGAAATATTCCGTTTTCAAAAACAGGTAATCCGAGGTGCTCACCCAGATGATAATTTTTCCCCACACA
>CAIXHD010000031.1 GCA_903919065.1 uncultured Bacteroidota bacterium
CTGTCACCGGCATTCCTTACCAGATCAGTCCGGAAGTAAAATTGCTCTATAATCCGCAGATGAAGGGAGCCTACAATTTTGTTCCCGGGGTTATGGGCATGATCCTGATGTTGATTTGTGCGATGATGACGTCGGTTTCCATAGCCCGCGAAAAGGAGCTGGGCACGATGGAGCTTTTACTGGTTTCTCCGATGAAACCGATCTACATCATCCTTTCCAAGGTAGTGCCCTATTTTTTCCTTTCGATTATCAACCTGACCACGATTTTACTCCTTTCGGTTTATCTTTTGAAAGTACCGATAGCCGGCAGTTTTTTCTGGTTAATCATACTTGCGCTTTTGTTCATTTTTGTTTCGCTTGCACTTGGGTTGCTGATCTCCTCAATGGTCGAAAAGCAACTTATTGCCTTGCTGATATCCGGAATGGCCCTGATGATGCCGGTGGTATTCCTGTCGGGGATGCTGTTTCCGGTTGAAAACATGCCATGGATTTTGCGCATGATTTCGGAAATCATCCCGGCTAAATGGTTTATCATGGGGGTAAGAAAAATCATGATCAAGGGACTTAGTTATCCGTCCATTACTAAAGAACTGATTGTTTTAGGTTCGATGGCGGTAGTACTTATTGCGGTAAGCCTTAAAAAATTCAAAACCAGATTGGAATAGCCATGCTAAAATATCTGCTCGAAAAGGAGTTTAAGCAATTCATGCGGAGCAAGTTTCTGCCGAAGTTTGTCATCATTTTTCCATTTCTGGCGTTGGCCGTCTTTCCGCTGGCGGTAAATTTTTCAATAAACAATATCAATCTGAGTGTGGTCGATAACAGCCATAGCACCTATTCCAGCCGATTGGTAAGAAAGGTGGCCTCCTCAGGATATTTCAAGCTTATTGAAGTCGGCAGCAGTTATCAGGATGCACTGAAAAGTGTGGAGCTCGATCATTCCGACGTGGTACTGGAGATTCCTCCCCGTTTTGAGGAAGACCTCGTAAACAACCGTCAGGCAGGGGTGATGATTTCGGCCAATACGGTGAACGGAATGAAGGGGGGGTTGGGAAGTGCTTATCTGTCGGGCATCATGTCGGATTTCAGCAGGGAGGTCCGTGATGAATGGATTCAGCCAGCCGGGCGAACAATCAATCCATCCTTTGAGATAGTTCCGACTTATAAATACAATCCACACCTGAGCTATACCGTATTCATGATCCCGGCAATCATGATCATGATGCTGGCGATGATCTGCGGGTTTATTCCGGCGCTTAATATTGTTGGTGAAAAGGAGAACGGGACCATGGAGCAAATGAATGTTACACCGGTGAATAAGTTCAACTTTATTTTATCAAAGCTGATACCACACTGGATCATTGGATTTATTGCTCTGACCATTTGCTTTTTCGTCGCCTGGCTCTTCTATCGTTTGGTACCCGTGGGACATTACTATACGATTTATCTTTTTGCTTCTGTTTTCGTTCTGGCCTTTTCGGGCTTTGGCCTGGTAATTTCGAACTATGCCAATACGATTCAGCAGGCCATGTTTATGATGTTTTTCGTGGTGATGTCGTTTGTTTTTCTGAGCGGCTTGTATACGCCGGTGGCCTCTATGCCAGACTGGGCTCAGGTGGTCAGCAATTTTAGTCCATTAAAATATATGATACAGGTTTTGCGTCTGGTCTATCTTAAGGGGAGTGGATTCAGCGAAATGCTGCCACAGTTCATGGCCTTGAGTGCCTTTGCGCTATTTTTTAATGGGTGGGCGGTTTACAGCTATCGGAAGAGGAGCTGACGGCGTCTTTTTAAAGTTGGCAACTGTAAAATATATTTCGTATTTTTGCGAAATATGAAATCAATCATTGGGAAAATAAACAGGATTTGGATCGTAGCCGGTCTGCTGGTAGTTTGGGGCCTGGTTTACCACTATCTGCAGCCACTTGCCAATTATCTTACCTATGATATTTTGGGGCTTGAACAAGGGAAACATCTGTCCGAAGCTGTCTGGTTTTTTGTTTTTGAATTCCCAAAAGTTCTGCTGCTGCTGACTCTGATTGTATTTTTTGTTGGGATAATCCGCACATTCTTCTTCTCACCCGAACGAACCAGAAAGGCGCTGGCCGGGAAAACAACTTTCACGGGCAATGTTATGGCCTCCCTGCTGGGCATTGTTACTCCTTTTTGCTCCTGTTCCGCGATTCCGCTGTTCCTGGGTTTTGTTGAAGCCGGAGTACCTTTAGGGATCACCTTCTCATTCCTGATAGCCTCACCGATGATCAACGAGGTCGCTGTGGTTCTGCTTTTCGGAATGTTTGGGTGGAAAGTTGCCGTCACTTATGTAGTTACAGGATTAGTGATTGCCATTACGGCCGGGTGGATTATCGGAAAGCTGAATCTGGAAAAATGGGTGGAAGAGTGGGTATATAAAACCAAAATGGGTGATGCTTCAGAAGCTGAGGAAAAAATGAGCTTTTCGCAACGCATCGGTTCTGGTTACACTGCCGTTAAGGAAATTGTCGGAAAAGTCTGGATATATGTCGCGATTGGTATTGCTGTTGGTGCCGGTGTTCACGGGTATGTTCCGGAGGATTTCATGGCCGCGCTCATGGGCAAATCTGTCTGGTATAGTGTTCCTCTGTCGATTCTGATTGGAGTACCGCTATATTCCAATGCCGCCGGAATCATTCCTATTGTTTCCGTACTTATTGAAAAAGGAGCATCCCTGGGAACGGCATTGGCCTTTATGATGGCAGTAATCGGTTTATCGCTGCCGGAAATGATTATTTTGAGAAAGGTTCTAAAGCTCCCACTGATATTCACTTTCGTTGGAATCGTTTCCCTCGGAATAATGATTGTAGGATACCTGTTTAATCTGATATTTTAAAAATGCTACCTGAAGAAATATTAACAAACGATCACGAACAGCTGGCTCGCTTTGCAAAAGCACTAGGGCACCCTGTGAGGGTTTACATTATGGAGCTCCTCTCGAACCAGACTTGCTGTTTCAGCGGGGATCTTGCTGAGGATCTTCCAATTGCACGATCAACGCTCTCCCAGCACCTCAAGGAGTTGAAGGCGGCCGGTTTGATTCAGGGGACTATTGAGGCTCCGAAAATCCGATACTGCATCAACCGGGAAAACTGGGAAAAAGCAACCAGGCTTTTCGGTCAGCTCTTCCAATCCACCCCGAAAATTAACGACGAATGCAAATGACACGTAGAGACGGATAATTATCCGTCTCTACATAATTTACAAACATATGAACATATTAATATTAGGAACCGGCTGCGCAAAATGCAAAAGCCTTGAAAAAGCAACCCGCGACGTAGTTGCTGAAATGGACCTTGATGCGGAAGTTACCAAAGTGGAAGACATTGTGGAAATCATGTCCTTTGGCGTAATGACTACTCCTGCATTGGTTATCGATGGCAAGGTGGTAGTTAAAGGCCGCGTACCCGATAAAAATGAACTCAAACAATTGCTCACCCAATAAATCCATCCAAATGAAAAGGCTAAGTTTTCTATTGTTGGCAGCCGTTCTTCTGACCGGCTCTCTGGTTACATCTAAAGCAGCAGTTGCCGGCGAACCTGCCCGGCAGGTGGCAAAAGCTGTTCCTACCGAAGTATATTATTTTCACCTGTCACGCAGGTGCACCACATGCCAGACTGTTGAAAAAGTATCGCAGGAGGCAGTAAATGAATTTTTTGCAGAGGCCGTCAAGAAGGGTGAAGTCACCTTTAAAGCGGTGAACCTTGAAGACAAGGAAAATAAGGCGCTGGTAAAAAAGCTGAAAGTGCAGGGTCAATCTTTGCTTATCGTGAACGGACAAGATCAGATCAACATTACTGATAAAGGATTCATGTATGCAATGAATGAACCTGCTAAGCTGAAGGCAGAAATCAAGGCCGGTGTTGAAAAATTCAAAAAATAGCAGATGAGCTGGCTGCAGGGATTGCTTGAACATTCGCAGTGGCCGATGCTTACGGCTTTTCTGCTTGGATTGATGACTGCCATCAGTCCGTGCCCGCTTGCTACCAATATTACTGCTGTTGCCTTCATCGGGAAAAACATAACCGATAAAAAAAAGGTTCTCCTGAAAGGTGTGGTTTATACCCTCGGGCGTGCTTTTACTTATACCGCGATCGGACTAATGTTCTATTTTGGACTTGGGGAGATCGGATTATCCGGCTTTTTTCAGCAATGGGGAGAGAAGATTCTCGGACCGGTGCTGATCATTATCGGACTATTCATGCTTGGGGTGATCAACCTGAAATTACCCGGACTGGGTAAACTCACCGAACGCATGGAAAATCAGGCCGGCAAGGGTTATTGGGGAGTATTTCTGCTTGGCGTAGTATTTGCGCTCGGATTTTGTCCGTACAGCGGGGTGCTTTATTTCGTTATGCTTATCCCCATGACGATTGCATCAGCTCAGGGACTATACCTGCCCATTGTATTTGCAATTGCCACCGGATTGCCGGTTATTCTTTTTGCCTGGATGATAGCTTACGCAGTAGGCAGTGTCGGATCGATCTATAACAAAATCAAGGTTTTCGAACTTTGGTTTCGCAGATTAGTTGGCGTGCTGTTTATTGGGGTAGGTGTCTATTATATTATTGTAACCATTTTGTAACTTAATACTTTATATATGTCATGTTGCAGTTCAGACGATATGAAAGATATCGTCAAAGAAAAATACGGCAAGATTGCCGAAACGGAAGATATGGGTGGCTGCGGATGCGGGTGCGGATGCGGCAATGATGATGGAATGGATTATTCTGTCTTCAAGGATGATTATGATGGCATCGCCGGATATGTGCCAGAAGCTGATTTGAACCTCGGTTGCGGCTTACCCACTGAATATGCAGGGATAAAAGAAGGCGATACGGTGATCGATCTGGGATCAGGTGCCGGTAATGATTGTTTTATTGCCAGTCAGCTGGTTGGAGCCACAGGTGAGGTGATCGGTATCGATATGACGGCTCAGATGATTGAGAGGGCCAGGATCAATGCCGAAAAACTGGAATACACCAATGTAAAATTCAGGCTAGGCGAAATAGAGAATATGCCTGTTACCGCAAATAAAGCCGACGTTATCATCAGCAATTGCGTGATCAATCTGGTCCCCGATAAGTATCAGGCATTCCGTGAAATGATGAGAGTATTGAAGCCAGGCGGCCATTTCTGCATCAGCGATGTAGTTACTGAAGGCGTAATCCCGCAGGAATTGCTCGAGCAGGCGGAACTATATGCAGGATGTGTAGCCGGTGCCATGCCGGTTGAAGTATATCTCGACGTAATCCGTCAGAATGGGTTTAAAAATATCGATGTAAAAAAGAAAAAGCGTATTGATATTCCCGAAGCCATCCTGAATGAGATTCTCACCGAAGACCAGTTGAATACCTATAAAAGCAGTGGGGTTGGATTGTACAGCATCACCGTAACTGCTGAAAAACCATCCTGTTTGTGCGGATGTAAATAATTCCAGCTATGAGCTTTTCCGTAGGCAGCCAATTACAATATACTCCACGTGAAGCTTTTGAGCGTTGCCGGGAAGAATCGGTAATCCTCGATATTCGTCCCGATGTGCTCTGTCATTATAAGGCTTTTGATGTGCCCCGGGTGCTCTATTGCCCCTGGCAGGAGATCGGGCAGTATCTTGATAAGATTCCTGCTGATGTAGAGGTTATTGTAGCTGATTCGTCGGGAATTCAAAGTCGCGAAATCATTGATATGCTCACCCGTGCCGGCTTTAGTAATATTGCCGGCCTCGGCGGAGGCATGGTCGAATGGGAGCGCGATGGCATGCCAGTTTTAATGGATAACCAGGCCCGGCTGTCCGGGTCTTGTATGTGTCAACTTAAATTCAGAGAAAGAAAGTGATGAAGTCAGCAGTTGGCAGTTGGCAGTTGGCAGTCAAAAGCATTCGTGGTCTGCGACGAGGTTCCCGCCTCCGCGGGAATGACAACTCTTCGATGGTGCATTCTTCCGCGTTTCGTGTCACGTCTTACGATCTTTCTTTCGTACACCGATCTTCTTCTTCGAAATTCGAATCACTAATATTTGTATTCCATGAAAGTTCTCGTACTGTGCACCGGAAACTCCTGTCGCAGCCAGATGGCCCAGGGGTTCCTCAAGTCATTTAATCCTGATTGGGAAGTCCTCTCTGCAGGAACCAGACCGGCAGAAAGAGTGAATAAGTATGCCATAAAAGTCATGGCCGAAAAGGGCATTGATATAACAGGTGAACACCCCAAGCTGGTGGACCAGTTTATCAACGATGAGTTCGATTACGTGATTACCGTGTGCGACGGGGCCCGTGAGGTTTGTCCGGTTTTTATCGGCAAGGTGAAACACCGCATTCACATCGGGTTTGAAGACCCCGCTGATGCTGTTGGAAGCGACGAAGAAGTGACGCCGGAGTACCGTAGGATACGCGACGAAATTCAAGACAGGTTCGCCAGATTCCCGGGCTGAGGGCAGTTTTCAGTCGGCAGTTTTCAGTCGGCAGTCTTCAGTCGGCAGTCTTCAGTCGGCAGTCTTCAGTCGGCAGTTGGCAGTCAGCAGTTGGCAGAAATTGGAAAATCATCAAATCAACATATTATGGACACAATTGGTTTTATAGGAGGAGGAAGGGTAACACGAATCTTTCTCAAGGCTTTTGAGAATTCCGGTAAGGAGTTAAAAGGAATCTCCGTTTTCGATCCTAATCCGGTGGTCCTGGAGAATTTAGAAACTTTGTTTCCGGGAATAGACGCTAATGCCGATGATCTTTCCAAGGCCGCCGGGTCATCCATGGTTTTCCTGGCTGTCCATCCACCATTTATGATGGAAACACTGACAGCTATCAAGCCCTTGTTGGATTCTGACACCATAATAGTATCATTGGCTCCAAAATTTTCCATTGAAAAAATAGCCTCTGTTCTGGGTGATGATTCCAATATTGCACGAATTAATCCCAGTGCCTCTTCATACATTAACCAGGGGATCAACCCGGTTTGCTATGCTCATTCGATGAATGCTGATGCCCGGGCGAGCCTGGTAAAACTGATGAAACCGCTGGGTGCTATGCCGGAGGTGGAAGAGAACAAAATTGAAGCTTACGCGATGATCAGCGCTATGGGTCACACCTATTTCTGGTTTCAGATACAGAAACTGAAAGAATTAGCTGTTGGGTTTGGGATGAACGAAGAGGAAGCTAAACAGGTGATAACTGGCATGATGGACGGAACAGTTAAAACCCTGTTTGACTCCGGCCTGGATTATGAAGACGTAATCGACCTGGTCCCGGTTAAGCCACTTGCCCCGGTTGAAAATGTTATCACCGGATTTTTCGACGACCACCTTGTCCCGTTATTTAACAAAATAAAGCCCTAACCTCCTCATCTGCAATACTCCTAACCTATAATCTAATTTATACATGAAGAAATTATCCTTTCTCGACCGCTACCTTACCTTATGGATTTTCCTGGCGATGCTCGTCGGGGTTTTGTGGGGCTATTTTTCGCCTTCCGTTGCCGGATTCTGGAATTCGATGAGCTCAGGAACAACCAATATTCCTATAGCCATTGGACTGATAATCATGATGTACCCACCTCTTGCCAAGGTAAAATATGAAGAGCTTGGCCACGTATTCCGCAACTGGCGCATATTGCTTTTATCGCTCCTACAAAACTGGGTGATCGGCCCGATCCTGATGTTTATACTGGCTATCGTATTTCTGCCCGATATGCCGCATTACATGACCGGGTTGATCCTGATCGGTCTGGCCAGATGCATTGCCATGGTGATTGTGTGGAACGATCTGGCCAAGGGTGATAC
>CAIXHD010000032.1 GCA_903919065.1 uncultured Bacteroidota bacterium
GATGATAAAGGTGAGGAGGAGAATGGCGAGGAGTTTAATGGGTTGGAGGTATGGGGTATGAGGTTTGGCATTAGAGGATTGGAGCTGAAAGGAGCTGAGACTATTCATCGGGTTGTTGTTAGAAAATTCACGGCAAAAATACAATTCGGGTTGACCATAAAACCTTAAAAAAATCAGGTAAATTTGAGAAAATACGTGCCGATGAAAGTTTCCAGCAAGGTTTCCTGTCAGGATTGTCCGCTTAAGTGTGATTTGTCGGTAGCTATCAGAGAATCGGGCCAGTCATTTTCAGAAGCCCGGGCCATTCATGCCAATTTCAAGAGGCATGAAAAGATTTGCAAACAGGGGAGTCCTGTCACTCATGCAATTTACCTGGTGGAGGGTACTGCCAAGCTTTTTATCGAGGGAATCAACGAGCGGAATATTATTCTCTACCTGATGAAACCTCCAGCTTATATCGGATTATTATCCTTTTTCGAAAGTGTTAGCTATTCCTATTCTGTTACAGCACTGGAAGATGCAAGAGTTTGCATGGTGGATCTTGATTTTGTTAAGGAACTTTATCTGGAAGATCATGATCTCCTCTTAAGACTCAATCAGGCTTTCGGCCGATCTGTTTCCATGATCATGAAAAAGATCATCACGCTGAATCAGAAAAATATTCGGGGAAGGGTGGCTGAAAGCCTGATTTATCTGTCGGAGTTTTATGGTGGACCGAAATTCACCTTGCCCATTACCAGAAAGGACCTGGGAAGCCTTAGCGGTATATCCGAAGAGAATACTGTAAGATTGCTGACCGAACTGAGGAATGAGAATATTATCAATCTCGATGGTAAAGAGCTGGAAATAATCGATATGCGCTTACTGTCGAAATTGTCGGATCTTGGCTGATTTTTTCAAGTCAGTGTTGATCTGCAGGTGTTTCAGTGAACGGCGCCTAGCTTAATACCTGTATTGGCAACAAATAGTTTGATGGCGATTGCCAGCAGTATGATCCCGAAGAATTTCTTAAGAATCATCAGACCGGTTGGCCCGAGAAACCTTTCGAAACGGTAGGTTGCCTTCAGAACAACCCAAACCACAATCATGTTCATTACCAGAGCGATAATGATATTTATGTGATCATATTGTGAGCGAAGGGAGATTAGTGTGGTTATTGATCCCGCACCTGCAATCAAGGGAAAAGCGATCGGGACTATTGAGGCGCCTTCAGGGGTGTCATGCTTAAAGAAATCGTGGCCGAGAATCATCTCAAAAGCCAGGATAAACAGGATAAACGAACCGGCAATAGCGAAAGACGACACATCAACGCCAAACAATCCCAACAATTTTTCCCCGACTATTAAAAAAACGAGCAATACGGCAAAAGCCACAGCGGTAGCCTGCCCGGCTTTGATTTTGCCGCCTTTATGCTTAATGTTCAGAATGATAGGAATGCTTCCGAATATATCTATCACGGCAAAGAGTACCATGAATATGGAGAGGATATCGACAATGCTGATTTTCATCCCACAAAGATAGAAGATAAGGCTCAAAGCGCAAGGCTCAAGGCACAAATGAAGGCTCAAGGCTCAAGGCGCAAGGCTCAAATTAAGGCTCAAGGCTCAGGGCACAAGGCTCAAATGAAGGCTCAAGGCTCAGGTATTAATAGCCCTCGGTTTTAACCGGGGGTCGCCTTATCAATAGCCGCGGGTTTTAACCCGTGTTTATTCAGACCGGGGCCTAAGAAAAAAGGCTGAAGGAGTCACCCCTTCAGCCTTTTTTCTTAATTCTTCGGACTAATTTTTGCCCTCTGCCTTCTGCCCTTTGGCTTAGAAAGTAAGCGTCATCTCATCTACCAGATGCTTAGCACCTGCATACTTGTCCATAATGAAAAGTACGAAACGAACATCAACACTGATGGTGCGCTGCAGATCCGGTTCGAAAGAAACGTCACCGCTCATGGCTTCCCAGTTGCCGTCGAATGCCAATCCAACCAGTTCGCCTTTAGCGTTCAGAACAGGTGATCCTGAGTTTCCACCGGTAATGTCATTATTGGAAATGAAACCGATCTTCATTACGCCACCCTCACCATAAATACCGTAGTCTTTTGCTTTGTAAAGCTCCTTGAGTTTTGCAGGAACATCGAATTCCCAGTCGCCCGGAACTTCTTTCTGCATTACACCATCGAGAGTGGTAAAGTATTTATAATGAACTGCATCAATCGGATCGTAGGATTTTACATTACCATAAGATAACCTCATGGTGGAGTTAGCATCCGGATAGAATACCCGATCTTTCTGCATAGCCATCAGACCATCGATCCAAAGGCGCTGGCCCTTGGCAAGATCTGATGAGAATTTCGCTAATTCATTTCGAATGTCACCACTCTTTTTGGCGATCGATTTTGATGCAATGTATGCAAGGTCATTATCCAGAACTTTCTGACTTGGCTTGTCGAGGAATGCTTCGACTTTGGCCTGGTCGCAGAACATGGATGTTGCAAACATTTTAGCTGAGAACTCAACGCCACAGCCTTTGAATTTCTTGTTGATCAGATCATAAATATCTGGTTTGTACTGAGCTTCAATATCTTTGCAGAAAAGTTCAAACATGGCAGCCGTTACCTTTTTATCGGTAGGCATGTTATAATCCTTGTAAAAACCAGCGAGCATGTTTTTCATTGCTTTTGCCGACTCAGCCTGTTTAGTTGGATCTTTTTCGGCAACAAGTGCAGACAATGCACCCCCAAGTGATCCTGCAAATCCGATGATTTCAGATCCCTGAGCGAAACATTCTGAAAAATACTGGCCTGCATTATTGAACGGCGCCCGGCCATCAATGGAAGATTTAATAAGATTCAGCGCCTCACCATATTTCTTCTGTAGAGCCGGATCCTGTGCGATCCATTTGGTAAACTGATCTTCCAGTTCTTTTTTCTTATCGGCTACTTTCAGACGCTTAAGAGCGGCTTCCTGTCCAACAGAGTTTTTGTAATAGTTAGTTGAACCGGAATATTTTGAAGAATACTGGATCTTAACTTTCTGGTCAGCAAGCATATCTGCCAACATAATTTGCTGTTTTACGTCGCGGATCTTAATGCGGTTCGGGTGCAGATATTTCAAAACATCTTCCACTTCGTAAGAGGTCATGTAACGGGTTGTTCTTCCAGGATATCCCATGATCATGGTGTAATCACCTTCTTTTAAGCCTTTTACCGAAACTGGCAAAAAGTATTTAGGCTTGAGAGGAACGTTCTCTGCTGCATAATCAGCTGGTTTTCCATCGGGCGACATATAGATACGGAATACGGAGAAGTCACCGGTCTGACGAGGCCACATCCAGTTATCAGTATCGGCACCAAATTTTCCGATTGAACTCGGTGGTGCACCCACTAAGCGTACATCGCGATACTGGGTGTACACCAGAAGAAAGAACTGGTTACCGCCAAAATAAGCGGAAACCCTTGCCGAATGGAACTTGTCGGTTTTAACTTCCGACTGAATCTTCTGTGATTCATCGCGGATGGCTGTTGCACGGTCAGCTTCACTCATGCCATCATTAAGTTTGGCATTGATCCTGGCGGTTACATCCTGGAGGTAATCCAGAAAAGTTACTGACAGGTTCGGATTGACAAGTTCTTCACCCTTGCTCATTGCCCAGAAGCCATTGGTGAGATAGTCATGTTCAACGGTTGAGTGCGACTGGATCGATCCATAACCACAATGATGGTTCGTGAGAACAAGCCCTTGGGGTGAAACCACTTCAGCTGTGCAGCCGCCGCCAAAAATCAGGATAGCGTCTTTTAAACTTGAATGATTCACACTGTAAATATCTTCAGCTGAAAGCTGGAGTCCGAGTTCAGTCATCTTGCCGATATTCAGCTTTTGAATAAGCGGAAGAAGCCACATTCCCTCATCGGCCTTTGCCGACAAGCTGAATAACAAGGAGATGCCTAATAATAAAGAGGTAATTCTTTTCATATAAATAATAGGATTTGTTTAATGATCGAAAGATAGGAAAAATGATAAATGGTACGGAAGCAGAAGATGTTAAAGTGAGTTAATATCTGCGGGAGAGATCAACTCTGGCAAGTCGTAACGACAAAATCCCGTGGCCTCAGCCCTCTTGCAGGTAAATTGATTTTATAATACCTTTGCAATGAAATGACAACGTACTACCATAGCACCCTTCGCAAGGCATACCGCTGCCTGTATAACTGTCTGATGGTCTGACCACCTGACTTCGCTCGAAAGAGTTGTCACCACCATCTGGCCGACAGAGGTGTCATCCCCGCGGAGGCGGGGACCCCGTCCCTTACCACAAATCCCTTTTCTGTCATCCCGTTGAAAAACGGGACCCCGTTCCAAACTAAGAATATTACCATGAAACACCAACAAGATAACGAACCTGCCCTCCAGCCCGAGCGTCAGCCCAACGCCGAAGGCAACTTCTATATTCCAAAAACCAATGTGATCGGACCAGGCATGAACGAACGTGTTCAGCGACTCCGTAAGCTCAGCTTCGAAACTGAGCCCTCCATCACCATTGAACGGGCATTGCATCAGACTGCTTTTTACAAAGCCAATAATGGTAAATACTCTGTCCCTGTGATGAGAGCACTTCAATTTCTTGATCATTGTGAAAAGAAAACTATTTATCTCGGTGCCGACGAAATGATTGTTGGAGAGCGTGGCCCGAAACCAAAGGCTGTACCTACATTTCCAGAACTTACCTGTCATTCGGTTGAGGATTTTCATGTGCTCAACACACGTGATCAACAAAGGTATCATGTAGCTCCTGAGGATATCGAAGTATATGAAAAAGAGGTGATTCCTTATTGGGAGGGACGCACCATGCGAGAACGGATATTTAACCATGTACCCGATGAATGGCGTAGCGCTTACGAGGCTGGATTGTTTACGGAATTCATGGAACAGCGTGCTCCGGGCCATACTGTGCTCGATGGGAAAATCTACCGTAAAGGAATGCTCGACTTTAAAAATGATATCAAGGTACATCTTGATTCGCTTGATTATCTGAATGATTCCGAGGCAACAGACAAAGCGGAGGAGTTAAAAGCAATGGATATTTCTTGCGATGCCGTGATCGTTTTTGCTAACAGGCATGCTGATATTGCTGAAGAGAAAGCAAAAACAGAGAAGAATCCGATTCGAAAAGAGGAACTTTTAAGAATAGCTGAGGTTTGCAGATGGGTGCCTGCTCATGCACCGAGAAATTTCTGGGAAGCCGTTCAAATGTACTGGTTTGTGCATTTGGGTACCATTACCGAACTGAATGGATGGGACGCTATGAACCCCGGTCATTTCGACCAGCATCTTGCTCCGTTTTATGAAAAAGAAATTGCTGACGGAAAGCTGACGCGTGATCAGGCAAAGGAGCTGATTTCCTGCTTCTGGGTGAAAGTGAACAACCATCCCGCTCCACCAAAAGTTGGTATAACTGCCAGAGAAAGCGGTACTTATAATGATTTCACCAATATAAATATCGGGGGAGTAAAATCTGACGGATCCGATGGTGTCAGTGAAGTTTCCTATATTTTACTGGAAGTTGTGGAGGAGCTGCATGTATTGCAGCCCGGTAATTCCGTGCATATCAGCACAAAAACTCCCGATCGTTTCCTGAATGCTGCCTGCCGCGTGATTCGTCAGGGTCATGGCTATCCTTCGGTGTTCAATCCTGATATTTATATCATGGAAATGGTGGGTATGGGTAAAACAATTACAGATGCCCGTGAAGGTGGATGCAGTGGATGTATTGAGGTAGGTGCTTTCGGGAAGGAAGCTTTTCTGCTTACTGGTTATCTCAATGTTCCCAAAGTTTTTGAGGTTACCCTTAACCGTGGTATCGATCCCGTAACCGGAAAA
>CAIXHD010000033.1 GCA_903919065.1 uncultured Bacteroidota bacterium
CAGGTTCCGGTTACCACACAGTAATAGTAGAGCGTGCCAGCTGTGCCGGCCTGCGGGGTGTAGCTGTACGTCTGGGCACCGTTGTTGCTGCCAAGCGCGCTGCCTCCGCTGTTCTCCGCAGTGGCCTTGCTGTACCACTGATAGGCCAACCCATCGCCGGTGGCGGTAACTGTAATTGCAGTAAAAGTCCCGTTAAAACACTGTGTCTGGGTGGCGGTCGACTGGCTGCCAATGGCCGGAGCGGTGCAGGTAGTGACTGGATATTCAAAAGCACCCATCGCCGGCAAGGTTGCGCTCCGGGCATCTCCTCCGTCATAATCGGTCGTGATGTTGGTACCTGTTACACCCAACAAAGAGGAGGCCGTTGGCAGATAATCAGCTGCCGTGGTACCTGGCGTTGCGCTGGCAAATACCGGATAAGAGTTTTTACTGTGGGCGTCGTTACCCGTAACTCCGGTTACAATGGGTAATACGGTTTTTGCTCCTCCAAAATAGCCCAGTGTGCCTCCGGTTCCTGAAACAAAATAATCATTGTAATCGCAGGTAAGCGCTCCCCCGATTGCAGCCGCATAAAAGGCATAATGGGTGCCTGAGCCTGATTCGCTGTTTGATCGGGCGTTAACAAAAATATTATTCCTGAAATTTCTGGTACTGGACGCACCGGCGTTATACAGGCAGGCACTTTTCATGGAACCGGAGGTGAGTGATCCACTTAGATATACGGTATTAAAATAAATGTTGCTGGTGGAGCCTGATAATCCCGGCTCATAAATTCCATATAGGGATGTCGTGGTGTTACCCCCCAGGGTTATAATGTTGTTTGAATAGGTGGTAACCCCGCCGCCGATGCTGATCCCGTGGATATTGGCGGAACTGCTGCCTGAGCTAAGGCCGTAAATGAGATTCTTCTGAACCGAACTCACTGTCGGCTGCCCGTAAAAGTAAACCCCTGCAACAGTTCCGGCAAAGGAAGAGTGAGTATTTGAGATGTTATAGACGGTATTGCCAGAGATGGTATGGCTTGCATCATAGGAACCTGAAAACAAAATCCCTCCCGCGGAAAGTGAAGTGTTGTCACCTTGACCGGGAACCGGGCCTGTTTGAGTATTGGCGTTGGCAATCGTCAGATCATGGATGGCATTCCCGGATATGGTATAGGAACCGCCGGCAAACGCCCATATACCATATACTTTGCCCTTAGTGTCCGCGGTTGTATTGGTAGTCCCGTTGGTAAGATTAGCAATGGTATTATTGCTTACGGTCATAGTTCCGCCATTCCCATCGCCTGAGTAGCCAATGACGGTCTGGGCTGTAGCAGTGGAGGCTGACAATGCCCGGATACTGTTTGCTGTGGTAGCGCTTCCAATAGTATTATTGCTTATAACATTGGTATTGGCTCTGGCTTGCTGGTGAATTCCCCAAAAACTGGTTGCATTAGCCGAATTGGTGTTGTTTACCGTGATGGAGCTTATTACATTTTTCTGAACGTAGCAGTTACCATCTCCCTGGAGATGGATTGCTAAAAATCGGCCGTTATTACCATCACAGGAATAGGTAATAGACCCGCCATCGCTTGCTGCACCTATGTAGTTCGGTGCAATGTTTCCCATATTGACGGCACCCCAATCAATATAAATCCCCCACCAGTCAGGGCCGCCTGTGTTCGTATAATTAATGTTACTGATTGTGTTTCCCTGGATATTGCTCGCCCTGGCTATGCCGACATGAAGCTGGATGCCCCAGAAATAATTATTGCCTGTAGTCTTTGAAAACGTGCCTGTGCATCCCGGACCGCTTCCGCCGATATAATTGTATGAAATGGTGAAATTATCACCATACGAAGTACCGTTGTTCTGGGTATTAATATAGATAATATTATAGCTACCGCCCGAGGGTTGGAATGTTGTTGTTTCATAAAAGCTATTTCCTGTAATGCTCCAGTCACTATTGTAACCCTTAGTATCCACAGCTTCGGCAAGGAGAATCCCACATGAATTATCGGTGGGATTCAGGAAATTATAAATGTTATTGTTGCTGATTGTATTCGAAATATTCGAAGCAGTGCTGCTGCCAATCGAATAGATAACATTTTTAGGTCTGTTGGCGCCTGCACAGGTGATTTCATTGTGGTCAACTAAGTTGGAATTGTTCCCCGAAGTACCGCTAGCGGTGGTGCTGAAGATCAGGATTGCGCCATTAGTAGCAGTATTAGAACCCTGTATCTTACAATACTTAACCGTGTTATTCGTGGCATTATTGATGAAGCGGATGGCCGAGGTGCTGTTTCCGGAGGTATTGGTATTAATGATGACCAGACTGACGGTGCCGCCCGTAGCATTAACCCGTCCATCTATCGTTACATTATCAGCCCCGTTAAGGTCGATGAGCGGACTACCCAGATTTCCGGTGATAGTTAATCCGGTAATTGTTGGATAAATGTTTATCGATGTGTAACTCGAACTGCCTGTGCCGCTTGCATACAAAACGGCCGAAGAAGTTTCGGTGGTACTGGCGTTCATCGTTATGGTAATCACTCCCTTGTGCGTTCCCGCATTGATGGCATCAAAAGCAGCTTTAAGTGTGCTGTAACCCGACGCAAAGTTACCCGCGACAAATACTTCCACTGGTTGCGTTAATGACACCCGTGCAGAACCATTGCCGGTTTGAATACCAGCTTGTGTGGAGCTATTGGAAACTCCGTCGATGTACGCAGAACCGCCACCGCCACCGCCACCGTTATGTGAGCCGGCACCACCACCATAATAGCCGCCACCGCCACCACCGCCCTGAATTTCATCGCCCTCACCTTGGTCTGCGCATGCTCCCACACCAAATCCGGAAGCAACAGCCGGACTTACACTTGTTCCCCCAAGGGATTGAGTTCCTCCGCCACCCGCGACTCTGCCTCCTGCGGAAACTCCTGCAGATCCTGATGTACCGCCACCGGCGCCACCATTGCCTGCATAAGAATCAAAGCCGACATTTCCTGTTGAGCCTGCGGCTCCGCCACCACCGCCTGCAGCAATCAGTAAATCGCCATTAGCAACCTGCCCGGAAAGTGTGCTCAACAACCCCTGTACCTTGGAAATATGCGTTGCACCCCCACCCGTAAATCCATTGGAAGCATCAATATGATAATTACCATAACCCCCACCGTTATAAGCTGTGGTTCTTGTTGATTGAAACCCTTGCTGACCCACATAAATATAAATTGTCTGTCCCTGGGTAAGGGAAATTGTTCCGGTGCTATAGCCACCATATCCTCCAGTACCCCAATAATTTGCACCGGTTCCTCCTCCCTGCCCGCCCCAAACCTGGAGCCTGTAATTACCAGCTGCCGGGGCTGTAAAACTTTGTTCTCCACCAGTATAGGAAAAATTTGTTTGAGCTTGAGAATTAATCGCCACGGAAGAAAAAATCAGCATAAAAAAGCAAGTAATCGAAAATTGCGGGGTCATGAAAGATTTACCTTTTTTTCTGATCGGTTTCATTTCATGATATGGTGAATAGCTTAGGTAGGTGAGCGTATTTGCACCTGAGATTCCCAGGCCGATGGTGGAGGTATTCATTCAGAAAAAGTTGTGTTTGGCCATAATTACTGCTTAACCTGATGTGAATACAAAAGGGATGCCACTTAACCTTCTAGCAATTATCCCGATCTGGATTGACCGATATAACCCATTGAATTACATGTGAATAGTTTCACATAAAATTCCTGGATAAGCGGAATCCAAAGATAATGACTGGCTTACTGCTCAAATAATGATCGATTTTGATCACGGATGCCCGATATCAGTAAGACAGAGGGCAGAAGGCAAAAGGCAGAAGGCAGAATAAACATGCTCTTTTTTAATTCAGTACGACAGCGAAAAGTTCCTGTTTCCAGAATGCCGTGGTAAGGGACGGGGTCCCCGCCTCCGCGGGGATGACAGAGAAGGAATTCTACTTTGGATGCTTGCTGAAAGAACGTTTTTAATTAGCGCGCAGCGCATAGTTAGTGAGCCGAAGGCGAACCTTTTAGCGACCGGAGGGAGCCTATTTGGAGCGCAGCGACCTCTTAGCTGAGCGTTAGCGAAGCCTTCTTACCATTTTGTGATTCCGCCGACTGATGCAGCCGTTACTGTGCCGGTGACGGCAATATTTTTGGTTGTCTGTTCGGTGGAGGCCATGCTGATATTTCCTCCCGGCGAACCGGCCGATGCACCTGTTAACCTGACGTAGATTGTTGTCGCATCTACCACTCCACCGGTTGGGGATATACTGAGCGGGCTGGAATAAGTACCACCTCCCGATGTGGAAAGTGCATATCCTGCTGGTGCAGTTACTGTTAGATTCGCTGTCAGATAGGAGCCGGATACTGTGAAATCTTGCGAATTGGAAGCCGTTCCGGTGCACGTTGCAAATGCGGAAAAAGGGTCACCGGTAGCTGTTATTCCCTGGGTAATGGTCACGTTTACGTTATCGGTAATATGAATCACGGGGTCGCCACTTATACCGCCATATTCAACGATATAACCACTGATATAAGTAGGATTTGATGCACCATTGAGATTATTCCACTTGCTACCGGATCCGGGAAAAAACTGGACATAATCCTCCCCATGCAATCCGCTGTTGGGTTCCTGGGAATTCCAGTTAGCATACTGGCCGGAAACTGCTGAACCATAATTGATACCGGACCAGAATTGGATTTGCTCTGCAGCCGGACCGGTTACCCATTTCCAAACCGAACCGTCACCATCAACAGCATTTCCTCCCAGCCATGCACCTGCTGCTCCGATCTTCGAAGCGCAAAAGGTGTTCTCAGCATCCGAAGTAATAGTCGCCAGATACCCTTTCAAACCGAATAATCTGGAGGCGGAAGCAGCGGTATTGGCATCAGCCCAGGAAATAGCTGAGTTGGTGACGTATTCAAAAAAATGATTGTTGCCGGTAAAAGGTACGGCACCGTTCAAACAAAAGCTGATGGAACGGGTTGCTGTGGTTGGAGTTGCCGACGAGTTTGTGTAGGTTGTTTTGCGAATGGTAGCCTGATAATTAGCAGCTGTGGATGCTCCTGTCAGGGTTAATATTCCGCTCGTTGAGTTGTACGAAAAAGCAATATTTCCGTCGCCATAGGTCTCGGTACCGCTCGTGTTGCCGTTAATTCCCAAAACATCCTGACCGGTCACGAAATTAGTACTTATTGATACTGTTGTGGCAACCAGAGCTGTTACACCAGTACTTACCGTAGCATTTGCTGCTATGCTTACTGCCACGTTTTGGGCTACTACATTACCTCCGCTGGTAACATACAGTGATTGCGACCCGGCATGGCTGATTATTCCAAACAGGCAGATGAATATTAATAATATTCGCCTGATGAGATTCGTGGTGAGGGAAGGGGTCGCGCATAGATTCATGGTTTGGGACGGGGTCCCGACGTTCGTCGGGATGACACGGCTGTCGGAATCAGATTGAGTAATAAAATTCTTCATACTATTTACCATTTAGCGCTCCCCCCAACCGAAGTCGGGCTAACCGTAACCTGTGCTACATTGGATTCAACAGCTCCGGTCCAGTCGGTCTTGCAGCCGACCCTGGCCAGGCGTTTGTAACTGGTGGTCACGGTCAGACCTGTGGGGGGATCGTAGGTCGCTGAATTAGTACTGCCGATATCATTCCATGTGCTGAATGGCGACACAGCATATTGCCATTTGTATTCCAG
>CAIXHD010000034.1 GCA_903919065.1 uncultured Bacteroidota bacterium
CTCCATGTGAAGGTGAATATTGATCAGTCCACCATCGGGGGTATACTTAATAGCATTATTGGCCAGATTGAAAAATAGGATATGCAATAACTCCCGGTTTCCCTTAACCTCCACCGGCTGATCAGGCAGAATCAGCTCAAACGTCTGATTCTTCTGCTCAAAATGTTCCTGAAAATCTGTCCCCAACCCAGCAAGCAATTCATTAAGATTTACCCGGTCGGCAAGCAGGTATTCCTCATTATCAATTCTCGATAAAAGTAGCAGGGTCCGTACCATTTTGGTTAACCTTCCCAGTGTTACCTTTGATTCAATGATTTTTATCATCTCATCATCAGTAAGTTGAGTGGTATTTACGAAATTATCGAGTTTGGTTCTGATAATGCTTATCGGCGTAAGCAGCTCGTGCGAAATATTACTGATATAATCACGCTCCTCATTAAACGCACTCTCAATTTTTCGCATCAGTCCATGGATATTTTCTTCCAGCTCCTTGAAATCCGCCGTCGAGGTATTCACCGGGGTGTAATCAAAATTCTTTGGGTGATCAGAGACTTTCAGCCGCTGGATAATCTTGCCGAATGGCCTCAGGAGAAATTGTGTGATCGCCAGCTCAAAAAGGATAGTAATTCCAAGCAGAACCAGCAGAAAATAGAAAGTAAATTTCTTGACCTGTTTTTGGAAGGCAGTAATGGTATTGATGCTCTTGCCGATTTCAATCAGGTAGAAACTGCCCCCTGATTCAAATGTTGCGCTGATCACCCGGTACTCGAAAGTTTCTCCCTCGATTGACCTTTTGGAATAATCGATCGCCTCAAACAGCGTGGTATCCGAAACCTTTTCGATGGAAATATATTCCTCTTTAAAAATATTATAACTGCCATAAGCCTGCTGTTCGCCACCCTGCTTGATAAATTCTTCAATGCCGTACTGCTCCACCAGAGCATAGGTCTTATCAAGATTATCGATAAGCTGCTGATCCAGATCGCGGATCGACATTCGGTTCACAATCCACGGAATGATAAAGACAGAAATTGCGATAATCAATACCTTGGAGAGGGCATTGATGATGGATATTTTGTTTTTAAGCTTTATCCGTTTGATGAACATTATGCGTCCTCAAATTTATACCCCAGGCCACGAACGGTTTTTATATAGTTCGACTGATCAAATTCCCCAAGTTTTTTCCGGATGTTTTTAATATGCACATCGATATAATTCGAGTCGAAATCATCCTCATAAAAACTTCCCCAGATATGTTCCACCAGCTGTAGCCGGTCGAGCACCCTTCCCTTATTGAGTATGAGGTAGCTTAACAGGTCGTATTCTTTTTTTGTCAGGTTGACTGTGGTTAACTGATGTAGCAGCTGAAGTTTTGTGATATCGAGGGCAAAATTGCCAAATTTGATAATGGAGCTCGACTGGCCAAATTTCCTCCGGGTGATAGCCTGCAGCCTGGAATGCAATTCAAGGATCGAGAAAGGTTTTGCCAGATAATCATCGGCGCCTGAATTAAATCCCTTCAATTTATCGTCGAGTTCACCCCGCGCTGTTATCACGATAAAGTAAGCCTCAGAATTATAGCTTTTGGCTTCTTTGATAAGGTCAAGACCATTATAATCCGGTAATCCGATATCAAGTAAAACAAAATCGTACAGGTTTACAGCCAGCATTTCCGAGGCGTCCCTGCCATTAAAAGCGATATCGCAATTAAATTGTTCGTTACGTAAAAACTGGGCAATTTCATCTGCCAGGCTTTTTTCATCCTCTACGATTAAAATCCTCATGATTAAAACATTACCAAATAAGTAAGAGAAAAAAGGCCACCAAATTGATTGGTCCACAGCTGATCCTTGAGCATTTTGGAAGGAATTGCATAAAACCCGGCGCAACTTAAAGTAAAGTGGCCAATGGTGTATTGTACCGGAAGAATGAGACTGGTGCTTTGATAGCCGAATTTCGTTTCAGGCACAAAAACCGGAGGATGCCCCATGCCTCCGTGATTTCCCCAGGTATGGTCGATATTACCGGGAAGCCAGTAGGTTGTTCCAAAAGAGCCTGTTATACTTGGTGAGATGGCCAGATAGCCGGATTTCACGAGGAACTTATCGACAGTAAAATCATAGGATAGGCTGAAATCGAGGAAATAATTCTTTGTTTCACCGAGCATGAAACTATTGTCCAGGCTGGCCGAAAAACCTTTCAGGTGGTAGGCTCCGGAAAGTTCCAATGCATGATTATAGGAGATGCCCTCATAGGCTTTATCTCCTCTGAACTGGCGGTTTGTGTAGGAAACATCCAGATCGATATTTTCGAGAAAAGTTTTGGTATATCCCAGTTTGAATTCAGCTTCAAAAGTACTTGTATCAGGAGCAATGTATTTGAAATAATCGACTGAACCGTACAGCCCAATATTGCTGTAATAGGAAAGGTTGGCCATTAAAGCCGGCATCCGGATGGAGTTGGCGAGCCGGGAGCTATTATTATTGGTAGTATAGCTAAGAGTTGTCAGCAAAAATCCGGGATCCTTCGAACCCCTGACTGTGTCGGCTTCTATCTGTGCACTTAAGGCGTTTGGCAGAACGAGCCATAGAATAAAGGCATATAAATTTCGCATGTATAGTAATCGGGCTTTTAGAAATAATGTGTGATTTACTTGCGTCTGCGAACGGTCATTGATTTCCTCATGGCTTTATTAATGGTATGCATCTGCTCCAAGGTAACCCTTTTATTCTGTTGCCTGATAGCATCCATTGTTTTATTGGTGACCGGAACAGATTTTATCACTTCCGTCTTTTTCTTTTCATCCGGTTTAATGACCTTTTCCTGGCTGAATCCATAAATGGAGACAGCAAGAATAAAAAGCAGTAATAGTATATGTCTTTTCAAATGCATTGTTTAATCTTGATACAAAGATAACACCTTAAAACCAAAAACAATAAGGCCGATGGGGACATCAGCCTTATTGACTATTTCTAGCGACAGGTGGGGTTATTTTCCACCACCATGTCCTTTTCCCTTGCCGTGACCGCGCAATGGAAGAAATCCCTCCAGAGTGATCGTTTCGCTCACTCCGTTTGTAGTTACCGTTGCCTGATCATCGCAGGTACCGTCGCCATAATCAACAGTGATTACGGTTCCTTCGCTTATGTCGATCTGGGTTACGCCGGAGATATATACTCCCCTGCAGTCCTTCTCGCAATCGCGAACCAGCGGTGAAAGTGTCTTACAGGTGAAAGTATTGCCGCTCACCAGGGTACCAGATCCTGTGCCCGTTACCGAAACAATGTCATCGTGTTTTCCAACTGTTTTTGTGCCGTCAGTCACGATCCTGATTTTTTCCGATTTCAGGGAAACTGTACCGGTGCCGTCGCCGTAAGTGATTGATCCTTCTTCACTGATCAGGCTTTCACGATTGCCATCAGCATTGATTTTGGAGGTCACGGTTGCTGTTCCGGTAACCTGATTTCCATCAA
>CAIXHD010000035.1 GCA_903919065.1 uncultured Bacteroidota bacterium
GCCGGTATCCAATACTGGAATATGAATGAGGATTATCTGGTAAGGAGAAATAAAGGTCTGGAAATCGGAACTGACAACTCCGTTATTCTTACTGATGCTGTTGCAATCGGTATTTACGATGGCTCTATTGATTCAGGTTTGGAAAGTTATGTGGGCAGACAGAACCTGATGTGCCGCCTGAACCTGAATGATCATGGCAACCGGATAGATGGAATTGCCGGAACTTCACTGATGGCATCCCTCAACCAGAACTACCCGAACCCTTTCAGCGGAAGAACGGAGATCAGCTACGAACTGACTGAAGGCTCCAACGTATCATTCGAAGTAATGGACCTGACCGGTCGTAAAGTCATGGAAACCAATCAAGGCATGATGCCTGCAGGCAAGCATACCTATACATTGCAATCCCAGGACCTCGAAGCCGGTATCTATTTCTACACGATTAAGGCAGGGGATTTCGTTCAGACCAAACAGATGGTTATCACGAAATAACAACCTGAATATTTTGAATAAAGGGCTGCTCTGATGGGCGGCCCTTTTTTTTGCGGCTTCTCGATTTTGGCGGCTCCAAACAAGGCTAACCACGGAGGCACGGAGAACACAGAAAGACACAGAGTTTGCTTTAAGATCGCAACCTGATAGGGTCGGACACTTTGGTCTTCAGAGATCCACAGAACTTTGCAAAAGCGTTCTTTCAGAATGTATCCTACCCAGCATTCCTTCTTTGTCATCCCCGCGAGGCGGAGCCGGAAGCGGGGACCTTTTCGCGGTCGTACCGAAGCCAAAGAGGGAGGACGCACGGGTCCTCCCCTACAACCTCACATGACACCCCATACCTCATACCCGATACCCGATACCCGAAACCCCATACCTAATCAAAAAACATCCCACTCAGCGAAATATTCCCGCCCCTGATCTTATCGAAGCGGAATTTGACCGACTTGTTATACGAATAGATCAGGTAAATGCCGCCCGATGGATTCTTTACCATCTTAACCGGAGCGATAAGGTTTAATGTTTCAGCATCAAACATTTCCACGGCCATGCGGCGACCCTTTTTCTCCCAGTCGAGGAAGTAAAGTGCTATCTGATAATCTTTGGTGCCATTGATGCCGATGGTAACGGACATGGTCTGGTCGGAGTTGGAATAGCAGGAGGCATTTCTGGGAAATCCATTGCCGGCATCAGCAGCAGGAGCCCTGCTGTCGGAAATGTCTTTTGCCCATAGAGTAGGGTCGGGGAGTCCGTTTTTCGGGAAAGCCCTGAAATATTCAATGGAGGTAACCCAGGCAGGAAGCGATTGCTTATCGGTACCGTCACCATTATAATTGCAGAGAATGTATCCTGACTTGCCATATTTTCCACCCCAGCTGCCCCCGGTAACAGAATCGGTTTTTATGTACCTGGCGGCATAGGTTTCGGGCTGCTCCTGATAAGCAGGTGTTTTGCCGCTGTAAGCAACGGATATCTCATAACTGCCACCCTGAACGCCGTTGAAATAAATGAATTGGTGATCCTGGTCCGCTCCGCTGATGCCGGCGGTTTCATGAAAACTTCCGTCCCAGGCTAACTTTCCGTTGACTGATATCTTCCTGATCGTCTTTTCTGCTTTTGGAATGCCGATCCTGCCAGTTGTGCCGGCCGGTGAACTGATGCTGCATTTTCCAGAGGCCACATCGAAACTTGCAGAGATAATTCCATGTGGAGTAGGGGTGGAGCCGGATACCTGTTTGAGCGTTCTGCCCGGATGTGGCAGAATTTCCCAGGTTTTAAACCCGGGTGTGACGGGCACAATACCCAGAATCTCTTCATTGAGCCATTTTACGACCCCGGCACCCCATGGATGGCAAAGGCTGGTTATACCCGATTGAGTGTTGGGAACGGCATCATTAGGACCGATAATCTGGTTCCACGACGGGCGGTAACATTCGAAGGGCGTTGTTCCGCCATAGTCGACCATGCCGCCCCACATAGCCCTGACCGAGCTGAGAGCATCATCCTGTTTCTGCATTCGGGCCAGCGCCTGAATGATAAAGTACTGATTAAATGGCGATAACGATACCCGGTTTACCCGGTCGGTAAACCACTTATTATACATTTGGTTCAACTCTTCCGTATTTAGCAGGCTCGTATTGATGGCATCAGCGGTTGCATGAATTCCGTAGCTCCCGGTCCAGTCGCCGGATTTTCTGAGACTTGCAATTTTATCGTTGGCATACTCGGTATATTTTTTCTGCAAATCTTCTCTGCCCAGATTCTTCATCGCAGAGGCAAAATCCATCCATGTTCTTATCGAAAGCATTTTATAAGCATTCTGAGCTTCCAGGCTTTCCTTGAACCAGATCTCAAAACCGGCGCATAACCGCTCATCCCAGCCATAAAAACGCAGCCCCGGATTGGTGCCGAAAACTTTATAAGCATCATCGAGTTTCTTGCAGGCATTGTCGATGTATTGCGTTAACGCCTCAGAATCCCCCGAATACTGGTAATAATCTAGCAAACTCAGAACCCAATACAAGGAGTAGCTTCTGATGCCGTTACTCTGACCGGAAGTGTTATCGATGTTCTTTTTAATAAAATCAAGATTGCCGAAAGCCACGAGTGCCGCAGCCTGTGATGTATGGGCATCGCCTGTCCATGACATACGGTCGCCGCGTTCCATCAGTATCGCCCCGAAATAATCCTTGCAAAGGGAGGCTTTTACACCGTATGCCGACATATACCATGCTTTCGTCAGCACCGGGTCGCTGCACGAAAAGCTGCCATTATAATTGGTCGGCTTCACCTGGTTTACCGCACGGATGCCATTGATCTGCCACTCGCCGGTGAATGATTTTACATGGATCCAGGCAAAACGGAGACCATCGTATAGCTCGGGATTCAGTTCCAGTCGCCAGGTATTTCCGTATTTTACGGGTACAGCCGTTTTTTCCACCCCCGGTTCATTGTATTCACTGATACTCATTTCGACGCCGCCCGGGCAATCGGGACTGTCGAATTCCACCCAGGCACCCATTTCCAGGCCAAAATCTATTCTGATGGATCCGGTGTCTTTGACGAGAACATCAGGTGTTCCAGTCAAAGAATTGAGGTTTCTGAACGAGGCCGGA
>CAIXHD010000036.1 GCA_903919065.1 uncultured Bacteroidota bacterium
AGTGCAGAAAAACTGTTGCTCAACCTCTTTCTGAGTGATGCAGGTCGTACGGAAGCTAATTTTGCTGCATCAGCTAAGATCAATAAAAATCTTAGCACCTTGTTATTAGGGCATTTTAGTAATGATCAGACTAAAGAGGATCACAATATGGACGGATTCCTCGACGAGCCATTATATCGCCAGTATAATGTCATGAACAGGTGGTATTATTCTTCTGATCACATACGTATGCATGCCGGGGTGAAATTGCTGAGCGAGGATCGGTTTTCCGGTCAAACCGAATTTAACCGCGATAGTCTCAGAGATATGGATCATCCATATGGAATAGGCATAATGACCAAAAGGGCTGAGGGGTTTTTAAAATTGGGTTATGTTTTTAACAATGACCTGAAATCAAGTTTTGGTAGTATAAACTCAGTTTCCTGGCATGACCAGAACTCCTTTTATGGTATCCGAAACTATCAGGGCAATCAGTTTAATTATTATCTGAACCTGATGTACGAGACCAATTTAGTGAATGATAAACATTACCTGGTTTCAGGAGTTTCCTTTAACCTTGATAATTATTCGGAACAGCTTGATGCCATCAATTCAACAAGAAATGAAAGAGTACCGGGCGTTTACACTGAATATTCCTATAAACCTTCTCCGCATTTAAATGTCCTTGCCGGCGTGCGATTGGATTACAATAATCTTTATGGATTGATGTTTACGCCTCGTATTCATGCCCGTTACGATATTAACGGAAATACTTTCTTCAGGCTCTCAGCAGGTAAAGGCTTCCGTTCTCCAATGATACTAGCTGAGAACAACCACTTTCTGGCAAGCTCCAGAAGTATAATAATTGCCCCGGACCTTAAGCAGGAGGAAGCTTGGAATTTTGGACTGAATGTTATGCAATATATCCCGATAGGTGTTCAGCCGATGACAATTTCTATTGAAGGTTACCGGACCGATTTTTTACAGCAGATAATCGTAGACATTGATTCCAGCACTGATGAAGTAAGGTTTTCTAATCTAAATGGGAAATCATTCGCAAATAATCTCCAGATAGAAATCGGAGCACAATTTTTAAAAGGATTGGAATCGAAGTTTGCCTTCCGTTTTACAGATGTCAGGTACGACATAAATCAGCACCTGGTGGAAAAACCGCTGATCAGCAGGTATAAAGGCCTGGTGGTACTGTCCTACCAGACTCCGCTCAAGAAATGGCAATTCGATCTTACCTGGCAACTTAATGGCCCTGGAAGGGTGCCAACTACGTCGTCGAATCCCGAAACATACAGAATGGCTGATACTTTCGATGCTTATCAAATTGTTAATCTGCAGATCACTAAATATTTCAGAACCTGGGAAATTTACGGAGGTGTTGAAAATCTTACGGATTTCCGGCAGATGCATGCCGTGATCGGTGGTGATCAGCCTTTCGGTGAATATTTTGATTCATCTATGATCTGGGGACCTTTGCACGGGCGCAAAATGTATGTTGGTTTCCGATACAGGCTTGCCAAAACTCAAGAGAAACAAAATCCATATTTATAATAAACATCATGAAAAACGTATTTAAAACTATCGCTGCCTTGATCTTGATTCAGGTTGCATTCGCCGGATTTTCAACTGTTTCGGCGCAGAATAAGAAGTCGAAAGCCAAAGACCAAACAGAAACTGTTAAAGTATGGGCTTCTATGACTTGTGGAAGCTGTGTGGCTAAAATTGAAAAAAATATCGCCTTTGAAAAAGGAGTTAGTGGCCTGGATGTTGACCTTCCTACCAAAATGGTGACAATCACCTACAAACCAACCAAAACATCACAGGATAAGCTCGAAAAGGCAATTCAGAAACTGGGGTTCAAAACAGAAGTAATTGCGGATAAGAAATAGCTTTCATCTTCACTAAAATAAAGCTGCCCGCAATGGCAGCTTTTTTTTTATCGAAATTTTGCCATTTGTATAATTATGCATAGATTTGCAACGAATTAGTAATAATATACAAATGGATCGACTAACAAGACAGGAAACCATCATGCTGATCCTTCGCGATCAGTGGATCCGGAACCAGGATGAGCTTCAGAAAGCTCTGGAAAGTAAGGGCTTTGATGTAACACAGGCAACCCTGTCACGGGACCTCCGCCAGATTCATGTGATGAAAATACTCGATCCGGTGAGAGGAGCCAGGTATGTTTTGCCTGAAGATAAAGATATGAGGGAAGCTATCACACGGCTGCCTGATCATTTAGACGGTGTGCTGTCCATTGAGTTTTCTGGTCAGTTCGGTGTTATACGTACCCTTCCAGGTTTTGCCAATGGTATTGCATTTACCCTCGATTATCAGCAAATACCTGAGTTGATGGGTACTATTGCGGGTGATGATACGATTTTATTGATCATGAAAGAGGGAGTATCCAAAAACCTCATGGCTGGAATCCTGAGTAGTAAATTTCCAGGTATCTCTCAGAAGATGACGTTTTAATTGGTGAATAATTATACAAATTGGTTATGAATACGATGAAGAAGAAGGTAGTTTTGGCGTACAGCGGAGGTCTGGACACTTCGGTTATCCTGAAATGGCTTATCAATAAGGGGTATCAGGTGATTTGTTATGTTGCTGATGTGGGGCAGGATGATAATTTTAAGGAAGTTGAGGCAAAAGCTTTGTCACTGGGCGCTCACAAGGTATTTGTTGAAGACCTGAAGCATGAGCTGGTTGTAGATTATATCTTTCCTGCTTTGCGCGGAAATGCACTTTACGAAGGTCGATATCTTTTAGGAACGGCCATTGCACGCCCATTGATCGCCAAGCGTCAGGTTGAAATTGCAAAAAAAGAAGGTTGTACCTATCTAGCTCATGGTGCTACCGGAAAAGGTAATGACCAGGTCCGTTTTGAATTTGCGTATTATGCACTTTTCCCCGAAGCAAAAATTATTGCTCCCTGGAAAGATCCTGAATGGTTAAGCGAATTCAAAGGTCGGACAGATATGATCCGCTATGCTGAATTGTACAATATTCCTATCAAGCAAACAGTTGCCAAAAGCTACAGCGAGGATGAAAATCTTCTGCATATAAGCCATGAGGCCGGTATTCTTGAGAATCCATCCGAAAGATGTCCGGAACATGTATATTCCAAAACTCTTTCTCCAATGATGGCCCAGGACAAGGAAACCCTTGTTGAAATAGAATTTCAAAATGGGACACCGGTCAGGATTAAGAACCTTGATGATGGAATTGAAAAGACAGATGCATTGGAGATTTTTAATTATGCCAATCATATCGCCGGAGTAAATGGTATCGGCCGTATTGATTTGGTGGAGAATCGCTTTATCGGCATTAAATCAAGAGGAATATATGAAACCCCGGGAGGTTTTCTGCTTTGGGCCGCACACCGTGACCTCGAGGGAGTTGCTATGGACAAGGAAGTCATGCACCTGCGTGATATGCTAATTCCTAAATTCTCTGAGTTGATATATAACGGATTATGGTTCTCGCCTGAAATGGATTTTCTGATGGCTGCGTTTAATAAAAGCCAGGAACAAATTACGGGTACTGTTACTGTTGCCTTGTATAAAGGCAATGCAATGCCTGTTTACCGTGAATCACCGGTGAGCCTCTATGATCAGGACTTATCCTCCATGGATATTGAAGGAGGATTTGATGCAACTGATAGCAGAGGCTTCATAAATATCAATGCTATCCGTCTGAAAGCCCATTACCTGGTTATGCGCAAAAAGCAGCCATATCAGTGGCGTCCTGGTATTCTAAAATAGATCAGATATGAAACTTTGGCAAACTGCTGATTCCATGGATGCCAGGATCGAAGCTTTTACCATTGGCAACGATCCGGTATTAGATCAGGAACTGATTCCTTTCGACTGCCAGGCTACTATTGCACATGTTACTATGCTTCAGGAAATAGGAATTCTTGATGCCGTAGAAGCGGAACAGCTGATTGCAGCCTTGAATGACCTGGTAAATCTTCATAGCGCAGGACAATTCCATATACAGCCGGATCAGGAGGATGGCCATTCTGCAATTGAGGAATTTCTGACCGGCCGGTTAGGTGATACCGGCAAAAAGGTGCACACCGGCCGGTCGAGAAATGACCAGGTTCTAACTGCGGTAAGGTTGTTCGAAAAATCAGCCATCGAGCAGCTGATGGAACTTGCTGCAAAGCTGGCTGAATCTTTGAGCCGCTTTGGAAGTACCAACGCAGGTATTCCCCTTCCGGGATATACCCATACAAGAAAAGCTATGCCTTTTACGGTCAGGGACTGGGCAATGTCCTTTCATGATTCCCTGAAAGATGATGTGAAATTGTTGCAGGGAACCTATGAGCTGATCGACCAGAATCCCCTGGGCACTGGAGCCGGATATGGTGTGCCATTGCCGCTGAATCGTCAAACTACTACTGATCTGATGGGTTTCAGCAGAATTCTTGAGAACCCGATGTATGCACAGAATAGCAGAGGTAAATTCGAATCAAGAATATTGAATGATTGCCTGATGATCTTATATGATCTGAATAAATGGGCATCGGACCTCATCTTTTTTACCATCCCTGATCTTGGCTACTTTAATCTCGATCCATCTATGGTTACGGGATCTTCCATTATGCCGCATAAGAAAAATCCTGACGTTCTTGAGCTGATCAGGGCTTCTTATCATTTGGTGGCTGGGTATGAATATCAGTTGAAAATGATTCCGGGAAACTTAATCTCAGGTTACCACAGGGATTTACAATACACAAAGGAACCTCTGATGAGAGGGCTTAAAACCTGCCGGGATGTATTGGAAGCCAGTCAGGTTGTGCTCAACGGATTGTCGGTTAATCAGGATAACCTGAATAAATCAATGACACCTGAATTACTGTCGGTTCAAAAAGTTATGGAACTTGTGAATTCGGGAATGCCATTCCGTGATGCCTACCGCGAAATATCAAGGATCTATAAGCCGGATAAATCCGCTGAAGATTCCTTGTAATAAAGGCAATACTCAGCTAATCCGCATTCATTGCATTTTGGTTTTCTGGCCTGACAAACATAGCGGCCGTGAAGAATCAGCCAGTGATGTGCAATGGAATGGTATTCTAACGGGATATTCCTGGTCAGCTGGTGCTCTGTTTCAAGCGGATTCTTTGAACCAACAGTTAGCCCTATTCGGGCAGAAACTCTGAACACATGGGTATCCACAGCCAGTGCCTGTTTGTTAAAAGCTACAGCAGCAATAACATTGGCGGTCTTTCTGCCTATGCCGGGAATTGTCATTAACTGATCGATTTCCTGGGGTAAGGCTCCATCGAAATCATTCACAATCTTTTGTGATGCATTGATAAGGTGCTGGGCCTTGTTGTTGGGATAAGAGCAAGTCCTTATTAACTCAAATACTTCTTCACGGCTGGCTTTTGCAAGACTATCCACAGTAGGAAAGCGATCATAAAAGGGCGGAGTTATCAGGTTTACCCGTTTATCTGTGCACTGTGCTGAAAGAATTACCGCAACCATCAACTGATAGGGATCGCTGTGCTTTAACTCAGTCTCAGCTACCGGCATATTTTCCCTGAACCAATCAATAACCCGGCCGAACCTTTCTTCAGTTGTCATTTAGCTGCATTCGTCCCGAAAAAATAGTTTTTCCCTTGAAAAACCATATTAAATATTGCAGGCTGGTCTCCCGATAAGTAACTGGTTATGTTCTCACTCGAATTAATAACTGTACCCTTTGAATCCCTGAACGCTCTGATTTCAACGGGTTTCATGTTTTGTCCGTTCAAAATAACTTTAAAAGCATTCTGGGGAACAGATTCTGCAGTAATATCATCTCTGAATTCATTGCCAACCAGATAGGCAACGTTTGTCAGGTATCCTGCCATCCGCGCAGAATCAACAGGCATACCATTCATTAACCATTTGCCGCCTTCCTTAAGAAGTGAGTAGGAGCTGTCTGCCGGATAAATGAAACTGATCTGCGAAAGGTCGTTTTGATTGCCACGATAGATATTCTTGTCTCTCAAACTGTTAATTTCGCGGTTAAATGTCATGCTGAGGTAACCTTCTACAGCATAAACTTCCTTGTCATTATCTACTCTGATAAATGTTGTTGGTTTCCGGGTATCCTGATTGTAAGAAAAACGGCCTAGCGTGATTTCCGTTTTCTCACGGTCATTCCCATATATAACAACCTTAACACCTGCAGTATCTGTGATATCATAGTCTTTCCAAAGATCCCGATTGTTGGCGACCAGACGTTCTGGCGTCATATTCGCAAGCTCATCAACAATACCATCAATCATTTGCTGGTCGGCCGCGAATGTTTTCCCATCGAACTTCAGCTTCCATACGGTATCAAAACGCTCAATTTGAACCTCCCTGTTTCCCGAATTCTTTGGGAAAATTGCTATCTTTTTTATCTCATTAACTTGCATTTCAACGATATCCTTGCGGAATGACCGTTCTCCTTTTGAGGATTTAATGAGTTGATTAGCTCCGACAGCGATGAGAAGAACAGCAAAAACAATTATTAAAACCCGGTTGTTTTTTTTCTTAGACATGGCCTTCCTCCATTCTTTTGTTCCTCAGGTTCCTGTTATATTGTGTTCTGAAGATTCCGTAAAATACCACCAGCAATAACGGCAACAGAAAATTAAAATATTTCAGGAATGCTCTTTTACCATCTTCAAGCTGTTTGAGTGGCCTGTTTGTTACACCTTTGGTTCTCAGCTCAATTAATCCGGTATCGTCCGATAGGTAATCAATTGAGTTCACCATCAGGCTGATGTTATCCGGTTGCGTTGGACGAGCGTTCTGCCCTTCACCGGTCAGGGCAAAATCCCCGTCACCGAAAATAACAATGGAGGATTGATTCTCACCAGCAATCTTGCCGGTGAGGACACCGCCAACAGTAAGTGCTTTCAAAGGAAAGTCAGCGGGACCCCATTGTTTGCTTACATCAAAATAGACAGGAGCAGCCTGCGTCCCTGATTGCTCTGAAGTCTGGGCAATCGGAACGAAAGTTTTTGATGCATCCCCAATGTAATTTATGGTACTCGGAAAATACATGACTACAGATTCAAGACCTTTGGTAATAGGATGATCAGCAAACTTTGAGATCAATGGAAGATATGGGAATTTAACCGCAGTATTGTAGGTAAACATCCCCTGTTGCTGCCTGACATTGATGTTTCCACACCGGCTGTCGATGACGAAATTGCTTTCAACAACAAGGCCTTTGTTTGCCAGCCAGGTTTCAAGACCGGTATTGACAACCATACCACGCTGAACTTCGAGTTTGCCTTCAACACGATTCATGCCGATAAACAACTTGCCTCCCTGAGCCAGGTACTCATCCAGCTGTGCCAGGTGTGACGGCGGAAATGAGTCTTTTGCGGCAACCAGCGCAATTGCTTTGAATTTGAGAAGATTCTTGGCCGTATCAGTTATAAAAACAGGCTCCACTTCATACAATACATTCAAAGCTGTATAAACCTGAGCCAAGGCTGCTATACCCGGTTCACCATGTCCCTGAATAATCCCGATTGCAGGTTTGCTAATGACAGAGATCTTTTTAATGGCTGAAGCAAGAGCATATTCCATAGCTGCTCCTGGCTGCATGAATGGAATTTTTTCTGATTCTTCACCCATGGATATAACAGCACCAAGATAAACCTTTTGCTGTTTTGCCTGATCCTTATCCCTGATGTTGGCAATAACAGGTTGAATTCCCGCCGACATAGCCTTTTGTTCTGTAGCCTGGTCTGCACTGGGATCAATAAATTCATATACTATCTGACCTTTGGAAATGTTATTAAATTCGATCAGCATTTCTTTAAAGTCGCGCTTTGTCTTAGCCAGTTCGGTAGGAATATTATTGCTGAAATAAGCAGTAACAGTAACGGGTTCCTTAAGATTTCGGATAATGTTCTTCGTGGCCGGGCTAAGTGTGTATCGGTTATCCGATGTTAAATCCATCCGCAGGAAGAAGTTGTCAGAAAGTACATTTACGAGCACCAGAATTCCAAGTGCGATGAGGATATACGTTGTTGTCTTTTTCATCATTTTCCAGATTAAATGTTAAAACCGCCTTCTGGTTAGATTCGTCTCAGCTAAAATCAGAGACAAGGCAATCAAACTGAAAAAGTAAATCAAGTCCTTCGAGTCAATGACTCCCCGGCTGATTGATTCAAAATGAGTATTCAGATTCAGGTAGGTGAAGACCCCGCCAAGAAATCCCGTGAAATTGCCGGCAAGAACACCGAAAATAATATGGAAGAATATACCAATCAGAAGTGCAACTAAAAAGGCAACAATCTGATTTTTTGATAAACTGCTTGCGAAAAGTCCGATGCCAATATAGGAAGCTGACATTAGAATTAATCCCAGGTAACCTGTCCAAACGGCACCATGATCCAATGGTCCGAGTGTGGCAATAGTAATGTAATAGGGTAGGGTAAAAGCAAGTGCAATACAAACCAATACTAAAGTCGAGAGAAATTTGCCCAGAATAACCTGCCAGTCGCTAATCGGCTTGGTCAGTAATAATTCAATTGTACCTGACCGTGTTTCTTCCGAAAGTAAACCCATCGTCATTGCTGGAATGAAGAAAAATAGTGACCAGTAGGCAATGCCGAAAAATGATTGCATGTTAGCCTGTCCAACTAAAAACACATCAGCACCTGAAATCCAGGTAAAGAAACCACTGAATCCAAGGAATGCGATCAGCAGTATATATGCCATGAGGGAATTGAAAAAAGAACTCAATTCACGCCGTGCAATAATCCAGATCTCTTTCATCTTACCGGATATTTAAAGATTAATTCATTGTTAGTTCATGGAAAATGTCTTCCAGTTTAGTCTCAACAACAACCATTTCTGTGAGAGTCCAACTGTTTTTGACACATAAATCAAATGTTGCCTTTCTGGAGCTAACATTTGGCCGGCTTTGAATTTCAAAGCGGTTTTCGGATCCACTGATCGGATTTACCCAATCGATTGTAGCGATTTTCTGGAGCGCGGCAATTATTTCATTCTTGCTGCCATCTTCAATAGTTAGCTTAAGCATTTCCTGACCCTGAGCCTTCTTTCTGAGGTTTTCAGGTGTGCCGTCAGCAACGATTCGTCCCTTATTGATAATAAGTATCCTGTCGCAGGTGGCTTCAACCTCGGCCAAAATATGGGAACTCAGGATGACTGTCTTTTCACGGCCAATAGCCTTGATAAGGTCTCTGATTTCAATAATCTGGTTTGGGTCAAGGCCTGAGGTCGGTTCGTCCAGAATTAACACCTCCGGATCATGGATCAAGGCCTGAGCTAAGCCTACACGTTGCTTATAACCTTTGGAGAGTTCACCGATTTTTTTGTGCTTTTCACCTTCAAGTCCACAAAGTTTAACCATTTCAAGGATACGGCCCGGAATTCGTGTTTTATCAATCCCCTGTATCTGGGCTACAAACCGCAGATAATCTATTACTGGCATATCGTTGTACAGCGGATTGTTCTCAGGTAAATAACCTATCCGTTTCTTTACCTCCTCCGGCTGGTCAATTACGCTGAATTCCCCGACATGGATATCCCCGTTGTTCGGAACCAGATATGAAGTTATCGCCTTCATTGTTGTCGTTTTCCCTGCTCCGTTTGGCCCCAGGAATCCGAGCACTTCACCGGTATGAACCTTGAAAGAGATATTGTCCACAGCTTTCTGTGTTCCATAAATCTTTGTAAGATTCTCGACAATGATGTCCATGGTATATAAGTTTTAAAAGGTTTTTAGATCAGGTACAAATGAAGTAAATCGTACCAGTATTTAACACAGGTCATTAATGGTTGTTAATACACGTTAAGGAAAATTAACAGTAGAGACGAATAATTATGCGTCTTCAACCTAAGACGAATAATTATCCGTCTTTACATGGAAACCTTGATTTCAAGGATTTCAGTGGTTTCACTGGATATTCGGAATCGATTATCGATCCTATAGCCAACTATCCATACAATTTTCTCACCACTGGCCAGAATCCAGGCCCTGCTCTTATCTATTCGGTTCACTTTCTGATCAATAAAGAAATCACTTACCTTTTTGGTGCTTTCCATGCCAAAAGGGGAAAAGAAATCACCGTATTCCCATCTGCGCAATATCAGCGGTAGGTCTAATTTTTCGTAGTCAAGGCAGGCAATGTCAGAATCCTTCGATGGCCGGTAATCATTATTGCTTAAAATTCTGCAGTCGAATCTTAATGGCAGATCATTGTCGGGTTGGTCAGGATCAAGATAAAATCGCTCATTAACAGGAGAGTATGTTTCAGCAATAATCATTTCTTCCCTGTCAATTAGAAGAGTGTGTGTTTTGCTTTCAAAAACCCTCCCGGAATTCAATCCCGCACTTGCAAGAATCGGCTTGATTTGCTTGCCGTTAAAGCCAAAGGGCCTTAATAGTTCGTATAATATTGTATCGCAGAATTCTTCCTCCTTTAACCTCCTGATATTGATTTTAGACTGATCCTCCTGCCGGGTCATCAATTCCCTGCCCTTTACGCTTGCAAATCCATCAATGATTCCCTGGGCTTGTGAAAACAATAACTGCTCCTGCTGAACAATCTGACGAAATGAAGGATTGATCTTCTCTATCTCAGGTAAGATTACTTGTCTGATGCGATTCCTGATAAAATGAATATCCTGATTACTTGAGTCATGACGGTATTCCAGATGGCGGTACTCCAGATAATCAATAAGTTCGGGACGATTAGTGAACAATAATGGCCGGATAACATTTCCATGCCTTGGCTGAATGCCGGCTAGTCCCCTGATGCCGGTGCCCCTGATAAGATTGATAAACATGGTTTCAATTGAGTCGTCGGCATGGTGGGCTACTGCAACACATGAACTTTCAGTCTCAAGCCTGACCTCCTCAAACCATGCATACCGCAATTCACGTGCAGCCATTTCGATGGATATGCCTTTCTCCATTGAATATTCCCGGGTAGGAAAAACTTTAACATGAAGAGGCAAATCATAAATTATGGATATTTTCCTTACGAAATCTTCATCGTCATCAGATTCCTGGCCCCTGAGCTTGAAATTGCAATGGGCAAGAATAACTTTTTGATTTAACCTTGAAAACAAATCGACCAGGGCTACAGAATCACCTCCTCCACTTAGGGCAATAATCACCTGATCATCAGGCTTGAATAGTCGGTTTGAATGAGTGAAACCGATAAAACGGTCGATCAGGTCAGTTTTCATCTTACAATCCAAGAACCTTTAACCCCTGTTCGAAATAAATATCCTTAGGAATTCCTTTTTCATTCACCCGGTCAAGATCTTTCTGAAGTCCCGGGATGATAATTCCTTTTTCCGTCAAAATTGCTTTGACCCCATCATAGTTTCCATCTCCCTGAAGAGTTATTATTTTTGCAGCCAGACTGTTAACAGCAGCTTTCATCGGTTCGTAATTCACTGTATAAGTTCCACTCACAGAATCCCTGGTAAAGGCACCTGCTTCACTAAAATAATTAAATTGCAGCATATTAGCCTTTCCATGTGCGTTCGAAGCACCGAATCTCACTGAGCGGAAGAGACCAGCAATGTAGGTGACATAATTATCCATCATGTCTTTTGCGCCAAGTTCACCCATGGCCCCTAGCTGCGAAACAAGGTATAATCCGAGTACATCCGCTTTTGCTTCTTCGATTGCACTATACTGATCACTCAAGCTCTGCCTGACCGCACCTTTTCCGTTCAGGGTATTTTTGATACCCAAACCATGCGCAACTTCATGAAACATAATATTCTCGAAAAAGGCATTGAATACCACATGCTTTTTTTGATCCGTATTAATCAAAATATCTGCAATGGGTAACAGGATTTTATCAAACTTTGCCTGAATAGAATTTTTCAGCTGAAGTTTTCTGCTCCCTTTTTCTATTTGAACCCTTTCGTCGTTAGGAAGATTGATGGCAATTGTTTTACTGCCTGAATTACAATCACCGGCATAAAAAATAGCATCATAAACTCCTAAATCAGAAGCGCTTCCGGGAACTTCCTGTTTATATGCATCGGGTACCGGAAGTGATTTTTGTAATAACGGAAGCAGAGCGGCAAACCTGTCGAGTTTTTTACTCCATACCTGATCCTTAATAAGTATGAAAGCTTCATGGGCAGCTTTGTGCCCTAACAGCGCATCTTCATAATTCTCGATTGGCCCGATAACAAAATCAATATTGCTCGATTTCATATCCATCCAGGCAATGTCGCTGGCAAAATAATCATCTGTCAGAAGTGCTGCTGAGCGCAATTCCAGATACTTCTTTAATCCTTCGTTTTCAGCCAGGGCAGCTGCTTTTAACAATATCTCAGAGATTTTTCCAATCTGTTCAGCAAAAAACTTGTGGTATGGTATGGTATAGAGACTTCCATTTCTCTCCCTTCTCAACATGGTATACAGTCTCATTTTATCCTTTAGCTGTAACTTGTTGAATTCTTCTTTTGTCATATCAGCCGGATAAAACTGGGCACCTGCAGGTTTTGCACCAAACCCGCTGACAAATGGTTTGTCCTCATTCAGCCTTTCCCAGGGACCGTAATTTATTTTAAGGAATTCCTGAACATTGGCATCGGGAAATTTAGCGAACAGCTCTTTCTTGTCACCATAAGTTTCCTGCCAGAATATATCGTCGATTATCGCTGAAGCCTCGAAAAGCAGCGGCAGAATTTTCTTTTCATTTACTGATAAAGCACTCAGGTCGGTAGTAAGAGGAAAAGAAGCATACCCTTTTAATTTTTCTGCTATTGGATCAGGCTTGGCTGTTTCGGGCTTTTTTGTTTGGCACGACATACTAATCACTATTGTTAAACAGGTAAAAATCAGAATAGAGCCTTTTGTTTTCATGTCTGAATATTATTGTTATTGATCAATATCATCAACCTTAAACTGGAATCCGAGCCGCTTACCGGTTATTTGTTTTGCGTCGGAGATATTCTGATGAATCTGGCCAACTGAAATAAGCTTAACAGCTTCGTATGGAGGAACAAGCAGGTCGAAATCCAGGCAGTACTGAATTGAGGCTTTCACAATCTTCTGCATGTAATGCTGGTCTATAACATTAGCTCCCAGAGTTGTATAATTAAATCCTGACTGGCGCTTCCCTTGTACAAAAAAGTGGTTGTTCTTGTTGATGAAAATACGGGCAACCAGATAGCCAAGATCTTCCTGTCGATTATATTTGAAGGAATCAGCAAGGAAATTATAGATATTAATTACTCCGGAATATCCTGCGGATGCATCTTCCTTGATATAATCAGTTTTCCAGATCTCATGATCACGATCGAACTGGAAGATGTTTGAATGCATGCTGAATATTAGCAGGTCGCCGGCAACTTTCAGCTCAGCAGTAAATACTCCATGATCAGTAAACGCGAGCTGAACTCTTGGATCCCCGCCTTGAAGCTTCCCATTATAGTCCTCAGCTATCCTGAATAATTCTTGTTTAAGCAATTTGAAAGCGGCACACGTGTTGTCGAAAATTTGCTGCTTCAGTGTTGATTTACTGGTCAGCGTCGCGAGGATTTTTCCTTCAGAAGCGCCTTTTTTCATATTACTGGAATTAGTAAGATCGTGCAAAAATCACTCTCCGGACAGATGGCTTGCCTGTGCGAACGCACAAGCCGGCTTCAGCAACTGAATCCAAAGGTATGCATCGAATAGTTGCCTTGGTTTCGTCCTGAATCATTTTTTCTGTTGCTGCATCACCATCCCAATGAGCTGAAATAAATCCGCCCTTTTCAATCTGGACAAGAAATTCATCCCAGGTATCTACATTGAAAGTGTTTTCAGCCCTGAATTTGAAAGCTTTATTGTAGATAGTTCTTTGAATTTCATCGAGCAGTGCCGGAATAACAGTCGTAAGCTGATCCTGGGCAATGACTTCTTTCGTAAGAGTGTCCCTGCGAGCAATTTCGATAGTTCCGTTTTGCATGTCACGCGGACCGATAGCTAATCTCAGGGGAACACCTTTTAATTCATATTCGGCAAATTTCCAACCTGGTTTTTGTGTGTCTCGGTCATCAACTTTTACTGATACACCCAGCTTTTTCAAAGAATCCTTGATGGCATGAGCCCGTTCCCTGGTAGCAGCATATTCTTCCGGAGTTTTATAAATTGGAATAATAACTACTTGCTGCGGAGCAAGTTTTGGAGGCAAAACCAGTCCGTTATCATCGGAATGAGCCATTACCAGAGCTCCCATGAGACGAGTGGATACTCCCCAGGATGTTGCCCAGACATATTCTTCACGACCCTCACGTGATGCATACTTTACATCGAATGCCTTCGCAAAATTCTGCCCGAGAAAATGGGAAGTCCCGGCCTGCAAAGCTTTACCATCCTGCATAAGGGCCTCTATGCAATAAGTGTCAAGTGCACCGGCAAATTTTTCAGAATCGGTTTTCAGACCTTTCAGGACAGGTATCGCGAGAAATTCCTCAGCAAAAGTTGAGTAAATGCCAAGGATTTTCAGTGTTTCCTCCACTGCTTCTTCACTGGTCTCGTGAGCAGTATGCCCTTCCTGCCAAAGAAATTCAGCAGTCCTTAAAAATAAACGGGTGCGCATTTCCCACCGTACCACATTTGCCCACTGATTGATCAATATCGGAAGATCCCTGTAGGAATGGATCCAGTTTTTGTAAGTGTTCCAGATAATTGTTTCCGAGGTAGGGCGAACCACTAATTCTTCTTCAAGCTTGGCTGACGGATCAACCTTCAAGCCGCCGTTCTCTTCGTCCTTCATTAAGCGGTAATGAGTAACCACTGCGCATTCTTTGGCAAAGCCCTCAACATGCTGCGCCTCGCGGCTGAAAAATGATTTTGGAATGAAAAGAGGGAAATAGGCATTAACATGATCAGTTTCTTTAAACATGCGATCCAACTCTGCCTGTATCTTCTCCCAGATGGCATAACCGTAAGGTTTGATTACCATGCAACCCCGAACAGCTGAGTTTTCAGCCAAATCTGCCTTGATAACCAAGTCGTTATACCACTGAGAATAATTTTCACTCCTGGATGTTAATACCTTAGCCATTTTGATGTGTTTGGTACAATATTTGATTAGAATTGAAAAATGAGAATACAAATTAAGGAAATAATCTCCTATATTTAATACCTCATAGAAGGGTAACATCATGAAAGCAACAATTGCAAAACTACTGCCCGTTTTACTGCTCGCCAGCTCTTGCGGAACAGGGGTATTCCTTACCTCGGGCAATTCGGATGATGTGTACTACAATCCAAGTAATGAAAAGGTTGTGGTAAACAAAAGAATCCAGGTAGCATCAATTCCGGCAAACCCCGGCAGACAGGAAACCTTGCGGTTAGTCGAAGACACCGTTAAGGTTGCCCAGGGAAATTACCAACTGGTGGATTCTGCTCAGCAGGAATATGTTAATGAAGGACAGTATGCTGAAGACAATGGTGAGTATTATAATAATTCTGATGAGGATTATTATTACACTAACCGTATAAACAGATTTTCCCGTCCTTACATGGGGTCCAGTTTCTACGATCCATGGTATTCCGGATTTGGTTATGGAGGCATGGGATATGGTGGTTTCGGCTACTATGATCCATTCTACTCCGATTTCTATTCTCCATTCGGATTTGGCTACTCAATGTATAATCCCTGGTACGGCGGAATGTACGGAATGTACGGAATGGGCTATGGCTACGGTTATGGCTCCATGTACTGGAACGATTATTACTGGGGTGGTTGGAATGATAATAATCACGGTAATTATGATGACGGCCTATACGGACCAAGGCACTCTCCCCGGACTGATGGGATCACCGGAGGACGCTCGGGCGGTTATGCAAATACTGAACGTGTTTATGCAAGCGGCGGTAGCCGTAGTTCAGGCTCAGCTTCTGGTTCCTCAAACGTTGCTACAAAGTCTGCCTCAACCGGTACTAATTTAACCACAAGATCCTCATCAGACTTAAAATCGGAATCACGTCCATCCGGTTTAAGAAGCAGCGTTTCAGGTGGTCAGAATACTCAGGTAAGAACCTCTTCTGATCTGCCCGACAGGACAAATTCAAGTAGCTACATACGGTCGCGCACCGGGTCGTCATATGTTCAGTCTCAAGGACAGGGATTGCGTTCTTCCGCATCCACAGGGTCTTCTGCATCTGATAACCGCTCATCTTATGTACGGCCTAAATCCTCAGTTTCCGGCAGCTCATCCTCTAATGTTGGAACATCCGGTGCTTACAGAAGTTCACCGTCTTCTCAGTCTGGTGCAGTCAGAAGTTCATCAGGTTCTTCCTATTCTGCCCCACGAAGCAGCAGCTACAGCAGCGGAAGCTCCTCATCAGGCCGCTCAAGCGGTTCCTCCAGCTATAGCAGCGGGTCCTCTTCTTCGGGTCGTTCCAGCGGGTCTTCCAGCATGTCATCAGGAAGTTCATCCGGAAGTTCATCCGGCAGTTCCTCGGGATCCTCACGCTCGGGTGGCGGTGGGTCATCAGGCAGGAGATAATTACGATAGCTTTTTAGTACAGAAGGATTCACAAGATTCCGGAATATACTCTAGCTATATCATTTTAACAAATAGATATTACTCAACACCATGAAAAGAAATATATTGACAATTAGTCTGTTAACCTTTATGGTTGCTGGACTCTATGCCCAGAATGAACAGGATGTACTTCGATATTCATTCATTCAAACCGGAGGAACCACGAGGTCCATAAGTATGGGTGGAGCTCTGGGAGCTGTGGGCGGTGACTTAGCAGCAGGAAGTTTAAACCCGGCAGGGTTAGGAATCATGCGGTCAGGTGAATTCTCTTTCACTGCCGATTATAATGCGTGGTCGTCTAAAGCCTGGTATCTTGGTAACAATATGTCAGATAATGGATTCAAAATGGGATTCAGCCAATTCGGTGTCGCTATGCCGATGAAATTTAAAAATGAAGGTTCACCTCTAACGGGTATTACATTCGGGATTGGCTATAACAAGCTGAAGGATTATGGTCAGAATATCACGATCAAAGGGGAGAATAACGGCAATTCCATGGTCGATGGATTCGTTGAATCCGCTAACCAGTCAAACGGCCAATGGGACCCATTTACTGATGGATTAGCCTGGGAAACTTATCTGATCGATTATGACTCAACTACCGGCCGATATTTCTCGGATTTCGACAATGCTCATTATGGCGAAATACAAAAAAGAACAGTTAGTACCAGGGGAGCTTTGGGTGAATATGATTTTAGTATGGGTATGAATTTTTCAGATAAATTTTATTTCGGAGCCACCCTCGGCGTTCAGAAAGCTAATTATTCTGAAGTATGGGAACATTCAGAGGAAGATACTAAAGAAGTTATTGACTTCTTCAATGCTTTCACTTTTCGGAATTCATTAACCACGATAGGTACCGGTGTCAATCTGAAACTTGGCATTATTGCCAGACCACTTGATTTCCTGCGGGTAGGAGCATCAATCCAAACTCCGACCGTTCTTAAAATGAAGGACGATTTTCGCAGTTCAATGTCCACCGACCTGAATGATGGCCAACCCATACATACTTATGATGAAAGCGGGAATTACGATTATTCAGTGATTACTCCGTTCAAGGCTGCCGGGAGCCTGGCGCTGATCTTTAAACAGTACGGACTGATTTCTGTCGATTATGAATACATTGATTATTCTACCGGAAGACTCCGGTCGACGGATTACGATTTCTTCACCGAAAACGAAGCTGTCACTGCACGCTTCAAGCCGGCTTCAAACCTGCGTATAGGTGGTGAACTTGTTGTTATGGGTTCCTATTATGTAAGAGGTGGATATGCCATCTACGGCAGCCCTTATGTTTCCGGCGAGCCCAATGCAGGTAAAAACCTGAATATTTTCTCTGGTGGCGTAGGTTATCGGGATAAACAATATTATTTCGACCTTGGATTTGCCCACGCAGGTTGGGAGCAGAGCTATTTTCTTTATGGAAGCAATGCTGCTGACGTGACTAACGGTCAGACCCGGTTTTCAGCAACCTTGGGTTTCAAATTCTAAAATCATTGAATAACCAATCAAGGATGCTCAAATCCTGAACAAATCCAAAACGGTCTGAAAAGACTTGTTGATAAGGCACAGGCACGTAACCTGTGCCTTGTTTTTTTACCTTGGGATGAATAGAATACCGATAATCTGTTGGCCCATAAAAACCCGGGACCTGATATTCATTGGTGTATTTAATGGTCACCGTGGCTTTCATCAACTTAAGTACAGCTTTCTGAGCCAACTGGTTGTAATCAAAAAGGAATTCCGGCCTGACCTCCCAGAGGAAACGGAATTCATCAATCAGGAACTCATAATAGGGTGAACGCCTGTAAGCGGATTCTACGGATCTGAAATGAATTTTCTGCCAGTTCTCCCGATAATCAATACGTACTTCTCTGATTGGCTGCTTCTGCGAGCTTCCTTTGATGATCGGAATACTTAAAGTGATGGGGCCGTTTGCTGAAAGAATTCTGAAGCGGTTTCTCCATGATTGCTTCTCGTAATTTTCAAAAGATTCTATGTAGGCGCACTCAGCATGAATCATCTTCTGAAAATACTCAATGGTACCCAGATAAGAAGTAGTTAGCCAGACTTCTTTCATCACTGCATGTTAGCGAATTCTCTTAAGGAATCTTCCTGGATGGAAATTTCGGATATAATCGAACTTATTCTGATGTGACCACATTACCCTTTTTGCAATGCCGATAATATGATCCTCCGGAATAAAACCAATTTTTCGACTGTCGTCGGGATTGTCACGATTATCGCTCATGACGAAGTAGTAATTTTTATTGAAAGTGTATGAGGTCACGAGCTTCCCATCGATACGTATGCCGGAAAAATCAACAATAACATCATGCTTCTCGTGAACTTCAATAAGTTCGCGATAAAAATCAATGGTCTTAAAATCCAGATTAACAACCATACCCTTGGATGGAACCCTGAATGTGCCAAATTGATCCCGGTTCCACATAAAATAATTTGAAACAGGATAGTAGTCACCGGCAATATCGCCTAAGTAAAACATTCTTTCCCTCACGGTTTTTACACCCGGCTCTTTTTCTAAGATGGTGCTCACTCCCTGAGGTAAGTCAATATCAAAAATTCCAATATCTGCTGCAACCCTTGGCTTTTCCAAGTCATACCTGCGAAGGAATTCATTACTTATAACTTTTCCATCTGTTATGGTCCGGTATTCAGTCCTGGCCTTTTCAGGTAAGGGAATCACTGCCTGGTTGACTTTAACAATTTTATCCTGGATCAGAACGGTATCGGAAGGGATTCCGATAATACGGCTAATCATAATCCTTTTTCTATCGAGGGGCTTATCGGAGCCGGCCGGAAAATTGAAAGCCACAACATCCTGATGGCTGAACTTTTTAAAGGCGGGTAACCTGAAGTATGGAAGCCTGATACCATCAGCATAAGGAGAATTGGTCCCTGGAAGTCCGATGATAGAGATCGGCAGACGCAGTCCGGAGCGGTATTTATTAACCAGAACCCTGTCGCCCGGGAAAATGGTTGATGCCATATGGAAATTGTCAACTTTCACGGTCTGGTAAAGGCAGGCACGCCCAAGAAGCAAGATGAGAAGTGTCAGAAACGACAGCTTCAGTATAGTCCTGTAATTCTTCATTAATGATTTCTCTGACGGAAATTACCTGATCTTCATGAAAACCCGGTTCCATCGTATGTTTGCCGGGAATTTCTTGTCTTTATTAAGGGACAGGTAAACAAATTTTGGTTTTCCAACGATATGATCTTCAGGTACAAAACCCCAGAATCTTGAGTCTGCAGAATTGTGGCGGTTATCTCCCATCATCCAAAAGTAATTCATTTTGAAAGTATAGGATGTTGCAACTTTACCGTTGATCATGATTTCGTTACCGACGACTTTAAGCTCATTGCCTTCATAAGTATGGATAATGCGTTCATAAAGAGGAAGGTTTTGAATTGTGAGTGGAACTGTTTTACCCATCTTAGGAATCCAGATCGGACCATAATTATCGCGGTTCCATTTAAAATCCTCCTTAAATGGGAAAGTCATGCTATCCCAGGTACCAGCTGGCTCTTCCATGATTTCAATGAATTTCACGTTGGAAAGTTGCTTGATATCCTTAGCTTTTGCGGCGGACAAAGGCAAAAGATACTCTCCGTTAGAGAATCTGATATCCTCCTTAGCAACGTCGAGCAGTTCCAGTTTCTTTTGATTTATGGGTGTACCATCAGTAATAATATGGTATTGAAACTGCATGTTATTAATAGAATCCTGCGGTTTTCCATTAACATAAACCCAATTGTGCCTGACTTCCACAGTATCTCCGGGAAGCCCGATGCAGCGTTTGATGAAGTTTTCCCGGCGGTCAACCGGCCTGACAACTATTCCTCCAAAATCAGCAGGGTTATTAATTACAGTCTGTTTCCCATATCTGCGAACCAGGCTGAAATAACTTTCGTTGCTTTGAATTTTCGTACAAACGGTATCTCCTTCCGGGTAATTAAAAACTATCGGATCATTGTTTTTGATTTTTGAGAAACCGGCCATGCGCCGGTAAGGATTCTGAATCCAGGTTAGAAATGAATTCTTATCCTTTGTTAATGGCAACGTATGCTGAACCAGTGGAAAGGATAGGGGAGTGGTCGGAACACGCGGACCATAACTGACCTTGCTCACGAAAAGATAATCCCCGATGAGGAGCGACTTTTCCATGGAGGCCGTCGGAATGTTAAAGTTCTGAAAAAGAAATAGATTAATGAAAGAAACCGCTACCAGGGCAAAAATTAGAGCATCAATCCATTCAACCAATGATGAATTTTTCTGGTCCCTCTTTTTCCAGAAAGTCCAGTTAACCCTTCGGGTCAGATACAGATCGAAAATTATAGGCAAACCCAGCAACCAAAGAAAACTGCCAAGCCAGATTACCCATAATAGGTAAATAAATGCTGCAATTCCAAACTTGATGTACTGTTTGCGTGAGATGCTTTTGAAATCTGTTTTCATAGTCTGTTTAATATTCTGTTCCAATAAATCCTGAGCGGTTTGTCTGGACCCTTACTGGCAGAGAACCAGATGAGTAAGGGCTTTCCAATAATATGATTTTCGGGAAGGAATCCCCAATGCCTGGAATCCCTTGAATGATGGCGGTTATCTCCCAGAACAAAGAAGTAATCCTGCTTAAAGGTATACGACCCTGCTGGTAACCCATTGATAAAGATCTGATCATTATGAATTTCCAAACGATTACTCTCATAAACTTCTATAATTCTCTGATAAATACAGAGATTCAGTAATGTCAGCCTGATTGAATCACCTTTCCGCGGAACAATTACCGGGCCAAAGTTATCACGGTTCCACGGATACCTTGCATCGTGAGGAAAAATATTATAATCACCCCTTTCAGCTTCGAGTAAATGAGCAGTCATAGCAGTAACTTCTGGCCTAATTCTTACCATGGCGAGTTGCTCAGCCCTGAGAGGCACAAGATAGCCTAACCCCGGTATTATTTGAATTTCAGATGCTCCTAATCCAAGGGTGTTTAATAAATCCATTGGCAATTGCTCGTTCTTTAACTCCACCAGATAGTCATAAGTTAGCTGCAAGGATTGGCCTTCAGAGGATGGTATTTGGACTGTATCACCAGGGAGGCCAATGCACCTGCTGATCTCAGGGCTCCGGCGGTTAATTGAACGATATTTAATCTTTTCCTTGTTGGGTAGAGCGATGTTCTCCGACTCATTCTTTCGTTTCCAGGAGTAATAGCTTATCGAGGCCAGATCTTCAAGTATAGAATCACCTTCCGGGAAATTGTATGCTAGAAAATCTCCCCGTTTAATGCTGGAGATACCGGGTATTCCCGATAACCTGAAAAATGGATTTCCTTTATCTGGAGAAATACCAGGAAGTCTGGGGCCAAAGTATATTTTGGAGATGAGAACATTATCACCCGGTCGTAATTGCGGCTTACCTGCAACTGACACCACGGTAATGCTGTCAATGGCGAGCAAACGGATAATCCAGATAGTAAAGGTTAACCAGCATAAAAGATTTAGCCACGACGGGAATCTTTTCAGAGTTTTGGGTAACCAGAAAAACCATTTAATTTTTTGGGTTAAAAAAATATCGATTAGGAATATTTCCCCAATGAGAAGCAGCGGTTGCTTGAAAAATAATGATAATAAGCTGCAGATAAGAGTGAACGTTGCAAACCAGAACCACCTCATCTTCTACTATAATTATTGTTTTAATAAATCCTTCATGGTAAAGATACCCTTTCTATTTACCATAAATTCAGCAGCTGCAACGGCTCCTTTGGCAAAACTGCTGCGGTTGAAGGCTTCGTGCCTTATCGAAATTTTATCTTCATCAGATGTGTATGAAACAGAATGAATTCCGGTTACATTTCCTTCCCTCACGCTGTTTACCCTGATTTGATCTTTTGGCGCCAGCAACTCTTGTGTCCATCCGTTTATATTTGCATTTTCAGCAATAATCTGTTCCGCAAGTGTAAGGGCAGTTCCGCTGGGAGCATCTTTTTTTCGCGTATGGTGGATTTCTTCCAATCGGATAGAATAATCAGGATATGAACTTGTTATCTTTGCCAGATAGGCATTGAGCTCGAAAAATAAGTTTACGCCGATGGAAAAATTAGATGCATAAAACAGACCTCCATTAAACTTATTGCAAACGGTCTTGATTTCATCGAATCTCTCCAGCCAGCCAGTTGTTCCAGAAACAATTGGAACACCGGATTCGAGGCATGTCCTGATGTTTATAAATGCCGCATCCGGTCGTGTAAACTCAATGATTACATCAGCTTTGGAAAGAACAGATGATTTCAGATCTGCCTGATTATTCTCATCAATGATGAATGAAATCGAGTGATCTTTGGCAAGAGCAACACTTTCCACCTCTTTGCCCATGTGTCCGTATCCTATCAGTCCTAAATTCATAACATAAACATACATAAAAAAAGGGAAGTTCGAATAGGAACTTCCCTTTATCTTAATTGCTGTGATTCAGTTATTTTGCACCCATAACCTCTTTAACAATTGCTGCAAAGGCCTGAGGCTCATTCATGGCCAGATCGGCAAGAACCTTGCGGTTCAGCTGATATGCACCTTTGTTGATCTGTCCCATAAAGACCGAGTATGAAACTCCGGCTTCGTGGCATGCTGCATTAATCCTGACAATCCAAAGAGCTCTGAAATGTCTCTTTTTAGTCCTTCTGTCACGATATGCATACCCTAATCCTTTTTCGTAGGTATTCTTTGCAACTGTCCAGACGTTCCCTCTCGGGCCGAAATTTCCTCTGGTCTGCGACAGAAGTTTTTTCCTTCTTTTTCTCGCTGCTACGACGTTAACACTTCTTGGCATAATTTTTCTTTTTTTGAAGGCAGGCGGTGAAATTAATCAACTCTTTAGTGGCTCTGCATTCGGGTTAAACACTGTTAATAAACCATTTGGGAAATCCTGATGATCATTTCATCGCGAGCATCAGCTTCACATTGTTTGAATCGGTTTTGTCGACCAAACCAAAATAGCCAAGGTTGCGTTTTCGCTTAGTTGACTTTTTTGTGAGAATGTGGCTTTTGTAAGCGTGCTTTCTCTTGATTTTCCCTGTGCCGGTCAGCGTGAAACGTTTTTTCGCGCCGGCTTTCGTCTTCATTTTAGGCATCGTATATTTCTCCTTTAAAACTACTTTTTCTTCTTTGATGAAAGAATAATTGTCATTCTCTTACCTTCAAGCGTTGGATTTTGATCCATTTTCCCATATTCTTCCAGTTCAAGAGCAAATCTCTGCAGCAACTCTTCGCCGTACTCCTTGAATAAAATAGATCTGCCTTTGAAAAAAACATATGCTTTTACTTTGGCACCCTCTTCAAGGAATTTTTTTGCATGATTCAACTTGAAATTGAAATCATGATCGTCAGTTTGCGGACCAAAACGAATTTCTTTTACAATAATCTTGGTCTGCTTAGCTTTAAGTTCCTTTTGCTTTTTCCTCTGCTGATATAGGAACTTGCTGTAATCAGTCACCTTGCAAACTGGTGGATCGGCATTGGGGGAAATTTCCACCAAATCCATTTCAAGGTCTTCAGCTATCTTGAGCGCTTCCTGCAGACTGACGATACCTGCATTTTCAACGTTCTCACCGACAACTCTAACAACACGGGCACGAATCTCTTCATTGATTCTGAACTTTTCCCGAAGCTCATCTCTCTTACGGGGTGCCCACTTTGGTTTGGTCTGATTAATAGCGCAATCCTCCTTTTTTGTTTCTATTTCGTTTCATTGTTCATGGAGACTGAAAATCAGTCTCTACTTAATGCTTCGTCAACTTCTTTCCGGATAAGATTAATAAAATCTTCCGGTTTCATACTTCCTAAATCTCCCTGACCTTGCTTCCGGACCGATATCGTTCCCTCTGTTTCTTCTTTTTCTCCAACTATAAGAAGGTACGGAATTCGCTTTAACTCGTTATCCCTTATTTTCTTACCTATCTTTTCGTTTCGGTCGTCAATCAGGGTGCGAATATCGGAATTATTTAGCAATTTCAAAACACCTTCTGCGTAATTCTGATACTTTTCACTGATTGGCAGAACTATAGCCTGATCAGGGGTCAGCCAGATCGGAAATTTACCGGCTGTATGTTCAATCAATACTGCCACAAACCTTTCCATAGAACCAAATGGAGCTCTGTGAATCATGACTGGGCGGTGCTTTTGATTGTCCTGACCAATGTACTCAAGTTCAAATCGTTCGGGTAAATTGTAATCCACCTGAATAGTGCCTAGCTGCCATTTCCGGCCGATAGCATCCTTTACCATGAAGTCAAGTTTCGGACCATAAAATGCAGCTTCTCCGGGAACCACAACTGCTGTAAGCCCTTTTTCACTAGTCACCTCAATGATCGCTTGTTCAGCTTTGTTCCAGTTTTCATCGGAACCAATATACTTATCGGGATTATTTGGATCCCTTAAAGATATTTGTGTTGTAAAATCTTTAAAATCAAGAGTTTTAAAAATATACAAAACGATATCGATAACCTTTGAGAATTCTTCCTTGATTTGATCAGGCCTGCAGAAAATATGTGCATCGTCCTGTGTAAAACCCCTGACCCTTGTGAGACCGTGTAATTCTCCACTTTGCTCATAACGATACACTGTGCCGAATTCAGCAAGACGAACCGGAAGATCCTTGTAAGATCTGGGTTTGTACTTGTAAATCTCGCAGTGATGCGGACAATTCATCGGTTTAAGCAAGAACTCCTCGCCTTCAACAGGGGTAGTGATCGGCTGGAAGGAGTCTTTTCCATATTTTGCATAATGGCCTGAGGTCACATAAAGTTCTTTCTGACCGATATGCGGAGTGATTACCCCTTCGTAACCATACTCTTTTTGAATTTTCTTTAGAAAATTTTCGAGCCTTTCTCTCAACGCAGCACCTTTTGGAAGCCACAAAGGCAGTCCGCTTCCAACTCGCTGGCTGAATGTAAATAGTTCCAGGTCACGACCAACTTTCCGATGATCCCTCTTTTTAGCTTCCTCGAGCAATATCATGTATTCATCGAGCATGCTCTTTTTCGGAAAAGTTATCCCGTATATTCTTGTCAGCTGTTTCCTTTTTTCATCACCGCGCCAATAAGCACCGGCAAGGCTGGTTACCTTGATAGCCTTTATTAATGAGGTATCAGGAAGGTGAGGTCCACGGCATAAATCCGTAAATGAACCATGTTTGTATAGTGTAATGGTGCCGTCTTCCAGATCAGAGATGAGCTCCACCTTATATTCATCACCCTTTTTGCTGAAAAGGTCAAGGGCTTCTGGTTTAGATATTTCTTCCCGGTTGAAAATCGATTTTCGGGCTGCCAGCTCAATCATTTTCGATTCAATATCCACCAATTCAGTTTCCGAAAGCACTTTTTCCCCAAGATCAACATCGTAGTAGAAGCCGTTCTCAATTGCTGGTCCAATACCGAATTTCGTTCCGGGGTAAAGGTTTTCGATGGCTTCAGCCATGAGATGTGCTGAAGAATGCCAGAAAGCATGTTTGCCTTCGGCGTCGTCCCATTTATGCAGACGAATAGCTGAATTTTCAGTTATTGCGCGGGTGGCATCACGTATTTCGCCGTTAACACTGATTGCCAACACCTCCTTAGCCAATTGAGGGCTAAGGCTTTGTGCTATTTCCAAGCCGGTAGTGCCTACCGGATATTCCTTGACTCGTGAGTCCGGAAAAGTAATTTTTATCATAATAAAGTTGCCAACTCTATACAAAAGTTGCCAACCCAATTAAGAGTTGGCAACTTTAAAGTTTGGGTGCCCAGAACAGGACTCGAACCTGCACATCCTTGCGAATACTAGTCCCTGAAACTAGCGCGTCTACCACTTCCGCCATCTGGGCGTTTTTAAAAAGAACGCCTCGTGCCCAGGACAAGAATCGAACTTGCACAACCTTACGATTACATGGCCCTCAACCATGCGCGTCTACCATTTCCGCCACCTGGGCTTGGGGACCGCAAAGATATATATTTTTTATAATTACCAAAGATTAATCAAATCTCGTACTTGAGAAGATCTTTTTTCGCTTCCGGTAAGCTCATAATCCAAGGCAAGTTTTTTAAGACATATCCGTATGAAATCGGCATTTGGCCTGGGTTTGTAAAATTCCGCCTTTAAAGGCAATGATTGTTTGATCAGGTAATTAGTCACATCCCGGCGTGAATGAACCGTGCCATTGTCAGCCGGATTTATAAAAAACAGGACATCGAAAAGATCGGGATGAAAATGGCCTTCAATTTCAATCGGTACATCGAGATAAGTTAAAATTGGGAAGTCAGGCATATCAGCAACAAATAATGGAAGGCTTAGCTCCTGACCGATGATCGCGAATAACAAATTCATTGAATGCTCGTTAGCCTTACTGGTTTCCAAAACCCTGTTGATGAAATTATTCCCTGGCGATTCAGGATGTCCTTCGTTGAGAATAATTTTGTGCTTCGTAAAAAGAAAAGTATTCATAATCCGGATTTTTTCAAGACCGGTAAGAATATCTGAAAATTCAAGCCAGATTTCTTCTATTAATGGCTTGATCCGGTTAGTAAATTGCAGGAGAGTAAGATCAGGAAACTGATATTTCGACATCAGCCATGCACCATCTATCAATTTTTGGTTGTCAGACTTGATCCAGTCGTTAAATTCAGATTTGAGCTGATTAAATTGAAGGACTCTGATGATCGACTCAATACGTTCGTGCAGAATCGGGGACATGGCTTCCATAGCTGCTGATTCAAGATCAGGAAGCAGTTCTGTCCCCAGCTGTTCAATTTTATGGCTTACCGCTTCAAAGACCATCTGATCAGGGTCGTCGAGCAATTTAATCAATGCTTCACCTTCTCGGGATTCCATGTGGATACTATATAATAACGGAATTCAATGTCTTATCAATCAGATTTTTAATCTGTGAACTATATTCACCCAGAAAATCTCCGGTCATCCTGTTGGCTATGATAAGGCAAACAGTTAAAGCTTCATGATCCAAAACCTCGCCAAGCCCATACAATGCTGATGATTCCATTTCAAAATTCGTGGTCCTCAGGTCGTCGAATCTGAATGATTGCAGCTTTTCATTCAGGTTGGGGTAAGCTAGTGTTGCTCTGATCTGCCTTCCCTGTGGCCCGTAAAAACCATGGGCTGCAACGGTAATTCCCTTGGTGCAAAATGATTCTGCCAGTTTAAGAAGCCGGGGCGCCGCTTTTGCTGCGTATGGGTGGGGAAGGAGCGCAGGCCAATCCGTGGAAACAATCAGTGACTTTTGAAAAGTATCTCGTTCGTGATCTGCCTTACGCTGATAATAATTCATTAGCCCGTCAAGCCCGATTGACCAGGCTGAGGCAACCGAACTCCCAACAGGCAGGTCAGGCTGCAAGGAGCCTGAGGTTCCGATCCTTATAAGTTTTAACCTTCGCTTTGAAGGTTTATCCTCACGTCGGTTTATATCAATGTTTGCAAGAGCATCCAATTCATTAACGACTATATCCATATTGTCAGTACCTATTCCCGTACTTAAAACCAGGACCTTTATCTGGTGATAAAAACCGGAGAGCGAAGTAAATTCCCTGTTTGTGGCAAGGTTCTCAACTCTGTCGAGAAATTGTCCAACCCAGGCAACACGTGCCGGATCGCCCACCAAAATTACATAATCGGCTATCTGATCAGGAAAAAGCTTCAAGTGAAAAATGCTGCCGTCACGATTTAATATCAATTCAGATTCAAGGTATGTGCTCATCATTCTGTTTAATCTAACGAACTAAAATACGCATTGCAAATCGTTCAACCTCCCTTTAGAAGAACCTTTTTTATACTTTTATCGCCCAAATCATAAATCATTGTCCATCATGATTCAAAGAATGCAGTCGCTCTATCTTCTTATCGGCCTTGTTATCTGGAGTTTATTATTCCTCATTCCTGTTGTTATTGAAACGGTTCCAATGGCAATTTGTTTTGGATTGGTTGGATTCCTGATTCTTATTTCGATTTTCCTCTATGGAAAGCGGGAGCTGCAAAGTAAATTAACAATCGTAACTCTTGCTATTCAGATTTTATTCTACGCACTTGTTGCCATCTATGGAGTAAAGGGGAATAATGGGTCGCAATCAAATGCTGATTTGCAGCTTTGGATGGCTATTCCACTGGTTTCAGCGATATGCGTTTATTTGGCGTACAGGGGAATTAAACATGACATTTCATTGCTGAAAGCCCAGGACAGGATTCGTTAGTATCGCTCGCTAAACCTTGGATTGACAACATTATTATAAATGGATCCAAACGTATAGGAGAATCCAATTTTCAGGGAATAATCATATTGCGAGGCTATCTGTTTCTGTCTGAGCAGGATTTCCTCTTCGGTGGCTCCGCCTTTTGTCAGTGAAAGCTGGTCGTGAATAACTGCTGCATCTCCTGAAATGCTTAGCGACAAGCCTTTGAATATTCTGAAATAAAACCCTGCCCACATTTTCAGGCTGTTTTTTGAGAAATCATGGAGGTAATTAGATCCCTGTAAGGATAAATTAATACTCCCCCAGGGCTGCCTGAAATCAGCGGCAACAGACAATTGATGGCTGAAAAGTCCTTCCTCCATCTTATCATAAATGGTACTGTCCTGGTAAAAAACGTAGCCATAGCCAACACGATACTGAAACCTGATTTGTTTTCTGTTCGACTCAAAATATGGAAAATAATTGTACTCAACAGCCGGTGCAAACGAACCGCTGAACAGAGTATTTCCATAGGTACTGGAATATATACCAGCCCGTGCCCCCAGTGACCAGTGATCATTAAGACTCTTTACCGTTAGATTTCTAATAGAGAAACTGGTTTTCGAGGATAAATATTCCTCACCATCATATCGATATTTATTATTGCTTTGATCATAGCTGGCGCCAAATTCCACTTTCCAGTCAGGGGTGATTTTTCTGGCTCCCAAATCCGATTCGGAACTAATACTCGAATAGGACTCTTGCTCGTCGAGCTGGCCGATTACCCTGATATCGAAAACCCAGCTTTTCCAATTATCTTCAACGGTCTGATTTTCTGATATTTTCCCAAGGCTGTCGCTGTATTGCAAGTTAAGACCATCAACCAGTGGGGTAGTAGCAACATACCTCATCAGCCCGAAAGAGATCATGCGGGTATAGCCACGCCGGGTTTTATCACTGGTTTCATCAGGAGATGAATTGTAAACGGTTTCTTCATTTATTCCATCAAACTCTTTCAGACCGATGAAATTCAAACGGTATTCAGTCCCGCCAGAACCTGTTAGTTGCTTAGTTATCAATAAATGAACCTGTGCTTCCTGTCGGTCCCTGACATAATTTACATAAGGAATCTCTCTATGAATAAAATCGATATCGCAACGATTACAGTCAATATATACCTTTAAGGCCAGATCCCTTAAATTCCGGTTTGAATCCTGTGATAAAATCCTGACCGGAACTAAAAGGAGTAGAAAAACAAGTATAGGTGACGCTTTGTGGTAAGGTAAATACATACAATGGCAATTTGACCGCCAAAGTAGCAAACCAGCTCCTATGAATAAATACCGGCCTAGTTAAAAAAAGTTAATCAATGAATCTCGAGGTGATCCTGATCGGTGATCTTTTCGCAATATCTGCATTTAAGCGCAACCGGCTTCTTTTCAACTACCGTAAAATGCGCAGTCATCTGTTCATGATTGCTGATGCATTTTGGATTCATGCATTTTGCAATTCCCGTAATCTCATCCGGAATGATAACCACTCTTTTTTCAATTACTTCATAATCACGGATGATATTAAGCTTAGCATCAGGTGCTACGAGTGATATCTTGTTGATTTCTTCATCCTTGAAGAAAATGTCAGCAACCTTGATAATAGCTTTCTTACCCAGTTTCTTGCTTTCCAGGTTAAACCCAAATGTGACCTGTTGTCCGATTTTATTTAAGCCGAGAATATTTATTACACTGAACAGGCTGGATGATGGAATATGATCAATAACAGTGCCGTTTCTGATGGCATTAACCTTTAATTCTTTCTTGGTTTCCATGTTTCTTGGGATTTACTTTACACCTAAAATTTTCGAAATTATGGCCATTCTTGTGTAAACGCCGTTTTGTGCCTGCTGAAAGTAATATGCTTTTGGATTAGTATCTACATCATAGTTTATCTCATTAACACGCGGAAGGGGATGAAGGATTTTCATATTTGGCTTGGTATTTCCCAGCATGGCATTCCTAAGGATATAAACATTTTTAACTTTTTCATATTCAAGAGGATCTGAAAAACGCTCTTTTTGAACACGTGTCATATAGACAATATCAGCATCATCCATATTGTCCCCGATATCCTTGTATTCATAGTATTCCACACCTTTGCGGTCCAGGAGACTTTTATATTCCTCAGGCATCTTTAACTCTTCAGGAGCGATAAAGATAAAAATCGGATGGAAGTCTGCCATAGCGATCAGCAGAGAGTGAACTGTTCGACCGTATTTCAAATCACCCACCATGCAAATTTTAAGATTTTCAAGTCTGCCCTGTGTCTTTCGGATGGAATACATATCAAGCAGTGTTTGCGTTGGATGCTGATGAGCACCATCCCCAGCATTGATAATTGGAACCGGCGAGACCTCACTGGCATATTTTGCACTTCCTTCCAGTGGATGGCGCATGACGATAAGATCACTGTAATTGGAAACTGTAAGAATGGTATCCTTCAGTGTCTCACCTTTGGAAACGCTGGATGAGGAAGAGTCCGAAAATCCGATAACCCTGCCTCGCAAACGATTTACGGCAGATTCAAAGCTGAGACGTGTACGTGTGGATGGCTCAAAAAACAGTGTAGCTACCACATGTCCACCCAAAATATCCTGATTTGGCTTTTTTTCAAACTCAGCGGCAAGATCAAGGATCTGCAGCATCTCTTCCTGATTGTAATCAGTAATGGAGACCAGGCTTCTGTTTTTCATAGGGTAGTGTCTGTTTTGATGCGTAGTTTGGTAAAATTAACCTAACCTTTAAATATCCAGTTCGACGAATGAAGGATATTATCAGTTTTTTATTCACAGCGTATAAATCTGAGGTTCAACGAAATCGATATGTTTGAGCTGTTTAATTAAACCCTCGGAAACTCCTGTCCTGATTTCGATTAGGATTTCGCAGTCGTTACCGAATTCCTGTTTGATAATTTCAGCCTTTGAGTCACGAATCAAGCGCATAACATCATTCATTGCAATATACGGATACAGGATTTTTATGCGGCAGTTGAAAGTTTTTACTACTATCTCAGAATTTTCCAAACTGTTTTTTGCGGCCGAGCGGTATGCATTTATTAATCCACCAACACCTAGTAATATGCCACCAAAATACCTCACTACTACGATGAGGATATTTGTCAGATTGTTTGACTGAATTTGCCCCAGGATAGGTTTTCCGGCGCTATTGGCAGGTTCACCATCGTCGTTCACCCTATAAATCGTGTCACCCGGGCCAATGCGATAAGCATAGCAATGGTGACGTGCGTCATGATATTCTTTGCGGAGAGAAGCAATAATTTCTTTAACCTGATCTACGGATTCAACAGGAAAGGCCCTGGCAATGAACCGGCTTCCCTTATCTTTGAATAATCCTTCGGATGGATTTTGAATCGTTCTGAAAGTATCGTCCATATTGCATTGCAATATAGTCGAAAATGTACGTGTTTAAAAAACGGTATGGATTAATAAATGGGAAAATACAGGCTGTCAACCTTTTGAATTTTTTCCTCATCCAGGAGTTTCTTTACAACAAAACCGATCCTCATTCGGGTTTCACCGAAAGGAGACTCCATGTCTGAAATCTTTATTCCATTTCTGTTTTGATCGATATATTGAAGAACTCTTTCCTCCAGAGTCAACATCTTTTTAATGTTACTCCCATGGTCGAATCCTCCTTTGCCCTCTCTTTGTAATGTATCAAAAACATTCTGATCTGGTATATTTTTCATACTTCTAAGTAAAACAGCTGTAGAAATTTCGATACTCTCCACTTCATCCTGAATATGCGAAATTGAATCGTGAATTCCGCTTATCATTCCTTGGTACGATAAGATTTGTTCCTTGTCCTCTTTTTCCAATTCAGCAGGAAGAGTTGTCGCTTCAGCTGGTAAATCTGTCAGTTTATCCAGCTGTCCGTCTTTGAATAAGTCCAGCGTTTTCTGAAATTCATTCAGGATTTCAGTGACATCCGCCAAACGTTTCTGAAATGGGGTTGAACTCTTATAAATAGGAGTTGAAACCATCTTATCGAGCCTTTTTACATCTTCTGACATTCAAACCTTTCAATTAGCTCATATTTTATATAGAGCGGTTTCAAAGGATGTGCCAGAATACACAACCAGGCATGTTTTTAGATGAGTAAATTGTAAAAGACAGTGATTTAATGAATTAGCGAATCAGCTAAAAGTCACGGTATCAGAGAAAATATGCTCACAAATGAGCGATGCTTATTTTCGATCTTTCGAAAAAACCAGGCTAATGTTATACTTCTGCATTTTTCGAGCCAGGGCCATCCTCTGAATCCCCAGAGCCTTTGCAGCAGCATTTTGATTATTTCCACAATTATGCAAGGCAAGCCTTATAAGTTCAACTTCATTTTCTTCCAGATTTAAGTTAGCTGTTTCATCGGTTGCTTCAGATTTGGATTTTGTTTTAAGAGGGAAATCTTTAATTCCAATAGGGTTTCCCTTACTTAATATTATGGCACGTTCCATCAGGTTTTTCAGCTCTCTGACATTGCCTGGAAAATCGTACGATTTTAACATTGG
>CAIXHD010000037.1 GCA_903919065.1 uncultured Bacteroidota bacterium
CTGAATCAGAGGGGATGACTGCGGGGAGAATAAAGGAGCTGGTTGGTTTAATGAAATAACTCTGAGTGCAACGTATATCTCCGTTTATGTGCCAGCCAGTTTGCCCATCATGACCGCAATTTCTGGCGGGGTAAGCACATAGTTGACGGCCCCGAGTTTTATTGCCTCGCCCGGCATCCCAAAAACGATGGAACTCTCCTCATCCTGTGCAATGGTGGTTGCACCGCTGTCTTTCATTTTTTTCAATGCTTCGGCACCATCTTTGCCCATGCCGGTAAGCAGCACCCCTGCTGCATTCACGCCGATGTTGTCAGCCACAGAACGAAAAAGGAAATCAATGGCAGGCCTTAATCCATTGATAGGAGGGCCCGAATCAAGAAATACTTTAAGGTCGCGGGTTACACCAAGATGAAAGTTGTCGGGAGCAAAATAGGCCACTCCCTTTTGCAGGGATTCCCCATCCGTTGCAATTTTTACCGGAATGGATGAAGTTCCCGATAACCATTCCTGTAAACCTGTAATGAATTCTTTTGTTATGTGCTGGACAATGACAACAGGGACAGGCAGATTTTTTGGCAGTCCGGATAATATTTTTTGCAGTGTTGCAGGGCCCCCGGTAGAGGCGCCGACTGCGAAAATCTTGAGATTGCGGTTTTTGGTTTCCGGCTGGAGCCTGGCAGTCGGAATTTGGCTCTCCTCAAAGGATTTTTTCCGGACTACCCTGACAACCTTAACTTCCGACATCAACTTCACTGTTTGCAACAACTCCTTGCGCATCTCTTTGTGTTGTGGGTGATGCAGATCTGGCGGGCGCTTTACCACTGCCAGAGCGCCTGCTTCCAACAGGCTGAAAATCCAGGAACGGTCGCTGACCATTTCACTTCCTGTGACAACAACAATGGGTGTAGCCCTGGATTCCATAATACGTCTGGTTGTTTCGGCCCCGCCAATTCCCGGCATGTTGATATCCATGGTAATTACATCGGGATTGAGTTCAACTACCTTCTGCAAGGCCTCTTCACCTGACAGGGCAGTACCTGCAATCCTGATTTCAGGGTCAGAAGAAAGAATGTAGGAAATAAATTCCTGAACTACTTTTGAGTCATCTACGATTAAAACCCTGATCATATTTATAATTAAGGCATTAGATTAACTTTCTGATAACTTCCAGCAAATTGCTCTGTTCAAAATTGCTTTTAACAATATATGCATTTGCTCCTGCATCAATACCCTGTTCCCGGTCTTCACGGGTACTTAAGGATGTGATAAGAATAATGGGCAGTTCTGCCAGTTTTTTATTCGCACGTACTTTTCGGCAAAGTTCGAAACCATTCATGCGGGGCATATCTACATCAGAAATCATGAGGTCAAATTCTCTTTCCCTGGCTTGGGTGTAGGCATCCATACCATCAACTGCCGTAGTGACCAGGTACCCGGATGCTTCCAGAATGTTCTTTAACAGCATGCGCGAAGTGATGGAATCTTCAGCAATGAGGATATGTTTCTCTTTCCTTTCAGCCCGGATGGCAGAATCTGGCAATGACCGGGCAGCCGTGGGTTTAATTGCGGAAATCATGAGATCTGCGACATTTAGCACGGGTACCAACTGGCCAGTCCCTAAAACAGTCGCCCCCGAAATATTTTTTACCTTGCGAAGCTGTTTTCCCAGACTTTTCAACAGGAACTGATGTTCAGAGAGTACTTCGTCAATCTGAAAAGCAATCCGCTGATTGCTGAAATTGATGATCGCAAATTGATTCTCTTTATTGTTTTCCTCGAATCCGTCATGTTTGGTGGTCTTCCTTGCGGTGACCGGCAAATCGAGTATATCAGCCAGGCTTACAGCAGATACATGTTGCCCGTCGTAAATGATGACCTTCTTGTTTTCAACAGTCACTATTTGAGCCTGCGGTATCCTCGTCACACGTTCAACATTCGTGGTAGGTATCATAAAAGATTGACCGGCTGAGCGGATCAGTACCCCCCTGAATGTTGTAAAAGTAAGGGGCATCACTATTCTGAATAAAGTTCCTTCTCCCTTGCGGGTTTCAACAGAGAGACTGCCCCCGGATTTTTCAACCTTTTCCCTGACGATGGCAAGACCAAGTCCGCGACCAGATAGATCGGTAATCACCTCTGCGGTTGAAAGTCCTGAATAAAAGATGAAAGAGGCGATGGCCTCCGGCGTTAAAGATTCTGCTCTCTCTCTGTCGACAAGTCCGGTACGGATAGCGGTAGCCAGTACCTTGTCATGGTCAATCCCTTTTCCGTCATCCGAAATCCGGATCTCAACCTGGTGGTTCTCCCTGAGAATGAATGACAAGGTGATAGTTCCCTGTGATGGTTTATTTGCTGCAAGGCGCGCCTGCGGTGATTCTATTGCATGGTCAACACTGTTACGCAGAAGGTGAATCAAGGGGTCTTTCAATTCATCAAGGATCCTTCTGTCTATCTCCAGGTCGGTTCCCTGCATCACGAGTCCTACCTCCTTGCGCTGATCCCTTGCCAGGTCACGGATAATTTTTGGAAATCCTTCTGCCAGGGATAATACCGGCATGAGAAGGAGTTGCTTCATTCCATCAAGATGGTCATCCACATTGCGCGTCAGATCATGATGGTCATGTTCCATTTTGTGCTTCAACGTATCGATCAGATGTTCCAGCGTATTCAGCCGGCCATCAATCCAATGGATAATTTCGACATCCTTTTGGAGATGATCGGCAGCGCGCGATGATTTTAATTTAGGGAATTCAGCACGCAAAGTTTGAAGTTCCTCCCCGATGTGATTAAAGTCAGATATCCTCTGGCTGAATGCATTTTTTGAAAGTATCAATTCCTCTGCCTGCAGCAGGAGAGGATCCAGACGTTTGACCTGAATTCTGATAGAACCTGCAATCTGCTTTACCTCTTCATGCTGAGGTTTAGGGTCAATCTTCTCAATGGTTTCTTTGTTTTCCGTGATTATTTCAAATTGACCCCTTGACGCTTCGCCAAGCTTGTTGATGAGATATCTGATCTTGTTTCGATCAACTGATGCAGGCAATGAATGAGGAGAGCTGAGGATCAGGGAAAGCACACTGACAGAATCATGTAACAGGTCAATTATGCCGGGTTGCAGCTCAATTTGGTGACGTTTCAACGCTGAAAAGACACTTTCCATGGGATGGCACAGCGATTCAACTTCTTTCTGTCCTATCGATCTTGCAGCACCTTTCAGACTATGTGCATCCCGGAACATGGTTTCAATTAGCACATGCAGATCTTCCCCGGCCAGTCCCTTTTCAAGTTCCGTCAAACCAAGCGAAATAGCGTGGATATGCTCTTCCGCTTCGATCAGAAAAGTAGCAAGCAGACGTTCTTCGAACGCTTTGTCCTGGCTGGTCATGGATATAGATATTATAATACGCTTTTTTCTACCAGCATCTTCAGTTTAATTCCAAGTTCATTCAGATCCTGGGCCGATTGTTTCACCTGTTTCATGCTGGCGGCATTCTCATTTCCTGCCTGGTTTATTGTCTTTATGGCGACGCCTATCTGATCCATGCCGATTAACTGCTGCTTGCTTGAGGCTAAAATCTGTGTTGCCACATTGGCTGCATCTCTCGTGCTATCAGTCAGCACTTTAATGGCCTCTCTGGTATGAACGGACTGCTTTACTCCGGCTTCAACAGCCTTGCTGCCTTGTTCGGCGGCCATCACAGCGGCGCTGGTAGCCTTTTGTACATCAAATAAAATCGTGCGAACCTGGCTAGTAGCTTTTTTCGATTGTTCTGCCAAACTTTTGATCTCCTGCGCAACAACGGCAAAGCCTTTTCCCTGTTCCCCGGCTTTTGCCGCTTCGATGGCGGCATTGACCGCCAAAAGGTTTGACTGATCTGCAACATCGTTCACAGAGGCAATAATTCCGCCAATTGATTGACTTTGTTCACTCAACCGAATGATTGTTTGGGCAATCAGCTCCATTTGCTGACGGACATGGTCCATTCCATGGATCGTCTCTTCCACTGCATTCTGCCCATCCTGCGATATCTGGGACACATGATGTGCATTTTCCGAAACCTCCATCGCTTTTTGTGATGAAAGCTGGGCTGCCTGCCTTACCTCTTCGACCGTTGTTGAAGTTTCAGTTATTGATACGGATGTCTGCACTGCTCCTGTTGCTACCTGGGTGGATGCTGCCAGAATTTCACTCGATGAGGCCGCAAGGACATTCACGGTATCTTTTACCTCGAATAAAAGGCTGGTTAATTCTGCCGTTGAGCCACGAAGATTTTCGAGCATCCGTTTAAACGCTTTTCCCAACCGGCCGATTTCATCTTTCCGGCTCTGTACCGGGATATCCACACTCAGATCATTTCTGCCGGAAATCTTCTCTGCTAAAATCGATAATTTATTGAGCGGCAATACGATAGAAATGTTCAGGAGCACCACCAGCAGAATACCTCCTATCAGGCCAACAGCAGCCATTATAATGAATAAATAACGAGAAACCTGTGATTGTTCTTTATCCCGTTCGACCTGTTTGTCCATCGCCTTCTGGGTCTCCTCGGAAAGGTCAAAAATAATTTTGCTGATTGTTTCGAAGCGCAATTCCTGAATGCCCAATCCCAGATCCCGTGCCTGTTTTATCTCCCCTTTTTCCATCAAGGCTATCTGGATTTCCCTTGTTTTTCTGTACATTTCTCTGATGCTGTCAATTTTTGAAACCTTTAAAAGATAGTCAGATTCTGAATTCATTAACCTGAGGCTGTCAACAAGGATTGAACTTGCCCCTGCCCTGCCTTTAATGCGAGTTATAAGCGAATCCTGCTTTGTTTTATCCTCGGTTAACAGTAACTGAAGGATTGAAACCCGCTGTTGGTTCATAACAAATCTCAGTTTTTCAGTCATCAGCACAGAACGAAGATGCACTGTATTCAACTCTTTTTCAGAATTGGTGACATCGATAATGACAAAATTAGCGATCACAATTACAATCGCCAGTAATAACCATAGCAAGCCAAATCCAAGAATCAGCTTTGTGCGGGTTGATAGGTTGTTGAAAAATCTCATAAGTTCGGTTTTCTATTTGATTAGTTTACTTCTATGTCTACGATAATTGATTGATCCTGTAGCATGTGTTCAATATTCAATAGGATGAGTGAGTCCCTGGTCACACCCAAAAGAAAATCAGCTCCGATTCCGGTGATCGTTGGAAGTGGCTGTTGAATCAAACTTTTTGCAATCTGCCGGGTGCCGTGAACAACGTCTGCCAGAATCCCAAACTCCATACGCCCGTTTCTGACGATGATCACTTTGTTTAACTCCCCGATCCCTGCTTCGGGCAGGTGAAAAAATTTCTTCAGGTTGATGACCGACAGAATTTGCCCTCTCACGTTAACAATACCAAGCACAAAATCAGGTGTTCCCGGGAGTGATGTATATGCCTTCAGTGGGTACACCTCCCTTACAAAGACAGACTCAATTGCATAGGTTTCAGAGGCAAGCGAGAAGGTGATTACATCCATAACCTCCTTTCCTGAAACGGATACTGGAGGCTCTAATGAGAGTTTCCTTGCCCTGTCCTGTAAAAGTATCTCGTGCTCTTTTTTCATAAATCCTTTTTCATTTCAAGAACAGCCTTGCTCAACTCCCTGTTTTCTTCATCCGATAAAAAGAGGTCCGGGTCATGTATTAAAATCATCCCGGCTGCGGTTTTCACAATTCCCGCAACGTATGCTGATTTACTGGTTAAATGATCTTTGGTTACAAGATCCTTCTTCTCCAAATTCCTGATCCCCTCTACTTCATCGGCAACGATGGCAACTGTCCGATTCTTTGTTTGTACAATGATGAAATGGTCTTCCGGAATGATCTCACGGATGGGAAGAGCAAATCGTTGCCTGATATCAAAAACAGGTAAAATTTTGCCTTCAAGGTTGATCAGCCCCATAATGACTTTGGGGGAATCCGGTAATGGCGTGATGTACACCGCATGAATGACCCGGACGGTGTTCGCCAGGGGAAGGGCATACATCAAATCGTCCAGCCTGAAAACAACTACTTGTTGGACAGAAATTTTCTCTTTCTCTTCAATCATGATGGTAGGCAGCAATGAGAATTTTTTAAATCGATTTTGAGGCTATCAGGTGAGATATTTCTTCAAGGCCTCTAAAAGATGATCCTTCCTGAGGGGTTTGGTTAAGTATTCATTACAGCCTGCATGCGTACATTTCTCCCTGTCGCCGGCAAATGCATAGGCCGTGACAGCGATAATCGTCAGTTCTGGCCTGTTTGATTTAATTTGACGGGTAATCGTTAATCCATCCATGTCAGGCAGCCTGATATCCATTAAAACAAGGGATATATCCCGATGGAGGTTACTGAGTTCAATGGCTTCCTTTCCGTTATGTGCCCGCAGGATCTTTATACCGGTTGATCTCAATGCCAGAGAGATAAAAAGGGCATTTTCCTCTTCATCCTCCACCAGCAATATCATCTTATCTTCCCAGTTGAGTTTACTGTTGTCATCCGATGGTGAAACCGGCTGAATGTTGACTGCTGGCGCCTGACCAATTTCCAGCGGAAGAATGAAGGTAAAAGTGGATCCAGTGCCAATGGAGGAATTTACGGTGATTTCGCCTTTCAATATCTCTGCATAGGACTTGGCAATAGAGAGTCCGAGTCCGTTTCCTCCATACTTTCGTGCGTGGCCGAATTCGACTTGTCTGAACCGGTCAAAAATGAGGGTATGCATTTGAGGATCTATGCCAATTCCGGTATCCTTCACAATGCAATAAAACTTTTTCTGTTCAATCCTGACCTCGAATTCAATACCACCCTTTTCTGTGAATTTGACAGCATTGCTGAGGAGATTATGGATGATCAGCTTCAGCTTACCCTTGTCAGTCTTGATCTTTGAATCGGCAGAAGTGATCCTGTTTTGTATTGTGAAGGTGAGGTTTTTACTGTCTGCCTGGGGTTGAAACAGCGCTTCCGTGTCACTGATAAAAGCGGAGAGATCAACCTCTGCCAGGTCGGCCTCTTCAACTCCCGATTCAATTTTAGAGATATCGACGATATCCGTTATGATATTCAGCAAGCGTTGCGTGCTGATTCCAATCAGGTCGATGAACTGATCCCTTGCCGACTTATCCAGATCGGGGTCCTTCAGTAGCTGTGAAAAGCCAAGAATCCCATTCATGGGGGTACGAATCTCGTGCGACATATTGGCGAGAAATGATGATTTAAGGCGGTCGCTTTCCTCCGCCTTTTCCATGCTGCGTCGCAACTCTTCCTGTGCTTTTTTGAGGTCCGTGATATCCTGCAAAACAGTTCGGCTGTTTATAATATTTCCCTGGTCATCACGAACCGCAGTAGAATTGCATAGGACGATAATCTTTTTGCCTGTTTTAGCACGGAGATTCAGTTCCGAATTGCTCACCAGACCCGTCCTCAGAAAATTGTTGAAATCTTCCGTAGCCTTGTGAAGGCTGTCAGGGTGATACCTCTGGGTAAAAGGGTGTCCAATAATCTCATCTTTGGTATAACCAGTATGATCCAGCAGGGTGTCATTGCATTGAATAACCGTTCCCCCGGTGGTTTCCACCGACATAAACATGGTAGGAGCGTGATCGTATAGGTCAAGGTATTTTTCTTCACTTTTTTTCAATTCCACCGTCCGCTGTTCAACAAGTTCTTCAAGTTGCTCATTGATCACCCTAAGCTCTTCCTGGGCTTTGGCAAGGTCCTCGTTTCTTAATACCGCGGCTTCATAAGTAGAAAGCAGCAAGGTCAGCATTTGCTGGTGCTCAGCTGTTACGAACCTTTTCTTTCCCATGAAATTGATCTCCATCCCGATCTTGATCCGCTCATCATGGACTTTTCTCTTATTGGCGAGAACCGACTCGATCTGCCCGATAAGTATATCCGTTTTAAACGGTTTGGTAATGAAGTTATCCGCCCCGCATGCCAATCCTTCAAGAACATCTTCAGGATTCGAAAGTGAGGTAAGCAGAATAACAGGAATGTCTTGAAATCTTGCTGAGGTTTTGAGCTGTTGGCAAAGATCAAACCCGTTCATCTCGGGCATGACAATGTCACTGATAACCAGGTCGGGCCTTTCAACTTCCACCAATGCCAGGGCGGCTTTTCCATTTTCCGCAGCTTTGACAACAAAAGGGTGTTGTTCAAGAAAATGTTGTAAATGAAGCCGTTGAGTTAGACTATCCTCAACAATGAGGATTTTGACCCTTTCAGGGATATTATCATCTATTCCTGTCATTCTAAATGTTTTAAATGAAGAAGTATCAATTTTATACAGTTTTTTTTTTAAAGAATATGGGTGAAGAAAGGGCCATCTAAACCGTTCATATATAATTTTGCGAATATATGTTCATTCAACCAAAATTAATGTAAGGGATAGGCGCGTATTCATGTAGTGGAAAGTATTACAAACCATTGAAATTTTCTTATTGATGACCTTGATTCATCGGACC
>CAIXHD010000038.1 GCA_903919065.1 uncultured Bacteroidota bacterium
AGTCCGATCTGTGCAGGCTTCAATTCGACACCATCGTTTATGTTACTGTGATCATTCAGGTTGAGGCGGATCATCAGGTTGCGCTTCCCGATAAAATCACCCAGACCGGTTTCCCAGTTACCGTTATAAAAACCAATGGCTGAAGATTCAGTAAGTTTAACGGAGTTGTCGGTACCAATTTCCAGACCCTTATTGCGCCGGATCATATACTCCTCATTAGTGTTATCATACTCAACGCCCGCATAAACCAGATCACCTTTTTTCAGGAACTCCGACTCGCCATCCTTACCCAATGACATGGTGACCCAGGTATTAAAATCGGCCGAATCCAGCTCAATCATATCTGTCGTTAGCAGTTGAAACGGGGTTTGTACAGCCTCAGTCAGCGGAACATACCAAAGCACAAAACGATAATTGATATACTGGTCGGCCTTACCACCGCCAATGAAAGCCGATATGGAACTTACCTCGCAATCATTGAAAATCGGAAACATGGAACCCACAAAGTGCCCGATATTGGCAACAGCGGTCGCATCATAACGCTCTTTGCTGAACGACCAGCTAAGGTCATTCGTATCATCGGAGCGTGAGTAAATACTGTCAGTCACATTAAAAAAGACTTCACGCTTATTGTCGACAGGATTCTGATCGGCATCTTTGGCGCTGAATTCCATGGCAACTTTGTAATGGCCATAATCAACCGGTGAATATTTATCGCTAATCGTCACGGTGTCGGTTACCAGCACAAAAACATCTTTCTTAGGCGACATTTTATGAAAAACGCTGTTGCCGTTTTTTGTGATATTGAGGTCCATATAAACGTTTTCCTGATCATATTCCCCGAAATTCACCGCCTTCGACTGGAAATTATAAAAGCCGTTATTTCCATCCAGCTGTGATTTTGGGATATTATAAATCCAGGCCATGGTGGTATTATCATTACCATCTTCCCATTCCATCTGTACATCACTCATCTTCAAATCATTGTTATAAGCTTCGGCCAGCGTGAAATCATCTATTGCCCAATAATACAGAGCCGAGTTAATCCAGTGCAACCTCATCTGCACGTTTGGCATACCCGCAGCAACATCAGATATATTCACTTCCATCAAGGCCGGCACTCCCTTTGGCCTGTCGAGCGGACGATCCTTGTGACCGGCACCGAAATTCACGCTATAATTGGCTGAATGAACCCAATTGTCGACAGTAACTTCGAGAAACATATCAACTGGTGAGGAAGCCATAAAATGCGTTTCATACTTAACCACCACAGAAGAGTGTGCACTGCAGTTCATCATCGGAAAGCCTATGGAATTATCAACTTTGATTTCCGGCTGACCGGCAGGATTAAATCGCTCCATGAACAGGGCGATGCATCCATTGTCCTTCGTCGTTGATTGCAGCGCCGGATCCTGAGTGAGCCTGTCAACAAATGGTCCGTTCCACCAAACAAAGTTAGTTCCCTGATCTTTCGGATCCAGAAAATAATAACCGGCAGGAGCCGTCCAGCCTTTGGCATCGGCAGGATTCTCCCATCCGAAAGTCTCGGTAAAGAAAACTTGCCCATTGCCATTGTTCACATTGGTTTGCGCGTTGATAGTGCCCATAGCGCAAAAGGTGCCCAGAGTAAGAAGTAAAATGATATTTTTCATTTTAATATATTGAGTTGCGGAAAGATATCGCTAACAATACTCGAAAAGCACATCACTTTTTACAAAAGTGTATACTAAATTACCCCAAACAGGAAAGATTGAGAACTTATCAGGATCAGCTATCTACTGTTTTATCTCCGCCGGAGTTACATAGAATGCCGGATCTACCTTAACCGTTGAATTCTCATCTACCTGAATCTGAGTCAATTCTCCTAGCGGATAAACCCATTTATCTTTATTGTTAATCTTGATTTTCAGAGGCATATCAAATCCGGCAACACAATCTTTCCACCGGTATGCCAATACTTTCCCAATCACAGAGTATTCAAAAACCGGAATCTTCGTATTCCTGAGATATTGATCGAAAAAAAACTTCAGTTTCATGCCGGTAGCTTCACTCAGATAATTCTCCTCCTGCTCCGTTGTTTCGGTCTGATGATAAAATTTCGCACTCAGGCCTCTGATTATACTCCGGAATTTCTCATCGTTATCCACCATCTGCCGCAGGGTATGAAGCATGTTGGCACCTTTGCTGTACATATCGCCGGAACCACCGCGATTAACGTTGTATGGACCGATTACCGGTGTCCGGTTGCCAATATTTTTCCGGGTACCGATACAATATTCATTCCCGGCCTGCTTGCCATAATGATAATCCACGAAAAGCGTTTCGGAATAAGCGCCAAAACTCTCATGTATCCACATATCGGCTATATCCTTGGAAGTTATGCTGTTACCATACCATTCGTGCGAAGATTCATGGATGATGATAAAATCAAACTTATCGCCCCATCCTGATCCACTGACATCCCTGCCACCATATCCAAACTTATAACCATTGCCGTAGGTCACTGAACTCTGATGCTCCATTCCCGGATAAGGAACCTCTACCAGCTTAAAGCCATCCTCATAAAATGGGTAGGGCCCGAACCAAAATTCGAGAGCTTTAAACATTCGTGGCACCTCCTGAAAATAGGATTTTGCCTTTTCCAGATTCTCCTTCAGCACGTAATATTCACAGTCGAGCACCCCTTTTTCCCCCTGATATTTTTCGGAGAAATGCGCATAATCAGCAATATTCACATTCACCCCATAATTATTGATAGGATTGGATACAAACCATTTGTATGTTTTTGTATGATCGGCATTCTGAATCACTCCCCTCAACCTGCCATTGGAAACATCTGTCAGCTTTTCCGGCACTGTAACACTAATCAGCATACTGTCGGGCTCATCATATTGGTGATCCTTGCACGGCCACCAGATGCTGGCACCATCGCCCTGACAAGTGGTCACGATAAACGGTTTCCCGCTTTTATCCTTGCGCCATGACAATCCTCCGCTCCAGGGTGGATTTCTGCTTATAAGCGGGCGTCCGTCGTATTGAACAGTTAACTCATTGATCTCTCCAATTTTCTGAACCTTTTTTAGCTGAACAAACCAGGCATTTCCATCTTGCCTGAATTCCAGGTTCTTATTATCCTGATAGATAGCAGAGATCTTAAGAGGGGCCTGCAAATCAATCTGCAAAACCTGATAAGGCTCCAACACATGGTAATTGATGGTATTCTGCCCCTTCAGCGTGCTGTCGGCCGGATTCACTTTCACCTCAAGATGATAATACGTAAGATCCCACCAAACACGCTCCTTTGTCACCGCCCCACGCAGGGTATCCTGATGAGTGAACGGGCGATTCTGGCCGGATACACTGGTGGCCAGAACTATCATGGCTAAAACAGTAAGAAAACTACATCTGGAAAAACGCATTGACAGATTCATTTAATCTCTCCCCTATTAATTTATTAAGAATCAAACTTTTCGACACCAAGCTATTCAGCATCAAGCGATCTTACTGTTTGGTAATCTTATATCCAACAGCGCATTCTGAGGGCCAGCTTTTCGAAGGTTGAATCACCAGGCCTTCGGGTTTCTGTGTCCAGATAATTTTCTCCGTGCTTCCAAGCAGTTCCACATTCGTAACCTTCCCTGCTTTTCCATTGGCAGCCAGGTTTTTAATCACGATCTTTTCTTTTGGTATATCCAGGGTAAAAGCATAAAGAATATCGCCCTTAACGGTAAAGCGGATATCCTTTTCGGTGAAATCCTTGCCTGTGCCTTCATTAAAGGATTCGCCCTCAATCTGGGTCGGACCCTCGCCGAACATTTCCCAGGGACGGGTTCCATAGATACCTTCACCGTTAATTTTCAGCCATTTGCCAATTGCAAGGAGAACATCCTGCTGTTCCTGCGTAATGGTTCCATCGGGCCGTGGTCCGATATTCAGCAGCAGGTTCCCGTTTTTACTGACGATATCAACTAATTCATCGATCAGCTCATTCGGGCTTTTATTTTCTTCCCCCGGGATATACCCCCAAGATTTTTTCCCGATGGAGGTGTCGGTCTGCCACGGATACTTTTTGCCCGCCTTGCTGCTTCCACGCTCGATATCATATACTGCGGTGCCATCCGGGAAGGAGATGTTCTTGTAATTTATAGCTACTCCCTTGTTCCATTCGAGGCCCTTATTATAATAGTATGATGCAAGTGATTTGCGATATGGCTCCAGAGCCGGCTGCTCAATCCACCAGTCGAACCAGAAAAGCTGAGGCTGATATTTGTCGATAAGCTCGGTGCAGCGCAGCAGCCAGTCGTTCATAAATTCCGGCGACATGGTTTCATTCTGTTCGCGCGCCGGACCATAAAAATCAGCAAACTTCGGATCCATTACATCGGATTCAAATTTCCGACCACCTTGTAAAAACCACCAATGCTCAATCCTGTGTGAGGAGAGTCCGAATATCATGCCCTGACTTTTTGCTGCAGTGGCCAGTTCCCCGATAATATCCTTCTTCGGGCCCATCTCAACGGCATTCCATTTCGAAAGAGCTGTCTTGTACATCGCAAACCCATCGTGGTGCTCGGCAACGGGAACAACATATTTTGCACCTGATTTAACAAACAGGCTGATCCATTCATTTGCGTTGAATTTCTCGGCTTTGAACATCGGAATAAAATCCTTGTAACCGAATTTCTTCTGATCGCCATAAGTCGCAACATGGTGTTTAAACACAGCCGAACCCTGCTGATACATCTGCCGCGGGTACCATTCCGACTCAAATGCCGGCACAGAATATACTCCCCAGTGAATGAAGATTCCAAACTTCGCATCGCGGAACCACTCCGGACATTGATAATTTTTCAGCGACTCCCAGGTGGCCTGATACCGCTCCTGCGCATTGGCCTGCATCACAGCCAGCAGGCAGGCTACAACAAACAAAAGGATTTTGTTTTTCATAATATTTTGATTTGTCTTCAGTCTCCAGTTCCCAGTCTTCTGTCTTAAAACGGGAGGACCCGCGGGTCCCTCCCCTACACCGTTCCTCCGCGTCACGCGTTTCGTCCACCGATCTTCTTCTTCGTCTATCGATCTTCTTCTTCGGTTTAACATACCTGAACTACTTCCATTTCCAGCAACTGCCCTAATTTCAGCAATTTCGTCCCGATATGCCCCACGCCGACCGCACAATGGTGGGCCGGTCCGTGACTGTTCCAATTGTTCACAAAATTCCGGGCACCGATCGGGAATTTATAGCGACTGTTGGTATTGCCGATCTCCAGCACGGGTCCGCGTACCGATTCTCCTTCAGCCACCAGCAGCATCAGTTTGCCGTCACCCTTCTGAACCACGGAAAGCAGTGTCACCTTTCCATGTTTCACGGACATTTCAACGGACAATCCTTTTCCCACTTTCCCATGAAAAACTTCCAGAGGCTTCACCTTTGTTTTTCCTTCCGCTATCGCGATATGCCCCGGACCGTCGTGACCCATAAGCACGACGTCATCCTTGAAATCCATTGCATAATATTCTGTAAATGAGCCTCCAACGCCAAAACTGTCCATAATCTTCATCGCCTGCACATTCTTGATTTCATATTCGCCGGCGACAGGAATCCCTCTGGCCGTTAATAAAGAATTACCAAGAATTATAGAACTTATGGCGTCTTCATTCTCCGGAACTCCGGTGCCATTGTAGAAATAGGCCATCGAACCCAGATCATGATCGTCAATAAGCCGATCCAGTGCAACGGAGGTTCGGGCAGCACGTTTCAATTCTTCAGAGGAACATTCTTCGGAAACATCAAATTCATCATAAAACAGTTTTACACGTTCCTCAATCTGATTATCTGTAACCACTTTTCGCAGTCGTGCCAGGTCGTCCACTTCGAGCATCTCGAAATGTCCGCCGAACTGTGCATAATGACTGGTAAAATCGGAATAGATATCAAGCATTCCGCTGTAATAATGCCCCATGCAGCCCACACGGTTATGCGACATTACTTTTGCCACCCGCGCGGCCTCCACCCATTCCGACACCTCGTTCCAGCATTCAGGATCATCATGGAGCACTCCGGTAATCTGATGGAACTTTATGCCGGTACGCAGGAAAACGTTGGCTATCTCAGGTACCGGACAGGCAGAGCAGAAGGCAAGCCATTCGCCGGTCATTTTAGTACGATCATCCAGGTTATTGAACCACTTGTAATCTATTGCCTCCTCCGGCTGGAGATTTAAGATCACCACCGGCACTTTTGCCCGCTGAACAACAGGCAAAACCGTTGATGACAAGGCATACGTAGTCACATACAGAAAGATGATATCCACGTCGGCCTGCCTGAACTGATGCCCCGCATCAAAAGCTTTGTGCGGATTATCTATCAAACCCAGATTGACGACATTGGCATCGTGCCTTGCCAGCTTTTGATGCACCTCATTGAGGTACCCTTCCAATCGGTCGCGTAATCCTTCAAACTGAGGCCAGTAGGTATCCAGACCGATACCGAACAGACCGATATTCAATTTTCTGTAGGATGAGTTTTTCATGGTAAAAATCTTATCCTTAAAAATATAAAAAAAAGGCTACCGCAGCTGAGTCAGGGCCTCGGTGGCAGCTTTTCCAACCACATTCCGGTAAGACTTTTTGGCTGATGCAATTTTAAGGTAAGCTTCCTGCGATTTTCCACCGCACTTTCCTATCGATCGCAGGGCCTCCGACTGAACGGCATAGCTGCTATCCGATTCATATACCGACTTGAGCAGTTTAACCAGCGACGGGTCCTTCTTTTCACCAAGAAAGCGGATGGCGGATTGCCTTACTTTCGAGTTCTCATCTTTAATTGCCTTTTTTATCAGAGTCAGATATTTATCGCCCGGCAATTTTGCCAGGTTAATGAGTGCAGCCTGTCGAACGGCCCAGAAAGAATCGCCGGTAGCCCTTTGCTGCCAGGCTTCCGAAGTTGCAGGATCACTGCTGAATTCCTTCAGTTCATCAACAGCCGCAAGCCTTCCTATCACATCATCATTGCCGGCCTGGTATACCAATTCAGCCAGCGACTTTTTGAAAGTCACTTCTTTCAGAAGAAAATTTCCTTCATCAAACCTTACCAGCAATGGTTCGGAGGGTAATGCAAACTCGAAGGTGCCTGACTTTTCCTTCAGCCAAACTTCCCTGACAATCTTCTGTCCGGCAAAATGAAATCCAAGGTTAACAGGAATAGTGTATATGGGCACACCCGGAATCGAATCCTGCTTTTGTACGACCTTCACCGTCAGCACTTTTCTGGATTCATCCCAGGTTTTAGACACATCGAAAATTGCATGTCCGGGACTGAAAATAAATTGCTCGAAAAACCAATCCATATTTTTGCCGCTCACCTCTTTCACCGTCTTCATGAAATCATGCGTATCCACCGGCTGGAATGCATATTTGTGCAAAAATGAACTCAAAGTTCTGAAGAAGGTATCGTCGCCAAGAATGTACCTCAGCAGGTGCAAAACATTGGCCCCTTTCGGATAGGTGTGGCTGTCGAAATTATCGCCGGGATCATCATATCGGTTAAACACGATAGGCCTGATATAACGGTTTCGGGCTTCATTCAGGTATTGGTTTTTCTTTCCCAGCAAGTCAAAAGCCCCGGCATCTTCACCAAATTCACTGCGTGTATACAGATAATCGGAATAGGTAGCAAAACTCTCATTCATCCAGGTATGCTCCCAGCTCCGCAAGGTGATCACGTCGCCCCACCACTGATGGGCAATCTCATGTACAATTACCCGTTCCCAGGAATAATCCTGTTCGGCATTCCTGTCCATAACCGCGCCCTCGCCCAAAAGCGTAGCGGATGTAGCCTCGGCGCCTCCGCCCATGTACGGAGTAATTACCTGATCATACTTGGCCCAGGGATAATCAAATCCATACAGTTTATTATAGAAACTGATCATGTGGGGAGTTTTCCGGAAAGCATTCCGGGCATCATCGGCATTCCAGTGATAAACCCAGTAGTTGATCGGCATGGTACCCAGAGAATCCTTAACCACCTCATAATCACCAATGCTTAAATTGATAAGATAGGTGGAATGAGGCAGGTCCTGGATCCAGTGCCAGGTTTTTGAAGAGGGTATCGGGTTTGGGGTTTGGGGTATGGGGTTTTGGGTATGGGGTGTCGGGTTAACGCCGACCAGCTTACCGTTGGAGAGGACTTTGTATTTTTCATCAACGGTAACGATCATTTCGGTGGTCACCTTGTCGTTGGGATAATCGTAGCAGGGAATCCACTGACGGGCCTTGTTGGGAAAGCAATCTGAGGATACCAGCCGCGGATTCGTTGGCGATTCGTCGATAAACCGCAAACCCAGGTTTGCTTTCTCTAAAACATATTTTACCGTAAAGATTATGGTGTCGTTATGCCCAAATGTTTTCCTGAACCTGATATTCACCTGATCAGCAGTCTGTTCGAAGGACAAATCCGCTCCATCTTCTGCAACTATCTTATTTACAACAAGATATTGCGCATCGAGGGTGCATTTATCCATTTTGTCGTTCAACGGCTTCATGGTTATTTTGTTCTCGCCGACCAGCCTTTTCTTATCAAGGTCAACATTCAGACTGATCTTGTAATGAATGGCATCAAATTCGCGCGAACGCTCCGCCTGCACCGGGCGCTTGTATACGTCGACCTTCTGTCCGAATGCGAATTGCGACATCAGGGTAATCAGTAAAACACTGAAAATTGTTTTCATTCGTAAATAATTTATTGTTTCAAGGTCAATTTGCTTTCCTTACGGAGTCCTAATTTTTTTTCATTGCTTTTTCCATCTCTGAAGCCTTGCGCGGCAGTCCTGCCGAAAGCACTTCACACCCGTCACTGGTAATAACCACGGTATCTTCCAGCCTAACACCAATTTCGATATCAGGATACATCATATTGATATCGCACGCAAATACGAATCCCTCCCGGAGCACTTCATCCGGTCCTTTAAAGGTTCCCATACCATCGTGTACGGCCATGCCGACGGAATGGTTGTAACCGCCGTAATTGATCAATCCTTTGAACCTCGGTTCATCCGGATTATAGCCGTTATCTATCAGGTATTTTTTTACATTCTGCCCCACCATTTTCAGCGTAATTCCGGGTTTATAGCTATTTACACACACTTCCCTGATGGCATTGGCCAGTTCATACAACTCTTTCTGTTTAGGCGTAAACTTCCCGTTGGCCGGAAAAGAGGTTGAAAAATCCACTCCATAATATTTGTAATCCGGGCCGGCATCGAGCACCACAAAATCGCCGTCCTGCAAGGTGCGGTTATAGCCGTGATAGTGGCCATAGGGTATGTTTTCGGCCGACATGATAATAGTGTAATACGCCAGTCCCATAGCACCGTTTGTTTTGCAGGTGTTTTCAAAAAGATTGGCCAGGTCGATCTCTTTTACCCCGACGCCTGTTGCCTGAATGAAGGCCAGATGGGCCGCTCTTCCAATACGGCCGGCTTCCCGCATAATTTCTATCTCCTCTTTTGATTTTATTTTTCGCAGATCGCTGATCATGTTCCAGCAATCCTTTACCTCAATCACCGGAATTTTTTTCTTGAGCTGCTCTACGAACTGCAATTCCCGGGTGAGACGGCCATCCCATTCGTCCTTGGTCATTGAATTTTTCAGGCTCTGCGTTTTCTCGGCCGACACATCACCTGGCAGTTCCTCCGACTTGAAAGGAGTATAAAATGTGTGGCATTTTTCTGTTTTGGCGGTCAGCCATGGAGTAAACTGCTCATAGGGAAGCACATTTTCGATACCGTTGAATTTTCCCGGATCCTGAACAAGCTCATAAGGAATCCCCTCATTTTTGGCTCCATCTTCATCCAGCGTGATAAAGATTGTACTGGTTTTGCTTTGTCCGTCGATAACCAGGATGATATTAGGAATCTCCATGCCGGTAAAGTACATCATGTTAGTATACTGATTGAACAGGTTGTCGCCGGCTGACGTTGGTGCGCCACGGAGAATGGCTATTCCGTCAGGTATCTGGTTCATCAGCTTTTCCCTTCTTCCCGCATATTCGTTTTTGCTGAAGGTGAGCTGCGTTAGGGTTGATTGGGATTTGCCTGAACCCTTTCCGGTAAGCTTTTTAATCAGTTTCACCTCAGCAGCACTGAAAGGGGTACCATCCTTACGTAAAATGTCGTGCTGCCATTGCTTTGGTTCAGGAGCACCTTTGGGCGACCCCCATGGATAATAGGTTTGCATACGGCCTGCTACAAAACCCCAGTTCCAGCAACCGATATTTCGTTCTTGAAAAATAGGCAGCAGGGTTTCGATGGTA
>CAIXHD010000039.1 GCA_903919065.1 uncultured Bacteroidota bacterium
GCGTTAAGGGACGGGGTCCCCGCCTCCGGCTTCGCCTTCGCGGGGATGACAACTCTTCGAGGGAAAGGCAGTGACGCTTTTACCAGCGTTGACAGCATCACGGTGGTGCTGCACCACACGTTCAGCGGGCAGAAATTTACGGTGACGGCACCGTTTGCGGTGGATTCGGTGAAGCTTGATCCTGATCGCTGGATTTGCACGGCAAATGCTTTAGTTACGAAGGCAGATGTAATCCCGCTGGATAATGAAGTGAAAATGTATCCCAATCCTTGCACGAATGAATTGACTGTTGAGCTCCCAATAGGGGACGCTGGCGATATAACGCTGTACGACCAGCTGGGGAAGATGGTTAGAAGGGTTAGTAGGTTAGGAGTTGAAAAGACCGTCGTTGTGCAGTTGGGTGAGTTGCCGGCGGGGGTGTATTTTGTCGCTGTCGGGGGGACTGTTGGGAAGGTGATTAAGAAGTAGGAAAGAGGAGATTCGAGGACCAATTCTGAATGCTGAAGTAGAAGTGTCAAGTGGGCAGGGAAGTTGACTGCCGGCTGCGAACTGAAAACTGAGTACTGCCGACTGAGTACTGAGTACTGAGTACTGAGTACTGAAGACTGTGCTTAGCGTAACAACTCGCCACCCCATAGTTTATCTAGAAAAATTCTCCAGGGAAGAATAGTTACAGCGCCTATCTGCCGGGGATCAGGATCGTTTGTAACCAGGATTTGTTTTTTTATGGTGTATTCCTCACTGAAACTTTTTAAACCGGCCAGGTGCCTGGGTTTGGCAGATTCCGTCGATTTGACTTCCACGGCAACTTCGTGGTCGCCCAAAATAAAGTCGACTTCGATTTGCGAGGCGGTTCTCCAATAACTTAAAGGATAATTGAGGTCGGAATAGTGACTGTGGGCAATGATCTCCTGGTAAATAAAATGTTCAAAAGCCTTTCCGAATGATTCACTTCCAACTTCGATCCGGCCTCTTTTGACAAGGTAATTGGCCACTCCAACATCGAAAAGATAGAATTTTGGGGAAAGTATTACCCGGCGTTTTGGCTTTTTCTGGAACGACGGCAAAAAACGGCCAATCATTGTATCTTCAAGTATCTGGAAATATTCCCTAATTGTTGGGGCACTCACCCCACAATCAGAGGCAATGTTTGCATAATTTACCATCTCTCCGTTATTCAGTGCCGCAATCTCAAGGAATTGTGAAAACGAAGAAATATTGCGAATTCTGGCTTCAGCCATTATTTCATCACGAAGGTAACTCCCGATATAGCCGGATAACAATTTTTGCGGATTTTTCGCGAGATAATGTCTGGGCAACAATCCGTGATTCAATGCATTGAGCAGATTAAAATCGGGAACTTCCGGATAAACCAGCGGATACAGATCATAGCGTATTGCCCTTCCACCAAGGAGATTCCCCCCCGACCGCAATATTTTCCTTGGGCTTGAACCACTCAGTATAAACCGGTTGTTGCGATTTACAATTAACCACTGTATTTCATTCAGCAGACCAGGAATCCTTTGAATTTCATCTACAATAGCCAGGGTTCCGGGTTCCTGTGCTTCCAAAATCTCCCGGATTAATCCCGGATTGCGCAAAAAACGTTCGTATTCCTTTGTCAGAAGCAGATCGAAATACAATGAGTCAGGATAAAGTTTCTTTAAAAGAGTGCTCTTACCCGTTTGCCGGGCACCCCATAAAAAGGCGCTCCCGAGTTCAAGCCCATTGAAATTTTGTTGTCGAATATACATGATAATCGAAACTACTGGTTTTGTTTATCCTGATAAAATAATATTCAAAGTTAATAATAGAAAACGATATCACCAAAACAAATGAAGTATGAAAGAGAAGATTCGAGGACAAATTTTGAATGCTGAAGGGGAGGATCAAGTGTGCACCGAAGTTCCCGGCTGCGAACTGCCTTTACTTGAGCAAGGATGGGCACAAGGAATTATCAGATCCATCCAGAATATTGGTAATCAGCTGATTTATTCGAATTCTAAACCAATCATCAGAGGGCATTTCAATAATCCAATTAATTTCCGATAGTTTCTCTAAAGGAAATTGCTCTAATGCTTCGGCAATATTTACCGGATTAACCCAAAGGTCCTTTTCAGAGGCATCGCTTAGAATCCTTTCCCAGTTAAATGAATGAGTTTCACTAATGAAAACGATATCAACAAGGTCTTTAGGAGAATATCGACTCAATGCCGTGACTTTATTCGACAAAATGTTATCCAGACTATCGGTCCTTCCAAAAACATTGGTAGGAACTGGCGCACCATTACGAAAGGGTACATCATTGACAAAATCGAGCTTTAAGGAACAACCAGGCTCGAAAATAAACATTCGAGCATAGCCATCATCGGCAACTGAAGTTTCAAATTTAAAGCCTGTTGCTGTCAGTTGTTTAATAATCTTGTTTACCTGCTCCTTAAAGTCGCTTACCCCATTAACAAAAAAATCAAGGTCATCGGAGTATCGGTGATGAAGATAAGCCCGGCTTAAAGCGGTACCTCCTGTAAGATAAAAGTCCACCGGCAGTAATTCAACCAGCTTAAGAACCTTGTCCTGAAGAGGGTAGAGAATATTTTGATAATAGTCGGCGTGCATTGGTATA
>CAIXHD010000040.1 GCA_903919065.1 uncultured Bacteroidota bacterium
GGTCCGATACCATCACCCGGAAGAACAGCAATTTTAAACTCCACGGCAACTTAAATTAAATAGTATGATTTGCTTCGTACTCAATGATCTGAGGCTTAAGCCCTGCAAGGTAGTCAATCACGTCGCTTCCTGTAAGCAGGCACTGCTTCCGGAAGGGATTGATGTCGAAAGCAGTCTGCAGTTCGCAGTCTTCAGTCTTCAGTCGGCTGTTGGCAGTCAGCAGTTCGCTTTGCAGGTCGACAGTCCAGGGAGCGGAAGGGTTGGATTGGTGCAATTCCATCAAGCGGGCGAGAGTATCGACATCGACTTCGAGGGGTAGAAGGCCGTTATTGAGGGCATTGGTACGAAAAATATCAGCAAAGCCTGATGAGATAATTACCCGGAAACCATATTGATACAAGGCCCAGGCTGCGTGCTCGCGCGACGAACCACAGCCAAAATTCTTTCCTGTAAGCAGGATCTGCCCCTGACCTTCGGGTTTGTTCAGCACAAATTCGGGGTCGGGAGTACCATCCGGGCGGTAGCGCCAATCGTGGAACAGGTTTTTTCCAAAGCCCGATGAATCGACGGACTTCAGAAAGCGCGCCGGAATAATTCGATCGGTATCGATGTTATCTACTTGCAGCTTAACTACTTTCGACTTGATGGTTGTTATCGGCTCAAAGCTCATATTCGAAAAATTGTGTCTACAGTCTTCAGTTTTCAGTCTACAGTCTACAGTCTTCAGTCACTCTTCGAGGGTCACTTATGCGTCCTGTGAGGGCAGCGGCGGCAGCGGTGAGGGGGCTGGCGAGCAGAGTGCGTGCACCGGGGCCCTGACGGCCTTCGAAGTTGCGGTTGGAAGTGGAAATGCAATATTTTCCGGCCGGGATCTTATCGTCATTCATGGCCAGGCATGCTGAGCAGCCAGGCTCACGCAGGTCAAATCCGGCTTCATTGAGAATTTCTTCAATCCCCTCAGCTCGGGCTTGCAACTCCACTTTTTTGGAACCGGGAACAATCCAGGCAGTCACGCTTTCGGCCTTTTTATGTCCCTTAACGTATGACGCAAATTCCCGGAGGTCCTCGATACGGCCATTCGTGCAGCTTCCCACAAAAACATAATCAATCTTCTGATCCATTATTTTCTCGCCACCCTGCCAACCCATATAGGCTAAAGCTTTCTCGTCGCCTTGGGGAATTGTTCCGGTGATCGGGATTCCGGCACCGGGGTTTGTACCCCAGGTGATCATCGGCCCAATATCGGAAGCCTTAAAAGTCTCCTGGCGGTCAAAAACGGCATCCTCATCACTTTTCAATAATTTCCATCCGGATAAGGCTTTTTCCCATTGTTCGCCTGCAGATGAAAACTCCCTATGAATCAAATAATTGAAAGTCGTATCATCCGGTGCCACCAATCCACCTCGTGCACCCATTTCGATGGCCATATTACAAACCGTCATCCGGCCTTCCATGCTCATTGAACGGATGGCTTCGCCATCGAATTCGAGGAAATATCCCGTTCCGGCGCCGGTGCCTAATTTCGATATCACATAAAGGATAAGGTCTTTGGCACTAACCCCTGCTTCTAATTTCCCATTGATAGTTATCCGCATGGTTTTGGGACGGCGCTGAAGCAAGCACTGACTGGCCATTACCATTTCCACCTCGCTGGTTCCGATACCAAAAGCAATGGTTCCGAATGCCCCGTGCGTGGAGGTATGGCTGTCGCCGCAAACTATGGTCATCCCCGGACGGGTGAGCCCCAGTTCGGGCCCGATAACATGAACGATCCCGTTCATGGGATGGGTCATGCCAAAAAGCGTTATTCCGTGTTTTGCGCAGTTCTCTTTCAGTCGGTCTACCTGCAAACCAGACTCGACACCCATTACCGGGTTCGCTTGCCCGGTGGTGGGAATGTTATGGTCCATAGTAGCAATAGCCTGATCAGGCCGAAAAAAAGGCAACCCACGTTTTTCGATACCGGCAAATGCCTGCGGGCTGGTTACTTCATGCAGAAAGTGCCTGTCGATATAGAGTACGGACGACCCATCCTCCAAAGACAGGACTTCATGCTGATCCCAAAGTTTATCGAACAGGGTTTTACTCTTCATAGCTGCCTGTCATTTTATTTACCGCGTCAATCAGGGCTTTTACCGAGGCGGTAACAATATCCGTATCTGCGGAAAATCCGTAAAAAATCCTGTCGCGCCCCTTAATCCGTACATGTACTTTTCCTACATCATCGCTGCCGCGGGTGATCGCCTGAATCAAAAATTCATCCAGTTCAAATGGTTCATCAATCACCTTGGTCACGGCTTTAAAGGCAGCATCAAAAGCACCATTTCCTTCCGCTGTGGCAGCCTTTTCGACACCATTTACCATCAGGTGAACAGTTGCCATTGGGGTGGTGGACATACCACAGAC
>CAIXHD010000041.1 GCA_903919065.1 uncultured Bacteroidota bacterium
ATTTCGGCCAGCTGTCTTAGGCTGGTTACAGCAAAAAGGTTTGATGGCACCAGAAAGGGATAGATTGTTGCATCATCCGAAGGGCGAAAAATCGAGCAAATCATGCCCACCGGCCTTATCGGGTTTCCATATCCGCCACCGGCAACAGTATCTGTCTGCCAACCGGTAACACGCTGAAATTTATAGGGACCGCGGTCATTCTTACGCTGCTGCACACGAAAAGTCTGCAATACCAGTCCCATGGCATTTTCCCAGCCACTGTCAAAAACAGTATCATCTCCCGTTGTTTTCCAGTATCCGTATGCTAACCGGATCGGGTAACAAAGCGAATCAACCTCCCATTTCCGCTCATGAAGCTCCGGCTTCATATCGGTCAGGTCGGTTTTCCAGGGACTATCAGCCGGGCCATCGTTGAAAGCATTTGCATACGGATCGATCTGGATGCAATTATTTTGCCGATGGATAACTCCGGCCAGCAACTTCTTCAGTTTTGCATCTTTTGCGGCAAGAGGAAGATATGGCCATACCTGTGCAGACGAATCCCGCAACCACATGGCATGGATATCGCCTGTAATAACAAAAGTATCGGGCTTTCCTCCCTTTTCGGTGTAGGTAACCGTAGTATCTAGGGTGTTAGGAAAACAGTTTGCAAAAAGCCATCCCATTTCCGGATCCCTGATGGCACCCTGTATATCACGGATAGCTGATTCGACTGCTTCTGATACAAACTTCCTTTCGGCAACCGGAGGTCGTTTGGATGCATAGGCAAATCCGGATAAAGAACCGGAGAAAGCACCGGCACCTCCGGCAAGGATAGCACCACCAGCCAAACCTGTTGATTTGATAAATTTTCGTCTGTTTACCATATTGTGAAACCGTTAAAACTTAAGGTTCTGATGAAAAAATCAAGCGTACCATTGCCTTCAGATTGATTAGATTCAAAAGCATGGCAAAAACTATTGCTGCAGTTAACATGCCGACAAAACTAATCCACCAGGTGATGGTCAGCTGATGTGAACCCAATGCAAGAAGAACAACACCTGATATATATAATACAAGCCTGAAAATCAAGCTAAAATTTAAAGCAAACTTAAACTTTACAGCAGTAACCACATATTGCGAGAATCCGGCAAATAACTGGGTTGCCATACAGGAAATGGCAGCTCCGAATGCCTGATATTTTGGAATCAGAATAAAATTAAGAATGATATTGATTCCCAATGCAATGGCCGAAGTAATGTTCAGTATTTTCAGGTTTCCGTTAGCGGTTAGCAAGGTGCCATAAATAATGGTGCCCGCCATTCCCAGGAATGCGAACATCAGGATTCCGAAAAAAGGAGCTGCTTCATTCACATTCTTGTCGTAAAGCAAATCCATGATCTCCACCCGGTAAACCTGAGACCCAATAGCTAGGGCAATCGTTGGAACAAAAAGCAGAAGTGAGGAGAGCAGAGTAAGCCCATGCAAATCCTGCTTTTCCTTGATCATTTTACTGAACATCGGCAGCAAAAGCACCGCAAACAATAAAGCAAACTGGTAAGTGGCATCAAACAGCCGGAAACCTTTGGCATAGATACTCACTGCCATAGTACCATTTTCTTCAGGCCTGAGCATATGCCCAAGCATAATCACATCTACCCGGGTATAAGCCACCATAAGCAGTGCCAGTAATGCGTAGGGCCACGACTGCCGGATGACAACAAGAAAAAACTTGTGGTCATATCGCAATTTCGGGAATTTGGATTTCTTGGCTACGATAAGGAAACATATAACAGCAGTCACCAGATATGCAGCTGTTTGTGCATAAATAAACCATGCTATACTGAATGTTATTCCACTGATCCTGCCCCAGATCAGGATCGCACAAAAGCCAATCATCAACGCCCGGTCGAGAACCGATATGACTGAATTCGCAGTGTGCATCTGCATCCCTGCAATGTTTGACCGGAGGTATAAGGTAAACGAAACCAGCATCTGACTGAAAACCAAGAAGAACAGAAGGTTTAAATTCTGTCCTGATATGTTCAGAATCAGCGCAATACCATAAGCAACCAGCCCATATAACAAGGCAAGGATTAACTTGAGGATGACTATGCTCGAAAAATATTTTTGCAGCAGATGATGATTCTGCGAGATATGCCTGTTGTTATAATTGGTCAATCCCAGGTCAAACAGGATGCTCAGGATAAAAGAAAGGTTGAAGAGGATATTGTACAAACCATACTCTGCCTCAAACAGGTTCTGAACGTGCCTGTCGATACCGAATATCCATAACGGCTTGATCAGCAGATTCAAGAGTATAATCAGGACAAGGTTCGTAATGAATTTTCGCTTCAAAGTCTCCGTCTTTACTGTATATCAGGGAATACCCGACATTATTGCTTCCAAATGTAGTAAATTTAGGTATTGAAATGGCTGCAGAAATATCAGGTAATACACTAAACATATCGTCATGAAACCTCTATATCTTATAGCAATCTTATCAATCCTGACAGGCAGTTTAAACGGCAAAAACACCATCAGCAAAAAAAATCTTCAGGACAAGATCAAGGGAGGCTGGGCTGGTCAGGTGATCGGGTGTACCTATGGTGGTCCCACGGAGTTCAGTCATCCGGGAACCATGATCCGCGATGAGCAGCCCATCCTCTGGGACAGCACCCGCGTGGCCTGGTATTTTGCCAATTCTCCCGGTCTTTACGATGATGTATATATGGATCTCACCTTTATGGCAGTCATGGCAAAAGAAGGCATCGATGCCCCGGCTTCCAGTCACGCAAAAGCATTCGCCAATGCACCCTACCCCCTCTGGCACGCTAATCAGGCTGCACGATATAATATACTGAATGGTATAATGCCACCTTCATCCGGACAATGGAAGCACAACCCTCATGCTGAAGATATTGATTTTCAGATAGAAGCCGACTTTGCCGGACTAATGTCACCTGGTATGCCAAATAGTGCCGCAGAGATTTGCGACCGTGTAGGGCATATCATGAATAATGGTGATGGCTGGTATGGAGGCGTTTACATGGCAGCGATGTACAGTCTTGCTTTTATCTCAAAAGAAGTGGATTATGTTGTGGAGGAAGCTCTCAAAGTAATTCCGTCGGAGTCGCTCTTTTATAAATGCATTCAGGATGTGATCGCCGCATACCATAAAAATCCGGATGACTGGAAGTCGGCATGGTTTGCTGTGGAACGCAATTGGGCATCCGATATCGGTTGCCCCGACGGGGTTTTCCGTCCGTTCAACATTGATGCCCGTGTGAACTCAGCTTATGTGGTTATCGGCCTTCTATACGGCAAAGGGGATTTTGCACGTACGATGGATATCTCAACGCGCTGCGGACAGGATTCTGACTGCAATCCGGCAAGTGCTGCCGGCATTCTCGGAACAATGACAGGATATTCAGGTATTCCGGCAGTCTGGCTCAGGGCGTTAATCCCGATTGAAAATATACCTTTTTCCTATACCGATATGTCACTCAATAAGGTATATGAAACCGGGTTTAATCAGGCATTGGAAATGATTCAACGATCTGGAGGCAAAGTGGATGGCGACAAGATTCAGCTTCCGGATCAGCAAATTAAACCTGTGAAATTTGAGGTAAATTTCCCGGGACTAACACCTGCAGATCGAATAAATATCGGAACCCGGTTAGAAACCGAAATTGAAATTCCATTTGAAGGAGTGGGCTTTATTCTCACCGGACAGCCGGCTAAAACCGATTACGGAAAAAATGAGGGTTATGTATTTCAGGTACAGATGACTGTTGATGACAGACCAGCAGAACGATTCAACATGCCGGCAGGTTATCTCACACGGCGTCTGGAGGTTGCCTGGAAATACGACTTGTCGCCCGGACGACACACTATCCGGCTTAAAGTATTAAATCCTGTAGCCGGGGAATCCATAAAAATCGACAACCTGATCACCTATAAAAAATCTGACCGGTAGGTTTTCATTAATCATTACCTTTGGGAGATGGTTATAGCGGTCAATTGCCGGTTATTGCTCAAGAACAGGCTCGAAGGTATCGGGTGGTTCACCTTTCAGACCCTCAGGCGAATTACGGTTAATCATCCTGAGCATCAGTTCATTTTCATCTTCGACAGGCCTTACGATCCCGAATTTATTTTTTCCGGTAATATCACACCTGTGGTGGCCGGCCCGCCAACAAGACATCCAATTTTATGGTTCCTGTGGCTGGAGTTTGTTATTCCGGGAATCCTGAAAAAATATAAGGCCGATGTTTTTTTCTCGCCCGACGGATTTCTTTCACTGCGCACCAAAGTGAAATCCATTCCGGTAATTCACGATATCAGTTTCGCTCACAGGCCGGAAGATCTGCCATTCGCAGTACGTTCCTATTACAACTTCTTTTTTCCGAAATTTACCCGCAAGGCTTTCCGAATTTGCACCGTATCACCTTATTCCCAAAAAGATATCAATAACACTTATGGTGTTGCCCGACCACTCATCAGGGTGGTGTATAATGGAGTGAATGAGGCATATAAGCCTTTGCCAAAAGACGAGATACAACTGGTTCGTGAACAATATACCGATGGCATGCCCTATTTTCTGTATGTTGGCTCGCTGCATCCCAGAAAAAACGTTGGAAATCTTCTCAAAGCTTTCGCGCAATTTTCGGAAAAGACGGATCTGGATATCCGGATGGTTATTGTTGGTGAGAAGATGTGGGCAGGAACCTCCCCCAACCCCCTCCTTAGAAATGAGGGGGCAACCCAACAGAAAATCATCTACACCGGACGGCTGGAGCCAGGAGAATTGCACCGGGTAATGGGTGCCGCACTTGCACTGACTTTTGTACCCTGGTATGAAGGCTTTGGAATCCCGGTGATCGAAGCGATGGCGGCAGGTGTTCCGGTGCTCACATCAAATGTCACTTCACTTCCGGAGGTTGGGGGAAAAGCCGCAATTTATGCCGATCCCGCCTCTGTAGATGAAATAGCCGCCGGAATGGAAAAGCTGGCAAACGATCCTGAATTACGATCCAGACTGATCGCATCGGGCTTTGATCGCAGCGCACTGTTCACCTGGGATAAAACCGCCAGAAAAGTATGGCTTTCCATCGATACCCTGTTAAAGGCGATACAAGAATATCCCGGGCGATAGTTAGTAGTTATCTTCCCGAACCTGCATGTACGATTTCGGATGAAGGCAAGCAGGACAGCTTTCCATGGCTTTCAATGACTCATATACATAGCCGCAATTCAGGCATTTCCACCATACTTTTCCGTCTTTTACAAAAACTTTATCTTCCGAAATATTTTGCAATAATTTCAGGTAACGGCGCTCATGTTCAGCTTCAACTTTTGCAATCATTCTGAAGGCAACAGCAATTTCTGAAAATCCTTCTTCTTTGGCCACCTCTGAAAAATGAGGGTATAATTCCGTCCATTCTTCATGTTCTCCTTCGGCAGCTGCTTTAAGGTTTTCCATGGTTGTTCCGATAATCCCGGCCGGATAAGCTGCAGTGATTTCGGTCATTCCACCTTCGAGGAATTTGAAGAAACGCTTAGCGTGTTCTTTTTCCTGATTTGATGTTTCCATGAAAATGGCAGCGATCTGCTCATAACCTTCCTTTTTAGCAATACTCGCAAAGAATTCATAGCGATTTCGAGCCTGCGATTCACCAGCAAATGATTTCAGGAGGTTTTGTTCGGTTTGGGTACCTTTTAAAGAATTAACCATGGCAATAATATTTTTGATAAATTTCAATAAAATCAGGCAGATTTCCTTATTTCCGAAAGAGAAATTTCAAATTCTCACGGATCATTCTGACCATAAATTCAGGGGTGGAATAAAGCCCCGATACCAGCAAGATGAATACAATCTGAGCCAGCCGCAAGGGACCAAGACCTTTTTGAAACAGGATGAAAGTATTGGAAGTTTCCAGCAGTAAAAGGTTACCTAATGAAGGCCGCGATGTAATCCATGAAAAATTCGGGGGCAGGAAACCGGATTCGCGGGCTTCTTTTTCAAGCTTTGTACCGGGGTACACTTTAAGACCCGGTGTAACTGCATAAAAATCAATATGTTTCCGGTGCTTCTTGATAAACTGTATATCCTTTTTGCATTCCTTAAATGTTTGTCCGGGATGACCGAACGTAAAAAACACCTTGATCAGGATTCCGAGTTCACGGCAATCTTCCATAACTTTCAGTGCCTGATCAGTACTTATGCCCTTGGCAATTTTCTTAAGTCTGTCTGCATCTGAACTTTCGAGGCCCATATTAACATAGTAGCACCCGGCCTCCTTCATTGTCTTCAGCAATTCATAGTCGACGGTATCCGCCCGTATTTCGCACTCCCACTGTAGGTTGAATGGTTTTACCGTGGTACAGAAGTTAAGAACATGCTCGCGACCAGCAGTAAAGGTACTATCGAAGACCTTGAGTCCCTGAAACTTGCGCCTTTCCATCATATAGGCGATCTCTTTGCCAACCTGGTCCATAGGGCGATACCTTACCCCACCGGGAAACATCCGTGAGGCAGAACAGAAATTGCAGATCGCCGGGCATCCTCTTGATGTGATGAGCGGCTCAGCAATTCCGGGAATGAAATCCATATCAAGCCGGTAATCACCTGGCAACAGATCACGGTCAGGAAAGGGTAAAGCCGCGAGGTCACTGATACGTTTGGAAGGATTAAGTATTATGCCCTTTTCCGAACGATAGGCAAGCCCATCAATGGTTTGCAACTTATCAGCAGATTGTCTTAACAGAGAGTCACAGAATGCCCTGAAGGAAAGTTCGCCTTCACCCATAATGATATAATCGATCTCCGGAATATTTTCCAGCACTTCCCTGGCAGTAAACGAGGCATTAACCCCGCCGTAAACCACCACAGTTTCCGGAGAAGCCGCTTTAACTTTACCGGCAATCCTGAAACTCTTGATTCGTGAGGGGGTTGTACCCCCGATTCCCACAATCGCAGGCTTCCATTCACGCAAGTCCTTACTGAGATTTCCCCTATAATGATTCATATCGATCATTCTGACCGAAAATCCAGCCTCTTTGATTACTGTGGCAATACTTAGCATTCCGAGAGGCACCATGGATTGAAAAAACCGCAATCCATCAGCAGGGTAAATTAGAAGGACATCCATAGGCAGTTCGAGAGAATTTGATGCCAATATAATGTTTATGACTGAAACGCTTTATCTTTATCGCCCTATCACCCTTACAAAATTCAATTATGCTATTCGATATCAGTTCTTTCATTTCAAAGAGCATTACCCTCCGGGAACAGAGCCTTTTTGCTCCCGATCTTCTAAAGAATCATGAAATCCTGATGAATGAAATCCGGGGCAAGTCGGCTCTGGTAATCGGCGGCGCCGGGACCATTGGTTCATCCTATATAAAAGCGCTATTGCGTTATGAACCTGCAAAGCTTATTGTTGTTGACATAAGCGAGAACGGTCTTACAGAACTTACTCGTGATCTGCGCAGCAGTTATGGTTTGAAAATGCCTGAAGTTTATAAGACTTATCCGGTAAATTTCGGAGATCCTGTATTTAAAAATATATTTATTAATGAAGGGCCGTTTGAGATTGTTGCCAATTTTGCCGCGCATAAACACGTACGGTCGGAAAAAGACGAATATTCCATCACTGCTCTTTTAGAGAATAATGTTATTAAGGCAGAGAAACTCCTTAACCTACTCACCTCCTCACCTCCTCACCATTTCTTCTGCGTAAGTACTGACAAAGCTGCCAATCCGGTGAATATTATGGGTGCCAGCAAAAAGATCATGGAGGAGGTCATCATGGCTTATTCAAGCAGCTTTCCCATCACCACCGCGCGCTTTGCCAATGTAGCCTTTTCGCAGGGGAGCCTGCCCGATGGCTTTATGTACAGAATGTTGAAGCAACAGCCATTATCAGCTCCATCGGATGTTAAAAGATTTTTTGTTTCACCGGGCGAATCAGGAGAAATCTGTTTA
>CAIXHD010000042.1 GCA_903919065.1 uncultured Bacteroidota bacterium
AGCACCCATCTTCTGCGTTTCGGTCCCGGACCAATAGCCATAATAGCAGCTACCAGTGCAACATGGCCCATGGCGGCACCGAATTGTCCTGCATCGGAATAGATAGAAAATGCTCTCAGTTTGCCCTGTATCCGGTGAGTAATAGCTCCTCCGGCATCCAGCCAGGCATTTTCCCACCTGTCAGGACCGATTTGAATCTGTTGAAACCCCTTAATTGCGGCAAAGATGGAAATCCCAAACCAGATGATTAGAAATAACTTAAGATCCTTTTTATCCCTGAGTATAAGAAACCCTCCAACAACCATCAGAACCTGGTAAAAGGCCACTCCGCGCATTGCATAAAACCATGCGGCAAAGCTGACTGCTTCAGGATTTACAATTTCGAGTAAAGTATAACCCATCCAAAGTAACGAGACCAGGGTAAAACCATTCCAAGCCATTTTCCACTCCAGATGGCGGCCCCGGCCAAGGACCAGTGCAATAAGCAAAAGGACAAGCATCCCATCCACCGCAAGGCCAAAAGGAATGTTTGCACTAACGTAACGGCTGATTCCGATAGCAAAAAATGAGAAGCCAAAAACCAGGAACAAACCAAACCGGGGATCGATAAATATCCGGACAACGGAATAGATTACAGCCGGTAAAATAATTATGATGAGTCCGATAACAAAACCCAGTTTTGCAATGGCCACAGAACACGCCAGGGCAAAGAAAACCAGCATCAGCAAATAGAAGGGTTTTCTTAATATCCCGGCGCCGGTTTCCTGAAATTCATCGAGCATGGGAACCCCTGTTTAGGAAAGGTTTGATAATGTACCTGAGATAATTGAATCCATAGGGGAAAATATGAAAAACATTAGTTCCCAGCTCTTTACGTAACAATAGATTCCCCACAATTACTCCTGCTGTAGCATTTAGGATGGTGCAAATCGCAACTCCCGGCAATGATGACCAAAAATGAATGACTATTATATCTCCAACAATATTGAATGCTGCCATAACCAGAACCTTTATCATATTAAGCCGTGGCTTGTTGATAGCATCCAGTGCCACCCCGCTGAACCGGTCCATTGGCAAAAGGAGTCCATAAACCAGGAATATCCAGAATATCACATAGGATCCTGCATATTCCGGTCCTCCGAGCAGGAGTACCAATGGTTTTGCCAAAATGAACAAACCTATTGTTAATGGTATAAAGAGTAAGGTTACTAAACCGGTATTGCTGTAGAATATGGAACGGACTTCCTTTTGATTTCCCGCCCTGCTGGCTTTGCTCATGGATGGGAATGCAACGGAAACGAAAGCCCGCAAAGGAATTTCCAGCGCTTCAATTAATTTGATAGGTATGCTGTAATAGGCAACATCAGCGGCTGTCATCATAATTCCGATGATAAAGGTATCGGAACTCTTTAAGAGGTTGCTACCAATCAGGGTTACCAGGCTGTATCGTCCGAATTTCAACTGGCTTTTTACCTGCTGGCGTGAGGAGAACCTGATTGATGAAAGTGAAGCCCAACCCTTGATCAAAGACAGCAATCCGGCAATCAGGAAGGAAGTCTGATGAGCAATCACGATCCAAAAAAGCTCGGCATGAAGCCAGAAATAGTTTATCACCAGAAAAATGAAAAACGTCGACATGTTCAATCCTCGCAGAATCAGGATATTTCCAAATTTCTTACGGGCTTGTAAAATTGAAAGAGTGGTATTGAGTGGCAGGATAACTATCGACAGGATAGGATACCATTTAAAGAACAGGCCGAAACCTTTATTGTTTATGGGGCCGGAGAATAAAAAGAAACCCGCATAGATAAGAATGACAACTATGATTGTTACCGCAACAGAGAGCATCCAGGAGGCCCCTATCAATTGTTTTTGCTCCTCCGGATTTGTTGATCCGGACAGAAAGCGGACCAGCGGAGTATTGGTAATTCCGGAGCGTACCATTTCAAACAGAGACATTCCCGACAGATAGATCACATATTCCCCGAAATCAGACTTGTTCAATGTCCGTGCGAGGATAAAGATGCTTGCAAATCCCAAAAAAGCAAAGACAAAGTTGCCTGCCAATGACAGAAAATTATCCGTCTTAAGGATACGGGTAACCTTGTTCATAGCTATTTCAGGCTATTTCCTGTGTTTTGAAATTAAGGTTGACGACCTTTTTGATCAGTTTTCTGAGGAAGCTTCTTCGCTTTGGAATCTCGCCGATAATGGACTCCAGACGATCAACATGGCAACCATTTAAAATAGAGAAGACCGGATGGCTTATATTAGATTGGTATAGCTTAACGGCTTCAGTATCCGCATTATTCCAGGTACGTGAAGCCTGGCTGGTCAAAATGGAAAGGTTACCTGTTTCCACCATTGTTGCCGGATATTCCTGAATCAGAAGGGCTGGCAGCTCAATGATCAGATAAGTATAGCCTTTAGTGATGAATGCATAATTCCTGAGCAATTCATTAATATTTTTAACAGAGATGAAATTATCAGGTATGTTGTATTCGTAATCCCAAGCCTCCCCGGGTTGATCGAATCTGTTAAAAAGCCGGAGTTCCTCAGCTGGAGTGTTTCTTTCCCGCGGTTTGACAAATAGAACTTTTGAACCACTTGCTCTCAGCTTCTCAATGACACGGGATGCAAGGTAACTTTTGCCCTCATTTTCCCTGGTACTGATAAAGAACATCAAAAATGGCTGGTCGCCCCGATTCTTTTGCTTAAGCTCTTCGAGGCTTATCCTTTGAGTAATCTGATCAATCGCGCGCGATGAGATCAGGGGATAATTGACACTACTATCAGGATTTAAAGGAATTTTGGGGTAGGCACCTAAAAGTTTAATACCCGACAGCTCTTCCAGTCTGGAAGGAAACTTTATACTGGAATCAAGGAATTCCAATAAGATGATCAAAGATGCTGTTAAAATAAAACCTGCCATAAACGCAGCGATGACAGCAATCATTCGTTTTGAGGCATTCGGTTTTATAGGATATACCGGGCTATCGATAATCTGGATATCTGACTGCTCCATGTTCTTTTGCTTCATGATGCTTTGATTCAGATTATTCAGATGGTTCAAATAATCCTGCTGGGCAAGGTTTATCTCCCGCTCAATCTTTTTCAGCTGGCTTCCAAGAGGTGCAAACTCATCATACTTTTTCAGAAATACGCTTTTACGCTCGGTGAGCGTATTATAACGTGCCTGAGTTTCTTCCACTTCTATGGCTTTTTCCAGCCATTTTTGAAGCACATCCTGAATATTCAGTCCCTGAACCGTTCTGCCAAGCTCAAAGGACTTCATCAGTTCATTATTAAGGTCGATCTTTAACCTTTCCAGATCCCCTTTAAGCCGGGTTAAGGCATCCATGTCGATATTAACCTTAATCTCCTCCAGGGAGATCAGGGAAGCCAAATGAAATACTCTTTTTCGTTTCTCCATGATAGAACTGTTCTGCAAAACAGACTTACCCTTTTCTCCAAGGTTTTCTTCAATCAGCACAAGAGCAGTTTTGGCAGCAGAAAATTTTCCAGCTTCATCATACCAATCCTTATCCAGTAATTCTTTTTGTTCAGAGATGAATTTAGTTTGCTCATCGTAATTGATAATCCGGTTTTTCATCCGGAAGGCAAGTAAATCCATCTCCAGGCTGTCGAGCTGATTTTTTGCTAACGCCACCCTTCCCCTGAAATATTCAGAAACCAGCCCGGTTTGTTTGGCAGTAATTGAATGATATTCTGAACGAAAAACATCGGTCAGGATATTAAGTGTCTGCATGCAAACACCCGGATCATTTGACTCATAGATTAATTTAAGCAGGTCGGAGCTCTGAATCCGAGCTACTTTAACGGTGGCAATTTTCTCAACTCCATAAAACTTGTTTGATGACTGCAAGGTTTGGAAAAGGTAGTTTTCCTGATCCGCATTCTTGTATTCCAGCATTCTTTCGACCAACCGTTCATAGGCGGATAAATTCTCAGTGCTGACCTCACCGGAAATATAATCCGGTGATTTAGCAGTACCCGTATCCGAGGATTCAACCGGCGTTAATACCGGCGTTATTATCGGCGCTTCATTTGTCATCACCGTGTCGGTCCAGTAGGGTTCCGAAACAGATCCAACGACAAGTTTTTGTCCACCCTGGAATGGAGGCATCGGGGAATTCAATTTCTCAAGCTCCTCAAGGGTAATTCCGAATTTCTGGGCAACGGCACTCGGAAAATCACCTGATTTGATTGTATACCAGGTTTTTTTGTGATGAAATTTCTGAACCTTTTCAATGGATGTCCGGGTTTGCATTACAGAATCCTTTTTCTGCAGTGGCAAAGTATCAACAATGGCAGGCAATGAATCGACCGGTGTTTCCACGAATGCGGTATCAACAGGTTTTTTTACCGTTTCCTGCAGGTAGCTCAATTCAGCCATGCGCTTAATTTCCGGCGGAACTTCATCCATGAGGTCACGCCACGTTTTAGGCAAGCAATATTTTGGCTCAGGCTTGGAGAGCAAAAGATGTTGAGCCATAAGCCGGATAGCCGTCTTTTCCTGTGTTTCCCTGCTTTTTATAATATTGATCAGGTTATCAAATTCCGCATTATTGGCGAACATATCAAACCGGGCATTTGATCCGGATTCTATATTATACCCTGTGGCGATACCAGTATAGATTGTTGTGGAAGTGGTATATGTTTCAGGCTGCTTTCGGGTAAATATGAAAACCACTGCGGCCATCAGGAATGCCATGATGAAAATCAGCCAGATATTTTTAAAAAAGAGCCGTATAAAATAGATCAGGTTCATTGGTTGATCAGGTTCATTAGCGTTTCGGGTCCAAAGTTTTAAAATCTCTGCCAACCAGGCTTTCAAGAAGGTAATAAGCCTCCCGGTATTCTTTCTTTCCCAATTGATATTCCTGTTGAGCCTTAATGGAGATTTCCTTTATCCTGGCGTATTCAACGAGTGGAATATCGCCAGCTTTAAATTGCTGTTCAGCAAAAAAGATATTATCATTTTGGGCAGCGACATGATCCTCATTGATCAAAAGAATTTCCCTGTAGGATACCAACTTGTTCCATAGCCTGATCACATCATCCTGGATCATACGCTTCAGATCTTCCCTTTTCTGTACTTCATAGGTCAGCATTGACTTAGTGACGTTCCTCTTTTGCTTCAGGTCGAGTGCATCAAATACTGATAATTGAAGACGGGTACCAAAATTGTAATATGCTGATCCAATGGGCCTGACACTTATTTGCGATTGAGTACCCACAAGAACATCGACCGTTCCATACCTGAATTCAGAAAAGAAAAGGAGATACCTTCCCCAATCGTAATTTGCTGATTTTATCTGAAATTCGCGCATTAATATCATAGCGGTTTGTTCCTTCAGCAAAGGAGAGAAGGTCTGAGCCGATTCAATCAGCAGTCCAAGCGGAGGAATTTTCATATTTTCCAGAGCAGTGCTATCCGAAACAGTCTCCTTACTGATGACCTCCTGTGCCGGCAGTGAAGTTCCGGCTATGAAACCAATACTGGTTACCAGGTATAATAATATTTTAAGTTTTTTATACATCCTCTTTCTGAATAAAGGCGGTAAAGGTCATCAGGAGAATCTTAATATCCCCCCAAAAAGTAAAAGTTCTGGCATATTCATTATCGAGGGATTTACGTTCCTCATTTGACATTTGCCGGCCACCGCGTTTACTAACCTGCCAGAGTCCGGTGATTCCAGCCGGGGCAAGAAAGCGCTCGGTCCAATCGTCAGAGGTCAAAAGTTCAGCTTCGTACAATGGGACAGGACGATTGCCGACAACCGACATTTCCCCACGCAGAACGTTGACCAGCTGGGGAAGCTCATCGATACTGGTTTTTCGGATAAATCGACCGACTTTAGTAACACGGGGATCATTTCTTATTTTACTAAATGTATGGCCAAGTTTTTCACGTTTTAACCTAAGATATTGATTTTCACAAATTTCATTGTCTCTAATATAAAGGATGGTTGAACAGGGACGTCCGAGCCGCTTACAATCCACGCATTCAGTTAAATAAGGCTCATCTGATTTTTTCCCCTTTTCGCTTTCCGATTCAGTGTATTGATTGAGATGTTCGAGCTCCTTAAGTTTGGCATCAGCACCAACGAACATCGATCTGAATTTAAAAAAAGGAAAAACGGAATAGCCCGCACCAATTCTTTTAGCTGAATAAAACACCGGTCCCTTTGATTCCATTCGAATTGCCAATGCAACCAGCAAGAAAAGAGGCGACAGAACAAGCAGGAGGGCCGAGGCAAATACGATATCAAATATCCTTTTTATCAAAGGTATTTTTATTTTTTTCTGTTTGGATTGCACTACAGAAAGTACCGATTTGAGTTTCTTGTATGGGATAAGAAATTCCATTCGAACCATCAGGTCCTCAGGCAAAACCGGTTTCTGATAATAATCATCAACTCCCTGATGCAAGGCGTTCAGCATTTCCTCCTTTACAACAGTTTCATCCACTAATATAAATGGAACGGTTTGAAATTTAACATTTTGAAATAGTTCCACATGAAGTGCAAAGCCTGTCATACCGGGCAAAACAACTTCTGAAAGGATTACATCAGGTAATGGATTTTCATCGAGATAATTAATGGCCTGAAAGCCGGTTTCGGCCTCAATTATTTTGCAGGTGGAAAATGCATGAAACCTCTCTACTAATGCTTTATCTTTTCCTACATAGAGCATTGTCCGGGAATTGCAGTCCGATGAATTCATAATTACCTTTTTCAAATAATTCTGAATCTCAGTAAGATTTCGATCTTAATGGTCAGCTCTTCCGGATTAAATGGTTTGATCATAAAATCAAGGGCACCTGCTTTCAGGCATTTTACCCGTTCAACGCTCGAATCCACTCCAGAGAGCATCATCACAGGTATGTCACGAAAAAAGCCGCTCGACTTAACCTGTTGAAGAAACTGTATCCCATCCATGCTGGGCATTTCCAGATCAACCAGCATTAAATCAGGTATATTACCAGCCTGAAGCCAGCATAATGCTTCCTGCCCATTGCCCATTGCTGTGACTTCATATTGATTGCTCAGAAATTTCTCAAGTAATGTCCTGATCGTTATTTCATCATCAATTACTAAGATTTTTTTGCTCATGTTATCAATAGGTTTGACGTAAAATTATAATAATTCAGCTTATCAGCCTATTCAAAGTTCTTTTTACCACGGGTTTATTCATAAATTTGACCAATGAGTTGATTTCTTTTTGGGATACTGCTATCTTCGAACATCAAATAAATAACTAAATACAATGAAGATTTCTATTGTCGGAACCGGCTATGTCGGCCTCGTCACAGGAACTTGTTTTGCAGAAACAGGCGTCACTGTCACTTGCGTTGATATCGATCAGAGTAAGATTGACATGTTGAATAGCGGGCAGGTTCCAATTTATGAGCCTGGGCTGGACGATCTTATCAAAAGAAATGTTGAGAAAGAGAGGTTGTTCTTTACGACAAAAATTCAGGAGAGTCTGGTTGAAGCCAATGTGGCTTTCATTGCAGTAGGCACCCCACCCGATGATGACGGAAGTGCTGATCTGCGCTATGTTTTGGGTGTTGCAAGAGATATCGGGAAATATATGGAGAGCTATCTTGTGATTGTCACCAAGAGTACTGTTCCAATAGGCACTGCCATCAAGGTAAAAAAGGCTATCAAGGACGAGCTCGATAAGAGAGGTGTAAATATTGAATTCGATGTAGCGTCGAATCCGGAATTTTTAAAAGAAGGATCAGCTATTTCCGACTTTCTGAAACCCGACCGGATTGTTTGCGGGGTGGATTCAGAAAAGGCAGAAAAGACACTTGCTCGCTTGTACAAGCCGTTTGTTCTCAACGGGCACCCTTTGCTGTTCATGGACATTCCATCGGCAGAGATGACTAAATACGCTGCAAATGCAATGCTGGCAACGAAAATCAGCTTTATGAACGATGTTTCCAACCTTTGCGAGATTGTTGGTGCCGACGTTGATATGGTTAGAAAAGGCATTGGGAGCGATACCAGAATTGGCACCAAATTCATTTATCCCGGCGTTGGATATGGTGGAAGCTGTTTCCCAAAAGATGTCAAGGCATTGATTAAGACGGCATCTGAATATGGGTATAACATGAGGGTTTTACAATCTGTTGAAGACGTTAATTACGACCAGAAGAAACTCATGTTTTCCAAGGTGAGCAAGTATTTCGACGGGAAGCTCGCCGGTAAAACAATTGCCGTATGGGGTCTGGCATTTAAGCCAAACACCGATGATATGAGAGAAGCTCCATCGCTTGTTTTCATTGAACAGATGCTGGCGGCCGGTGCACATATCATTGCATATGATCCCGTTGCCATTCATGAAACGAAAAGAAAAATCGGTGATATCATCACGTATGTGAATGATCAGTACGAAGCAATTATAGACGCGGATGCTCTTGTTCTGCTGACGGAATGGAATGAATTCCGGGTGCCGAAATATAAGATAATGGCCAAGCTGATGAAAAATCATGTGATTTTCGATGGCAGAAACATTTATGATGCTGAAGAAATGCAGGAAGTTGGTTTCAAATACTTTGGTATGGGCCGTAAGGTCAGATAAAAAGCCATAGATGAAAAAAATATTAGTGACCGGAGGGGCAGGCTTCATTGGTTCGCATTTATGTGAACGGCTGCTTAATGAAGGCAATGAGGTGATTTGTCTGGATAATTACTTTACCAGCAGCAAGCGAAACGTCGTCCATCTGATTGACAATCCATTTTTTGAATTGATCCGTCATGATGTAACTGAACCGTTCTTTATCGAGGTTGATGAAATTTACAATCTCGCCTGTCCGGCTTCACCAATTCACTATCAGTACA
>CAIXHD010000043.1 GCA_903919065.1 uncultured Bacteroidota bacterium
TATAGTGGGAATTGATAAAGAACTGGCGGTTGTTTCCATTGATATCAAGGGAGCCGCAATCCAGTACGTCAACATGCTGAAAAAATTCCGGATGAATTTGTTTTATCCCCAGGATAAAGTCTTTTACTCTTTTGTGCATGGTTCTATATGTTTGATGTAATCGAATCCTTCAGCCAGCCGGCAGTAATGGAGTAGATAAATGTCACTCATGAGTCGGATTTCTAATCCACTTTTAAGTATTGCATTGCTGATTTTTGTGTCTACTCCCAGAATCTGTTTATCGGCGGCGGTTACGCGAACCACCGGCAGGATCTTATCCCAGGTTGATTTACGGATCACCATCAGGTGGCCAGCGATGCGGCGGGTGATGGTAGAGGAAACACCGGGGGATCCTTGCTTCAGCTTGTCTGCGATTCTTTTATGGTAGAGGATTGAGTCATTCACCATGTCTGCTCCGGGGACCTGTTGAATTTTGTAGTGGCACCGGGAAGCCAGGCAGGTAAAGAGTCCTGCCTCCGGATAGTTTTCGATATGGCGCTGTATCTGGTGCCCGAAATCTGGCTGCAGGAACAAAGTGTCGCCATCCATGATTACCGCCCAATCATCCGGATTCAGCATCTCCATGCAACCGGTAATCGCATCCAGCAGTTTGAAATCGAAGCTATACGGGGTGAAAAAGTAGATCATTCCGAAATCTACAGAATGATCAAATGTCGAAAAAGGACAAAAAAAGGCTCCCGGTCCCAACCGGAAGCCTGGATATACTTAAAGTCTAGGTTATTTGCTTATTTCCGAAAGTGTTTTTGAATAAGATTCCCTAATTCGTCTTTTTTTATCGGTTTTGAGATATAATCATTGCATCCGGCAGCAATGGCTTTTTCCCGATCTCCTTCAAGAACATAGGCTGTTTGCGATATGATGACCACCTCTTTATTAAATTCCCGAATTTTCCGAGTGGCTTCATAGCCATCCATTTCAGGCATCTTAATATCCATTAAAATCAAATCTATGTCGGGATTGTTTCGGCATATTTCAAGTGCTTCAACACCTGTTCTTGCCGTAAAAATCTCCTTGCTAAACATATTGATTACGGCCTGAATGAACATTTCAGATGCTTCATCGTCCTCGGCAATGAGGATTTTCAATTTTTTGACGGGGCTGGATTCCTTCAACTCGGTAACGACAGTTTTAGCAGTAACTTCCTTTTCCGGTTTAGCATCACAGGGAATGGTAAAATAGAATGTTGAGCCTTTCCCCAATTCGCTATACACCCAAATTTTTCCGCCAAGCATTTCCACATAAGCCTTGCTTATCGACAACCCTAAACCTGCACCTTCATAATTGCGGGAAAGTGTGTCGGTCCCTTGCCGGAACCTTTCAAATATGAATTCCTTTTGCTCCGGAGTAATACCAGTCCCGGTGTCCTTTACATAAAGCTCCATAAACGCATCCTTTATCACTCCTCCCACTTCTATTGAACCATTTTGGGTAAATTTCAGAGCGTTTTTGATCAGGTTGGTAAAAATGGCATAAACTTTTTCACGGTCAGTAGTTAAAATGGCCTCTTTTCCGGAAATGGAGTGTTTGAAATCCAGTCGAATTCCTTTTTGGGTCGCTTCAGGCTTGAAAAATGTACACAGGTACTCGATCTGCTCATTGATATTTGTTTCGGAAAGGCTGAGTTCCATTAGTCCGGATTCCACTTTCGAGATGCTGATAATGTCATTGATTATGTTGAGCATGCGGACTCCACTTTTTTCGATGACATGAAGGTACTTCTCTTGCTCCGGGCCGGTAAGATTAGGTTCTTTGAGCAGCTCGGTAAATCCAAGAATACCGTTCATCGGCGTACGGATTTCGTGGCTCATATTGGCGAGGAAGGCTGATTTCAGCCGGTCGCTTTCTTCAGCTTGTTCTTTGGCTTTTATAAGTTCAATATTTGCAAGCTTTTGGAAAGTAATATCGTAGCCAAAGCATGATGCACCAATAACCTTACCGTCTTTGACAATCGGGTTATAAGAAACCTGTATATAAATCATCCCATTTTCAGAATCAATGGCGTCCTCAATGGTGAATTGCTCGTTGGCTAAGACCCTGTCGTCCCTAAGTTTCCAATGTGGACGCAAGGATTCAGGTAAGGCCTCAATAATGTTCACTCCCGGCTCTAAACGAACGCCAAACGTTTTCAGAAACTCTTCCTGAAATCTGTGGTTGATGTATATTATTTCATAGTTCCTGTTGAATGCCCAGATGTTGCTGTTAGTCCCTTCGATAATAGCTTTAACATTTGCATTGGTCATTTCAACCGCCTCCATTGCTAACTGCAGATCAATCTCAGCTTTTTTGCGATTAGTAATATCGGTGATGATCCCATACCACAAAGTGCTTCCATCTTCGAGTTTCGTTGGTTTGGCATCACAATGTCTCCACCGGTGACCCTGTTTGGGCAATATGACCCTGAATTCGCTTTGATAAGGGGTTTGATTATGTGCCGAATCCTTGATCGTTTTAACGAGCATATCAAAATCATCTGGATGTATGCGTGTGAAAACCGGTGACGCATCTTCAACAACCTCCCCTGGAAGTACTTCATAGATATCAAACATACCCGGACTTGAAAATGGAAAAGCGGAATGCCCGTCAGGATATAGCCGGTATTGATACACCACACCGGGAACCTGTGCCGCCAGGTTATTCAGTAGATCATAACTGCTTTGGAGTTTATCCTCAGCATGTTTAACATCCGTTATATCTTTTAAGATACAATGTGTTTGTTTGAATTCACCGGCAATATCCACAGCAATTCTGCCATCAAAGGCAATAAATAGACTATGGCCATCTTTATGTAACATCTCGAATTCGCTGTGGATTCGTCCTTGCTCCTTAAAAACCGGGAATCGCTCGCGGAATGCATCACGATAATCGGGCGCCAGGAAATCTCCGAACCAATGACCAACAACTTCGGACTGATCGAATCCAAGTAAATCCAACCAAGTCTGGTTAACTGCGATGAAATTCCCATTGATATCAAGAGATTGATAACCCAGTGGGGCCTGCTCAAAAAGTTGCCGGAATCTTTCTTCACTGAAGACCAAGGCTTCCTCAGCCCGTTTACGATCGGAGATATCGATAATAGCCGACATAAAATAGAGAGGCTTACCAGTGCCATCGCGATGAACGGAAGTACTTAAATCAACCCATACTATATTACCGTTCTTATGAATGTATCTTTTCTCAAATCTGGTTTGATCCTTTGCACGGGACAGTAACAAATTGATTTCTTTCGTTGTTTTTTCTTCATCATCCGGATAAGAAATGTCCTGCCATCTTAAAGAAGACAGTTCTTCTTTAGAATAACCCAGCATCCTGGAAAATGCTTCATTGACTTGTAGAGTCCCGTCGATTTGGGTCAGTGATTTTCCAACAACAGAATTTTCGAATACGTTTCTGAATTTTTGTTCACTCAATCGGAGGGCTTCGTCAGCTATCTTACGATCGGTAATATCAAGAAATACCACGATGGCAGCTATTTGAACGCCTTTTTCATCGAATATTGGTGCCGCATTAGCCCAAACATATCGGTTTTCATTACTGTCCCGTCGCACAATGAATTCCTGGCTGATGGTTTCCCCATAAAGGATCGCCCTGGCTAAGGGTACTTCATCAGGTTGGTAAGGGGTTCCATCAAAATGACGTATTTGCCAACTTGCCACATAATTGTCCAGGTCTATATCTTTGGCAATCTCATCATAATCTTTGTCCCGGATAAGCAACGCAGCCTTGTTTACATATTTCAATTTTCCCGTAGGATAATCAGCTATCGCAATCCCTGCCTGGCTGTTTTCCATAGCAGCGATCAACATGGCCGCATTCTGTTCGGCCAACACTTGTGCCTTATGTAGTTCATCATTCGTTTGAGTCAGCTCTTCATTCAATTGAAGGTATTCTTCATTCTGCATCTGAAGAGCTTCAGATTTCTCCTGAAGCAGAATTTCAGCCTTTATGCGATCCGTGATATCGCTGAAGGTACCAATCAACTTTAAAGGTTTGTTGCTTCCATCGAAAACAACATTAGCAAGGAACCGACAATATTTCAATTTTCCATTAGGTGTGATTATACGAATAACGTGGTCGACCTGTTTTCCAGTTTCAAATGCATTGAAAACTTCTTGATGAAATGGTTCATTGTCATCAGGATGAACATATTTCGCATTGGTTTCAACTGAAGGAATATAATGTTTGGGATCAACTTCATAAATATGATAAAGTTCGTCCGACCACCATACTTTTCCACTGGGAATATCCAATTCAAGGTTTCCGATTTTTGCAATTGATTGTGATTCATTGAATTTACTAATTATGCTTAATGTCTCTAGTTTAGCTTTTTCAGTATTTTCATTGGCCTTGTGCAATTCCTCGTTAGTTTGAGTCAGCTCCTCGTTAATTTGCATGAACTCTTCATTCTGCATCTGAATGGTTTCGGATTTTTCCTGGAGCTGAAGTTCAGCCCGCTTGCGGTCAGTAATATCGGTTATGATTCCGATCAACCCTGCTATCTTACCCTGACTATCAAGAATAGCATCCGCACGTTCATAGGCCGGGAATACGAAGCCACTTTTGGTAACCATCTCTAAATCACCCGACCAGGACTTTCCTGCCATGATGTTACTGAACATCTCTTTGGCGACCTCCGGATCTTTGACAACGCTGGCACCACCTCCGGCTGCCTCAATTTCTTCAGGAGTTGTATATTCAAATAAATCAGATAAAGCCTTATTCTGATATACGTGATGTCCCTGTGCATCTGAAATCCCAATGGCTTCATTGGTTGATTCAAATGCTTTGTTAATAAGAATTAGTTTTTGTTCTACTTTTTTACGTTCGGTGATATCCATAGCCATGCTGATCACCATCCGTCTGCCATCGCCTAATACACCCAGTGGGGCCGACATGAATTCCCAGGTTCGTTTAATACCCTGCTTGGTGGTAATTTCATATTCGCCTTCATAAATCTTTTCTTTTAATCCATACAGGCGTTCAATGTCTGCTTGCACCAAAGTCTGCTTTGCTCCATATGCTTTTTCTGTCCAGAGGGCCGTAGTTGGAATATCAGTATGGGTGTAACCCGTGATTTCCGTCCATGAATTACTGATCATAACGACTTCCCCGTCTTCCGCGTGGATCATAATCGGGAAAGGGGCATTTGAAACGGCCCTCTGTAAACGCTCTTCACTGGCCTTAATGGTTTCAGCCTGCTGCTCAAGCTGAGCCCTCATCCGGCTGATACTAAGATGGGTTTGAACCCTGGTCAGCACCTCTTCAGCATGGAATGGCTTGGTGATATAATCCACCCCTCCAACCTGAAATCCTTTTACTTTGTCTTTTGTTGAGTCGAGGGCACTGAGAAAAATAACTGGAATATGTATTTTTGTCTCGTCCGACTTCAATCGCTGGCATACAGTATATCCATCTATATCAGGTAATTTAACGTCCAGTAAGATCAGATCAGGCGCAGAGTTACCAATGGATGCAAGTGCTTCATTTCCGCTTTTCACAGCCCGTACCTGATACCCATGTTCCGTCAGCACTTTTGTTAGCAGTCGCAAATTGTCAAGTACGTCATCAACAATCAAAATAGTCCCAAATGATGTGTTTTCCTTCATGATACTGGTGGTTTCATCGCAATCTGAAGTGCTGATTGAATAGATTCATAATCAAAATTATCTGCGCAGTTTTGAAGTGCTGCTGCAATCCCGGGGTGTTGCAATTTCAGCCGGCCTGCGAGCAAGGCAATCTGAACCGCATTAGTTGTGTTTACCGCCACTTTCAATTCCTCCAAGAAAATGGCATCCAAAATACTGAAATCCAATGAAACAGCAGAATCTGTTCTAGTGCCTTCAATATTACTGGTATCATCAGAATAAATGTATTCTAACCCGAGATGTTTTGCCATTACCTCAAAGATTTCATTTTCCCGAAATGGCTTGCCGACATAGTCATCACAACCGGCCATCAAAATATCATCCCGTTCCTGTCCCAGTACGTGGGCTGAAAGTGCAGCAATTATGGTCGATGCACCTCCTTCGGATGACTTAATAATCTTTGCCGCCTCTTTACCATCCATGACGGGCATCCTGATATCCATCCAGATAAAGTCAGGATTCCACCGGGAATGAATTTCAACAGCCTCTTTGCCATTTTCCGCACTTTGAACGTCAAATCCGACTCCCTTAAGTAGTGTAACCATGAGGTTCCGGTTTATTTCTGAATCTTCGGCAACCAGTATCCGGGGAACGGCGCTTCCGGGTTTAAGGCTTTTAACCCTTTTTACCTCAGCCACCCCATGAATATTTGCTTCATTTCCCAAATCTAACCTGATAGTGAAAGTAAAAGTACTTCCCTCACCTAACCGGCTGGATGCGGATATCTCTCCCCCCATCATCCTGACATAATCGCGACTGATTGCCAGGCCCAATCCGGTGCCGCTCTGACTGGTCCGACCAGTATCAGTTTGAGTAAAATAGTGAAATAATTTATCCATGTCGGATGGCGCAATTCCCGGGCCGGTATCTTCCACTTCAACATGAAGAAAAATTTCTTCTGCTGTGATTTTTTGAGTGGCAAATCGAATCGATATCTTTCCTGACTGGGTGAATTTTACCGCATTACCTAGCAAATTGATCAGGATAATCCGCAATTTGGTTTCATCACCAACCACAAAACCAGGCAAAGATTCAGCACCGGATACTTCGAATAGTAAGCCTTTTTGCTGGGTTTTCTCCCAGAACATTTTCCCAACTTCTTCAATCGTGGTATGGATATTAAAAGTGCCAGGATCAAGGATCACACGTCCTGCTTCAATTTTTGCTATTTCCAAAACCTCATTGATCAATGAAAGCAGATGCTCACCGCTTCGATTAATGATCTGGAGATATTCCTGCGATCTTGAGCCAAGGTCCTCCTCCCGCTGCATGAGGTGTGAATATCCAAGTATGGCATTCAATGGGGTACGAAGTTCATGGCTCATGTTTGCCAGAAACATACTTTTGGCCTTGTTGGCAATCTCTGCCTGCTCTTGCGCTTCTTTTGCCTGTCGGCGGGCTCTTTTCATGGCTTCTGCAATCACCGATATCATCAGACAACTGATAATGAAAACCACAAAAGCCAAAGTTTCAACATGAGACAGATAACCCTTTTGAATCCAGAAGAGACTAAGCAGTCCTGAAATTACCATTCCCAACAGTCCGGCATAGAAACCACCATACATAGCCACTATCATCATGGCCGGATAAAAAGTCAGGTAGGAAAGTCCCCTTCCCAGATCGCTCAGGAACAGGATTCGGACTAAGCTTGCGAAAGCAATAACAAGTATTGTAAAAAAATGCTTCTCCAGGTTAATGAGGTATTGTCAAGTAGTTTCATGCAAACTATTTCTGAAAGTACATCTGAATCAGCGCCTCTAATTCATCTTTTTTTATCGGTTTTGAGATATAATCATTACATCCTGCAGCCAGAGCCTTTTCTTTGTCATCGGCCAATGCAAATGCAGTTTCGGCAATGATGATTACTTTTTTGTTGAATTGCCTGATTTTCCGGGTTGCTTCATACCCATCCATTTCGGGCATCTTAATATCCATCAACACCAAATCTATGTCTGGATTATTTCGGCATATTTCCAGGGCTTCAATACCAGTTTTCGCGGTAAAAATCTCCTTGCTAAACATTTTGATTACCGCCTGAATAAACATTTCTGATGCTTCGTCGTCTTCGGCTATCAGGATATCCAATTTTCTGACCGTGTTCGTTTCTTTCTTTTCGGAAACGATAGTCTGAACAGCCAATTCCTTTTCCGGTTCTGCCTTGCAGGGAATAGTAAAAAAGAATGTCGACCCTTGGCCGAATTCGCTTTCCACCCAAATCTTACCACCCAGCATTTCCACATAAGCTTTCGAAATGGATAAGCCCAAACCTGCACCCTCGTAATTGCGGGTAAGTGAGTCGCTGCCCTGTCTGAATCTTTCAAAAATAATTTTCTGCTGTCCTTCAGGAAGGCCAACACCCGTATCTTTCACATAGATTTCAATGAATTCACCTTTTTTTTCGCATCCGATTTCAATGAATCCTTTATTGGTAAACTTAACCGCATTTTTAACGAGGTTGGTAAGAATGGCGTAAACTTTCTCCCGGTCTGTTTTTGTGATAGCCTCTGCAGCCGGTAATGAATTTTTCAAATATATCCGAATCCTTTTTCGTTCAGCCTCCGGTTGTAAAAAGGCCTGGATATATTCAATCTGTTGGATGAGGTTCGTTTCTGATAGCTCCACCTCCATTTGCCCCGATTCGAGTTTTGAAATACTGATGATATCATTGATGATATTGAGCATGCGGGAGCCACCCTTCTCTATCATTTGGATATAGGTATTTTGCTCTGCTCCGGTAAGATCAGGGTCTTTCAGAAGATCGGCAAATCCAAGAATCCCATTCATAGGTGTTCTGATCTCATGGCTCATGTTGGCGAGAAAAGCGGATTTCAAGCGGTCACTTTCTTCGGCCTTTTCTTTATTTTTGATTAATTCCGCTTCCGCCTCAATCCGTTCCAATTCGCCGGCTGCCCGCACGGCTACTATTTTCAGCAATTCCTCAGCCTGCTTCTGTTTCACGAGAGGACTGCTTTTGATTACCGCGATCAATCCGATTGGTACTCCGGTGTAGCTCCAAAGCGTTACCCCTACATAGCTCTCCGCTTTTAATTCCTGAAGTACGGTGTCGCGTGGGAAGAATTGGGTTACACTGGCCGGAAAGCTGCAAACAGATTTCCCTACCACATCGCCGCACGGTGTGTCTTTAAGTGCATATACCACATTGTCTTCAAAAACCCCATTGTGCCATACTGCAAGTGTGCGGGCATTCAGGCCATCGCCTTCAAGCCTGTCGATACATACAAAATCAGCATCAAGGGCATGGGCAAGGTATTGCGCCAGTGATTCAAAAAATCCCATTTTTATTTCAATGCCGCCGTATTGCGCCAGAAACGTCAGCGTTTCGGTTATTTGCTGATCATCTTGCTCAGCCAGCTTGCGCTCTGTAATATCAACCGCTGTAACCCGACATTGTTCCCGGTTCTCAGCAGCAATGCCGGTAAGGTAAACATAACCGGTTATTTCGCCGTCGTGAGTCAGTGCCACCTCACAGGTTTCCTTTCCA
>CAIXHD010000044.1 GCA_903919065.1 uncultured Bacteroidota bacterium
GGTTGTGATTATCAGCCGGGTAATTATGAGTCAGATCCGTAAAGTCCGCACCATAACCATTGCCGGCTACTCCATCATGATAGCCATTGAGGTTCTTGCGATGACTGGATTTTACATGATGATCCAAAAGGTTTTCCTGAAAGATCCGAGATTCTGGTTTGAGGTTTATTATACAGCCATTCTTAATGCAACCTTAATCCTGCTGATCCCCTATCTGATGAGCCTGCTGTATTTTGCGTGGTACGATAAAAAGCAGAAATTAGATAATCTTCTGTTTGCTAAAACCAATGAGCCTGAATCCAGATTCATCCATTTCGACGATGAGAACGGAGATACCAAGTTAAGTATGCAGCTGAATGATCTGCTTTATATTGAGGCCAGCGAAAACTATGTTACCATCCATTATCTCGATCACACCCAGCCGGACAGAATGCTGCTTCGCAATAGTATGAAGCGAATGGAAGAACAGTTAACCGGTTTCCCTGTAGTTCGCTGCCACCGTTCTTTCATGGTCAATCTCAATCGGGTAAGGTTGGCAAAAAAAACCAAATCCGGCATGGTGGTGGAGCTTTCTGCAACAGTGCCAATCCGATTGCCGGTTTCAGAAACTTATCGCAGCAATTTCTCCGAAACACTAAGGTCCTGAAACAAGAAGATCTGTCGAACCTGAATACACTCAGGTCCCAATCCCTCATCCATTTTAATAGCGGCATTCCGTCATTAACGGTTTTACCATTCATTCCCCGCAGTTCGCCGTTCAGAAATGACTGATCGAAATTATTGATCTTACCCAGACTTATCTGCAGGCTATCTTTGAGATAAGCGCTCTTCTTGATTTCCGACAGCAAATTTCCATCCGTTCAATTAAGAAAATGAAGGCACACTACAATGTGTATTGAGCTATGATTCAGGCATCAGGCAGGTGTTTGAATCGGTTTGCCTTAAAGAAGAGAAGATCGATCTGTACCGGTCGGATCATCCTTATCAACTTTGGCTGATTATCTTTGCGGACTATAGACAATATAAAATGAACCTATATGTATTAATCGGCATTGCAGTGGGTCTATCAATGGATGCACTGGCTGTTTCAGTTACCAATGGCATCATGATAAAGAAGCTTCAGGTGAAACATGCTTTTCGTATTGCCTTCTCGTTTGGCTTTTTCCAGGCTATCATGCCATTGATCGGCTGGGCTGCAGGGATAACTTTCAGCACCTATATCAAATCATTCGATCATTGGGTAGCTTTTGGCCTTTTGCTGATTGTCGGCTCCAGGATGATCTGGGAAAGCTACCAGAGTTCCAAAAGTGATGAGGCAATGAGAAATTGTCTTCACTTCCCGACCCTTTTGGCTCTTTCCATTGCCACAAGTTTAGATGCGCTGGCTGTAGGAGTCAGCTTTGCCTTTCTCGACATGACCATCTGGATTCCGATCCTCGTGATTGGTTTTATTACTTTTGTGATCTGTTTTATTGGTGTATTGCTGGGAAATAAGCTGGCACCGATCCTGGGAAATAAGCTCGGTATTATCGGAGGCTTGGTTTTAATCGGAATCGGCATAAATATTTTAATACAACACACCTTTGGAAATGGATAACTTCACACTTATCATCTTATTGAAGGCCAGGACCAATTTTGAATGCTGAAATAACAAAGTCAAGTGGACCCGGAGCCTATATTTTCTGAGCAGCCCACTTGATCCTGATAATTCAAAAATCAATACTGGCCTTCGAATCTCTAAATTCAAACCCGACACCCGACACCCGAAACCCGAAACCTGATACCCGAAACCAAATACCCTACATCATGGACCCAATTTTAATGCACCCAAGGGAGCAGATTACTGAGATAATAACAAGAATATACCGCCGTGGATTAACCACAACTTCAGGCGGAAACATTTCGATCAGGGACGAAAACGGTGATGTCTGGGTTACACCCGCATCCATAGATAAAGGATCATTACGGCCATCAGATATTTTATGTGTTCATCCGGATGGTTCTGTTTCCGGACCGCATAAACCATCCTCCGAATTACCCTTTCACCTGGCAATTTACCAGGCGCGGCCTGATTTGAATGCCATAGTTCATGCACACCCGCCGGCACTGGTATCATTCAGTATCGTCAGGGATTTTCCCAATACCAATGTTATCCCTCAGGCCAGGGCAGTATGCGGCCCAATCGGCTATGCCAAATATGAGTTACCTGGTTCACAAGCACTTGGAGATAAAATCGCTGAAGAGTTTATTAAAGGCTTCTATGCTGTGATACTTGAAAACCACGGCACTGTGGTTGGAGGAATAAATCTGCAGGACGCTTTTGAACGATTCGAAACCTTTGAGTTTGTTGCCCGAATCCTGATCAACTCAAGAATGCTCGGCACGCCGAACTACCTTACTGATGAGCAATTATCGGCTTTTGAAGCACAATACAGCGAGCATATTCCGGAAATGGAATCTGTAGATTACCCCTCTGATGAAAGGGCGCTTCGGTCAGATATCTGCAGGATAGTTCGCAGGGCCTGTGATCAGGGGTTAATGATCAGCACTTATGGAACTGTTTCGACGCGCTGGCGGGGAGATGATTTCCTGATCACCCCGCGAAGTTTTTCGCGATGGGACATTGAACCATCTGATGTTGTTCAGATTCGTAACGGTCATTGTGAGCCAGGCAAGAATCCAAGCCGGTCCATTCTGATTCATCAGGAAATTTACAAGCGGAATCCCGGCATAAAGGCAATCATCTTTACCCAGGCACCCTATTCGATGGCTTTTGGAGTTACCGGACAAACTTTCGATAACCGGACGATTCCGGAAAGCTGGATTCTTCTGCAAGATGTCCCATTACTTCCCTTTGGAGCCCATTTCGCTGGCCAGGAACGCATTAGCCAATCATTACGATCGGATCATCCTGTACTTATTATTCAAAACGACAGCATCCTCGTCACTGGCAACAGCCTGCTTCATGCCTTCGACCGGCTGGAGGTTGCCGAGTTCAGCGCAAGGTCGCTAATTCACAGTTTACCTCTTGGTACAATGAAGCCGATCGATGAATTTCAGATCGAAGAATTGCGCAAGAAATTCCTTCCGGATTAAAATAAATTGCAAATAATTAGCAGTTTAGAACATTTCTAAATAAATCTCCGTACCTTTGCACCGGTTTTAAATTAAATTGTATTATGAAAATTTATGTAGGAAGTCTGCCTTACCGCGTTAGCGGAGACGACTTAAAAGGAATCTTTGAAGAGTACGGCGAAGTTAGTTCGTCAACGGTTATTTCTGACAAATACACCGGAAGAAGCAAAGGATTTGGATTTGTTGAAATGACAAACGAAGCCGAAGCAAAAAGTGCAATTGAACAATTGAATGGCGCCGAAATCGAAGGTCGTACCATCGTTGTCAATGAAGCAATCGAAAAACAGGACAATTTCAAGAAACGTGATAGCGCTGCACCACGCCGGGATAACTTCCGGAAGAGTTACTAGTGTCTGGACGCACGTCGTGTTAAGAGATTTTCGAACAGCCCCGCCCCAAGCGGGGTTGTTTGTTTTTATGCGTTGAACTAAATTGTATTTTTGTTCTAAATATCAATATCCATGTCAGTTAAATATCTGGTTTGTCCTCAGTGCGGTATTATTAGATTTTTAGTGAAGAACAGTGCCGGCGCAAGCATAGTGGTTCAGGTTACACGGGATTTTGAAGTCGTACCGGTTAATCCGGAGGATAATACAGATGGCTTTGACCTTACATTTTTCTATTGCCTGGGTTGCTCCTGGAAAGGATCTATTCACAAACTAAAAAAGTACTTATAGAGTCAGGACCATGAGGCGCTTACTTAAAATCAGTGCAGTCCTTGCCATTCTGATTGGTTTAACCACCAGTTTCTACTATTTTCTTCGGGCAACACCTGAACAAGAAATGGCTATGGATCATTCTGAAGGAGTAGCGATTGTGATAACCGGTGCCGCTGCCAGAATTCCTCAGGAAGCTGCGTTGCTCGAACAGCTTTATTATTCCGGAGAGATGAATAATATCGCGTTCATTTCCGGAGTAAGTTCCGGTGCACTGAATGCGGTAATGCTGAATGCAATCCTCGA
>CAIXHD010000045.1 GCA_903919065.1 uncultured Bacteroidota bacterium
ATCAAAATCCCTTTGCATCCAGGCATAATCAACACCAATTCCGGAATAGCCGTTGTTCGGTATGTTATTACTTTTCTTTTTCAGATAAGTAATGTTGGTAATAGCTGTCAGCCGGTCGGTTGGTCTTAAGGTAAGACTGCCGTTTAGCGTTTGCTGAGCCTGGTCGGTATAATCGATGATCCCTTTTGTATTCAGATTAGTGAATGCCAGACGTCCTGTTGCCTTGTCGCCATTGGATGAAACTGCCAGACTATTTTCAGAATTCACACCTGTCTGGAAAAAATCCCTGTAATTAGTCGGACGTGAAATCCAGGGGCTGTTTGGGCCGGTCGACCATTGATCGATCAGCAATCCGGCATCAAGTCTTGGACCCCAGTTAATTGGCCAGCTGTCGTTTACACCGCCGCCGCCGCCGTCAACCCAGTTATATCCATAAGTTTTCGAATAGTCCTGATAGCTCATGGTCGGATTATCCCGTTTCCATAAATATTCTTCACCATTCCATCCGCCGCCATACTCATTCTGGAATTTAGGCAGATAGGCAACCTTGTCAAAGGTCATGGAAGAGGTGAAATCCACTCCTAATTTGCGGCCATCCTTACCTTTTTTCGTTGTGATCAGGATTACGCCGTTAGTTGCGCGACTGCCATAAAGAGCGGCAGCGTTGGCACCTTTCAGCACAGTCATCGATTCAATATTGTTAGCATCGATATCCGCTGCCGTATTTCCCCAGTCAATACCCCCTCCTCCATCAAGGTTTGTTGTATTATTGAAGATCGGCGTACCATCGATTACAAAAAGCGGTTCATTGCCTGCAAATGACTTATTGCCGCGGATTACGATCCTCGAAGATGCACCCACCGTGCTACCCCCGCTTGTAACCTGTACTCCGGCAATCTTACCTGACAGAGTATTTATTATGTTATTATCCTTAGCCTCTGTCAGCTCAGTTGAATTGATATCCTGCACGGCATATCCCAGGGTTTTCTTAGCCCGGGTTATTCCGAGAGCGGTAACAACCACTTCATCGATATTCTTAACATCAGCTTCCAGGCTGACATTATAGGTATTCGATGCTGTTATCGGCATATCGAGTTTTACATAACCGATAGAGGAGAACTCCAGACTGCCACCCTGGGTTCTTAAAGTTAATGCGAACATACCATCGGAACCTGTTGTGGTCGCGATCTGGGTTCCTTTTACCACAACGGCAACACCCGGAATCGGCTGGTTATCTGCCGCGGAGGTCACCTTTCCGGACAATTGGCGAGTCTGGCCGAAAAGAGTTCCGGCAAAAAACACCGCCAACAATACAAAAAGTAGTTTTTGCTTCATAGGAAATAGATTTACTTGTTAATTTCAAAACAATTCAACAAGCTAAATCTATCCCTAAGCCAGCCAAAAACGGATCACTTTATTAGCCTTTTCATGTACTATCTTTGCCTCAAAATATCCGCAAAGTCAGTAAATACAGGAAAATCAATTTGACAGTAATCTGAGGTCATTTATCCTCCTTGGCATCCAAACCTGCATCTGACCCTGACCCCGGTTCGCCCAGGAGTAAAAAGGAATGGCAACGACTTTACGATTGCCTGAACTGATACTGGCACCATCTTCTGAAACCGTTGCAACCGTGGCCTGCGCCTCTAAAACAACAATCCCATTTAAAAGATCAGGCTTGTAAGCTGCCGAAAAATTAACTTTATCTGGGATAATGATATTCAATGCCTTACCTCCATTGTCTGCATGTTCAAAGCAATAAACCAGCGGACCTCTTTGCAGGGCAACACGATTCCTGTTCGCTACCAGGTTGTCAATGGCCACTATTCTTCGCACAGGCATCGGAAGATTCAACTCAACCAAATCACCTTTTTTCCAGGCCCTCTTCACCACCGCATACCCATTGACCATTGTATAAGCTGCAGGGGTGCCGTTCAGCGTCAAAGAAAATTTCTCAGACGAGCTGTCCAGATAACGGTAAGTATCGCCCGGAACAGGTTGATTATTTGCCCAGCCTGGAACACGTATAAAAAGACCAAATTCAATCTGCTTATCCGGCTCTACAGAAAACTTCACCTTCCCATCCCATGGGTAATTTGTGGTTTGTTTCAACTGAACTTTTTTGTTTTTGAGATTAAAAGAGACCGAGCTTCCGACAAATAGGTTTACCCATAAGGCATCGTCTGATTTTGCATAAATGTAATTACCAACGGATTCCACCAACCGGGCAATGTTCGAAGGACAACAAGCCGTTCCAAACCATTCATCGCGGGAATCATTTCCGGCGGATGCCAGCGGATTTCCATAAAAGAACCGGTCCCCCTTCAGCGACAAACCATCCAGTGCTCCATTATAAAGACTCCTTTCGAGTACGTCAACATATTTGCTTTCTCCGGTTAACAGGTTCATTCGCTGATTCCATAACACCATGCCAACAGAGGCACAGGTTTCACAATATGCCTCCTCATTCGGCAAATCATAATCAACGCTGAAACCCTCATTTCTGCCTGATGATCCTATGCCACCGGTAATATACATGTTGCGGTATACTACATCCTCCCATACCTGCTTCATGGCATTCATGTATCCGGGATCATTGTTTGCAGCAGCCACATCAGCTGCCCCGGTATACAAATACATTGCACGTACAGCATGACCCGAAATCTGCACCTGCTCTTTCACCGGCAGCTTATCCTGACAATAATCCTGGCTGCCCGGTCTTCTTTCAAAATATCCGTGACCCCGCTGCGCGAGATACCAATCGGACAAGTCGAGATACCGTTTGTCACCGGTTGTTTTAAAGAGCTTTACAAGTGCCAGTTCGATTTCCTGATGCCCCGAAACCCAATGACGGTCCTGCATGCGGAAAGTGGAATCAATATGGTTGGCAAAACGAATTGCCACGTCAAGCAATGTTCTTTTACCCGTGGTATTGTAATAAGCTACTGCCGCCTCAATTAAATGTCCTGCACAATAATCCTCATGGTAATCCATGTTGGTCCATCGTTTATCCAGGCCGGTCAGTGAATAATAAGTATTTAAGTACCCGTCGGGCAATTGAGCAGCAGCAATTTTTCCAATCCATTCATCAGCCTTTTTTTCGAGTTGTGCATCGGGATGGTTTTTCAGCGAGTAGGCCATGGCTTCGAGTGCCTTGTAAACATCGGAATCATCGTAATAGATCCCCTCGTGCTTTTCTCCTTTTTTTGCAGCCACCTTTTCGAAATTCCGGATGCGTGCGGTCTTTACCTCGGTTTGATCTATGCATACCGGAATGGTGACAGTACTAACGGTGTAAATACGCGGTTTCCAGAAGTTGTCTTCTATTGCGACCTGTGAAAAGTTGACTGGTTCAATTTTCTGAAGTGGGGTCTGTGCCTCAACAGAAGCAAACAGTGAAATGCAGAAAATGCCAGACAGGGTTATCAATGATTTATTCATAGCTTTTTGTTGTATGTACCTTAATCAATTTCAATTATGCTGATTAAATAATTATTCCACGAGGATTGCCAGATCGATATATTGACCTCCTGTGGTTTGATGTGTGTGTACGGCGAGGGTGTTGCGGCCCGGCTTCAGCGCCTTTCGAAGGGCTTCTGTCACCAGCTTTAATCTGTAATTGCCTTGAAATCCGGTCACACCAAGAATTTTCTGTCCGTTTATATACACCTCAGTATCTTCATCATGACTAATAACCACACCGCCATTCTTCAGTTCACCGCCGTCAAAATCAAAAGTCTTTCTCAAATATATGTCGGAGGATTTCCAGTTGGTCCGGGCATTATCGCCATCGCCGAAAGGGGCCAGTCCGGTTTGCCATGCCTTGTCGTTAAAACTTTCCGAGGTCCAGCTGTCATCAGGTTTTTCGCTGGTATATTGATATGGAGTGCTCAATTTCAAATCCTGAACAGCTCCAACCAGGACTTTCCACTTGGCATCAACCACATTCAGCCGGGGCTGGGGCGCAGCTGCTTCGTTGCGTTCATAAGCCGCCTGCCGTGAGGTGATTTCGTAAAGTTTCTTATTGTCAAATTTAGGTTTGCGGTCGTAGAAATATAGGCCGTTTCTTTCCTGTTCGATATCTGTCAGTTGCGTATAACAAAAGCCAAACAGGTTTGGATTATCAAGCATCGCATCGATGGTGCCTTTGTATCGCGAATAGAATTCGTCAAGATTTTTGGGACCATTACCGTAGCTCCAGCCACCCTCGGTCGCCCAGCCGATGCCACCGATTTCACTGATCATGAATGGTACGCCAAAATCGGCCTGCGATACCTTCTGACCTGTATAACGGGCTGGTGCAAGAGGC